>DATAOT010000176.1:0-20448 GCA_036265615.1 Aestuariivirgaceae bacterium
GTGGAGCGTTGCTCGACATTGTCCCGAGCAAGGACGAGCTTGTCATCGAAGCCCGTGTCCAGCCGCTCGATATCGATGTGGTGCATCGTGGGCTCAAAGCCAATGTCCGCTTCGTCGCCTTCAAGCAACGGACCACGCCGACCCTTGACGGCGAGGTCACGCGGGTGTCGGCCGATGCCTTTACCGATGAGCGCTCGGGTCAGTCATTCTTCACCGCAACAGTGCGGGTCGACGAAGCCGAGCTCAAGCGCCTCCCTCAGGTCAAGCTCTATTCGGGAATGCCGACCGAGGTTGCCATCATCACCGGCAATCGCACGCTGCTCGACTATCTCATCCAGCCATTCACCGACAGTTTTGCCCATGCCCTCAACGAGGACTAACCTCGCAGCAACGCTCCTCATGCTGTCTGCCGCTGCCGTCGCCCCGCAGCCGCTGCGTGGCGCCGAAACGGTGTCGATTGCCCAGGCCCTCGCCTTCGCCTATGCCGGCAATCCCGCCTTGCGCGCCGAACGCGCCCGCCAGCGCGCCACTGACGAGGCGGTGCCGCAAGCCCTCTCGGGCTGGCGCCCCGTCATCACCGCCGAGGCCAATGCCGGGATCGCCTGGGTCAATTCGAACCGCGGCAAGGGCCACGACAGGCAGCCTCTTGGCGCCGCCATCACCCTGTCCCAGCCGGTCTTTCGCGGCTTTCGCACTGTGAGCGGCACGGCGCGTGCCGAGGCTATCGTCAACGCCGGGCGGCAATCTCTCCTCGCCGTCGAGCAGCAGGTTCTGCTCGATGCCGCCAGCGCCTATATGAACGTCATCAGGGACCGCAACATTCTTGGCCTGCGGCAGAAGAATATCACCGCTCTGAGGGCGCAATTGCGCGCCTCCGAGGAGCGCCTGAAGGTCGGCGAGGATACCCGCACCGACGTGTCGCAGGCCCGCGCCCGCCTGGCTCTGTCGCGCGCCGCGCTCGCCCGGGCCCAATCCGACCTTGCATCATCGCTGGCCTTCTATGCCCGCGTCGTCGGCCAGGTCCCCGGCACCCTGCGCTTCCCGCCTTTGTCGAAGCAGGCGCCGCCCTCGCTCGATGCCGCGCTGGCCATTGCCGATCGCGGCAATCCGAACGTGCTGGCTGCCGCCTTCAACGAAGAGGCGGCACGGCACAATATCGACCTGGTCCGCGGCGAACTCCTGCCGGAAGTCTCGATCAATGCCCAATACGCCCACAATCAGCAGCCGAGCGATGGCTTGGATTGGAACGAGCAAGGCGCCGTTTTCGGTCAGGTCACCATGCCGATCTATGAGGGCGGCCAGGTCTATTCCCGGATCCGCGAAGCCAAGCAGACCGCAAGCCAGCGGGCACTCGAGATTCTCGACATTCGCCGTCAGGTCCGCCAGCAGGTCACCGAATCCTGGAACCTGCTGCTTGCAGCGACGTCGACGATCCGCGCGGCCCGGGTTCAGGTCGAGGCCAACCGCCAGGCGCTTCAGGGCGTCGAGCAGGAACTGCGGGCCGGCACACGGACGGTCCTCGACGTGCTCGATGCCGAGCAGGAGCTGGTCGATTCCGAGGTGCTGCTGGCCACCGCCGAGCGTGACCGCATCATTGCGGGCTACCAGCTGATTGCCTCGGTTGGCCGCATGACGGCACGCGATCTCAATCTCGATGCGGTGCCCTACGATCCCGAGGAGAACTATCGCAAGACGCGCGGCAAGTTCATCGGGACGAGTGTCGAAACCGTCGATTGAGCCTGCACCTTCAATATATGCGGCATGCCGTCATGGGCGCCGTCCTTCCCGTGCCTGATCATAGATCGCATTATAGGATTCCGCCGACCGTCTCCATCCGACCGGCTGCTTCATTGCTGCACGGATGAGGCGCTGCCACTCTGCGCGGTCGGCAAAGAGGTCGAAGGCGCGCGCGAGTGCCCGCTCGAGCTCTTCGCGGCTGTCCGGTCCGAACACGATGCCGGTCGCAGCGCCAACCGCCACCCCGGCAGCATTCGCATCGATGACGGAATCGCTGAGGCCCCCGGTTCGCGCCACGATCGGGATCGTGCCATAGCGCAATCCATAGAGCTGGGTGAGACCGCAGGGTTCGAAGCGCGACGGCAAGACGATCGCATCGCCGCCGGCAATCAACAGATGCGACAATGGTTCATCATAGCCGATGCGCACGCCCACCCGTCCGGGATGGTCGGCCGCGGCTCGCTCGAAGAGAGCCTCGAGCTCGGCCGAGCCGGAACCGAGCAAGGCCAGCTGCCCGCCCCGGGCCACCAGGCCGGGCAGGGCCGCCGCCAGGAGGTCGAGGCCCTTTTGATGCGTCAGCCGGCTGACGACAGTGAAGAGCAGCGCCGCGGCATCCGGATCAAGCTTCATGGCCGACTGCGCCGCCACGCGATTGACCCGCTTCCCGGCAAGCGAACGGGGATGGAAGGGTTGTGCAATCAGCGGGTCGGTTTCGGGATTCCACACGGTCTCGTCGATGCCGTTCAGAATGCCGCAGAAGTCGTTCGCTCGCGCCAGCAGCACGCCCTGAAATCCCATGCCGAGCTCGGTGCTCTGTATTTCCTGCGCGTAGGTCGGACTGACAGTCGTGACCCGATCGGAGAACACGAGCCCCGCCTTGAGGAACGAGATCTGGCCATAGAACTCCAGCCTTTCCGGATGGAAGAACGAGTCGGGCAGACCGAGGGATGACAGCTGGTCCGCCGGGAACAGCCCGGCAAAGGCGATGTTGTGGACGGTGAAGATGCTCGGCGGCAGGCCGGCATCGCCAAGCCTGAGATAGGCGCTGACGAGCCCGGCCTGCCAGTCATGGCCATGCACGACGTCGACGGTCCAGCCATCCGGCTCGGCAACGACAAGCCGCGCCGCTGCCCGGCACAGGGCCGCGAATCTGAAATGATTGTCGGCATAATCCTTGCCGTCCGGCCCCAGATAGGGATTGCCCGGCCGGCCGTAGAGGTGCGGCGCATCGACCAGAACGAAGGTCGGGCTGTCATCGACCTGTGCCCGCACCAGCCTTGCCGGACCGCCGAAGAGATCATCGAAGGAGGCGATCACATGCGGGTCCTGCATATGCTGCGCGACGGCAGCGTAGCAGGGCAGGAGCACCCGCACCTCGCAGCCCAGCGAACCGAGTGCCCGTGAAAGCCCGCCGACCGCGTCCGCAAGACCGCCGGTCTTCATGAGCGGCACGCACTCCGCAGCGACCATCAGCACGCGCACGATCAGCCCTGCAGCCGATCGATCATCGGTTGGGTGATGAGACAGATCCCCGAAGGTGTTCGACGGAAGCGCCGCGCATCCTCTTCCGGATCCTCCCCGACGATCAGTCGCTCCGGAATGGTGACCCCGCGATCGATGACCACGCGGCTCAAGCGGGCATGCCGGCCAATGGTGGCATAGGGCAGGGCGACGACATGGGTGAGCTCGCCATAGGAATGCGTGCACACGCCGGTGAACAGCAGCGACTTGTCGATGCGCGTGCCCGAGATGATGCAGCCACCCGAAACCAGTGAGCTCGTTGCCATCCCGCGCCGCCCGTTCTCGTCATGAATGAACTTGGCCGGCGGGGTGATCTCCGCATAAGTCCAGATCGGCCATTGCCGGTCATAGAGATCGAGCGCAGGAACGAAATCGGTGAGGTCGATATTGGCCTCCCAGAAGGCATCGATCGTTCCGACGTCCCGCCAGTACGGTTCTGCCTCGGTTCCCGACCGCACGCAGCTCTCCGAGAAACGGTGGGCGCTGGCATTGCCGCTGCGCACCAGCGCCGGGATGATGTCCCTGCCGAAATCATGGGTCGATCCCGGATCGTTGGCATCCTGCCGTAGGATGTCGATGAGCCGCGCGGTTTCGAAGACATAGATCCCCATGCTGGCCAGTGCGCGCTTCGGGTCGTCCGGCATTCCCGGCGGGTGCGCCGGCTTTTCAATGAAGTCGGTGATGCGGTTCCTCGCATCGACCTTCATCACGCCGAAGCCGCTGGCCTCGGCGCGCGGCACCTCAATGCAGCCGACGGTGACATCCGCCCCCGATTCGGCATGCTGGACGAGCATCCGCTCATAATCCATCTTGTACACATGGTCGCCGGCCAGGATCACCATGTAGCGCGGTGCATTGCTCGCGATGATATCGATGTTCTGCGTCACGGCATCGGCCGTGCCGAGGTACCATTTGTCCTCGGCGACCCTCTGCGACGCCGGCAGGATGTCGAAGAACTCGTTGCGTTCAGGCCGCAGGAAGTTCCAGCCGCGTTGCAAATGCCGGATCAGGCTGTGTGCCTTGTACTGGGTCGCCACGCAGATGCGCCGGATGCCGGAATTGAGGGCGTTGGACAAAGCAAAATCGATGATGCGCGACTTGCCCCCGAAGAACACCGCCGGCTTAGCACGGCGGTCGGTGAGTTCCATGAGGCGGCTGCCGCGCCCGCCGGCCAGGACAAAGGCCATGGCCGAACGGGAGAGATTGCCGAAGCCCCTCTCTTCTCGTGTCATCGACGTTTCCTCCTGCTGGACGATTGAGGCATGTCGAAGAAGATCACCGAGCACCTAAGGGCAATTTGCCTCGCCTTGCCAGAGGCAACTGAAAAGGAAGCCTGGGGAGATCCCACTTTCAGGGTGCGGGACAAGATTTTCGCGATGGAGAAGCGGGGCGATGGCCGGGTCTCGGTCTGGCTCAAGGCACCGGATGGCTTTCAGGCGGTCATCGTGGCAGCAAACCCGGAAAGCTGTTTCGTACCGCCCTATGTCGGTCACAAGGGCTGGATCGGCATCAGGCTCGACAACCGGCCTGATTGGGACGAGGTCGGCAGGATGATCGAGCGCAGCTACCGCCTGGTCGCTCCCAAGCGATTGGTCTCACGCCTGGCAAGCGGCGGATGACGCGAAGGCCTGATACCGGCCGAAGACCCACCTGGGGTTGACATGTGGCGAGCGAGGACCATGACCCCTCCCCTTGTGGGGAGGCTGGCGCGAAGCGCCGGGTGGGGCTGCGGCCATGGCTCCATCCCCCACCCCCGACCCCTCTCCACGGAGGGGAGGGGAGCAAGTGGCCTCAGTGCCTGCTGCCTGACGCTCGCCGCTCCAGGAAAGCGCCGAGGGCGTCCACCAGCAGGTTGGTGCCGTGCTCGCGCTGCCCGGCATCGTCGTAGCCATCGAGGAAGGCGCCCTGTTCGGTCAAGACGAGGCGCGTTCCCTTGCCGGCAGGCGTGAGCTCGATCGTTGCCAGCGAAACCGAGATCCGGTTTTGGTCGAGATGCATGTCATAGGTGTAGATGATGCGCCGATTGGGCACGATGTCCTGATAGATGCAGTCGAAACTGTGGATCGGGCCACCTTTCGGTCCGCCGCTGCTCAGCTCCCGGCCGCCGACGCGAAAATCGAATTCCCGCGGACCGCTCTCCCATTCCTTGGGACCGACGAACCACTGCGCCTTGGCCTTGGGATCGGCAAATGCGTTGAACACCTCGGCCGGTGAGGCATTGAAGGTGCGTTCGACGACGAAGGTGGCGTGCACGACGGACGACTTGGCCATGAACTACTCCTTTGCTTTTGATTCGGTGAGATATCGCTCGAGCCGGTCGAGCCGCCGTTCCCAGATGCTGCGGCGCTGAGCGATCCATCGTTCGGCAGCCTGCAGGGCCTTCGGTTCGATGCTGCAGATGCGGGTCCGCCCGGACTTCTGCGAGCGCACCAGCCCGCTCGCCTCCAGGACCGACAGATGCTGCACCACCGCCGAGAGCGTCATATCGAGCGGCTTCGCAAGCTCGCTGACCGATGCCGGTCCACGGACCAGCCGCTCGACCATCGCCCGCCGCGACGGATCGGACAGCGCCTGGAAGGTGAGATCGAGAGTGGTCGAATAGTTAAGCATGTGCTTAAGTATCACCGTTCTGCACCGGATGTCAATCGGCATGGAGCGGCGCGAGCGCGACCAACATGTTGGCGAGCAGCCTGAAAAGATTGTCCTGGCTGTCGATTGGCTTAGACTTTCTTCAGGGCGGTGATTCGGGGTTCGAGCTGCCAAGGCGGGTGGATGATGCGCAACGCCATTGTTGCTGTTGCTTTTGCGCTTGTGCTGGCGTCACCGGCAAAGGCAGCCGATTACCTCGCCGATGTTGCCCCGTATGATTGGACCGGCGTCTATGGCGGCGTTCACGTCGGCTTCATCCAGGCCAATGTCAGTGTCGAGAATCGCGACCTTGATTTCGATCGTGACTTCAATGGCTTTGCCGGTGGCGTGCTCGGCGGCGTCAATTTTCAAGCAGGCAACGTCGTTTTCGGCCTTGACATGGACTTTGGTGGCGTGGCCGCCGGCGATGGCAAGGACAATGTCGACGGCGTCCGCTTCGAGCACGGCATGGATTGGGTTGCCCATATCAGGGGCCGCCTTGGCTATGCGATCGACCGGCTGCTGATCTATGCGGCCGGCGGGCTGGCTGTCGCGGACTTCGATGTCAAGGCAAACAACGGGCTCGACGACGGCGGCCACGCGACCGGCTGGAGCGTCGGCGGCGGGCTCGAATATGCGGTCACCGACAATGTGCTGGTCCGTGCCGAGTTTCTGCACGACGACTATACCGATGAGAAAGCAACGGTGTGCGACGTCACGCTGGTCTGCAGCAATTTCGATGTCGACTTCGGCGACAACATCTTTCGTATCGGCGCCAGCTGGAAATTCATGAGCGGCATGGCGTTCTGACCGGACGGGAATTCAAACGCCTTATTTATCGGACTATAGTCCTTAAAAATCGTAGCTGCCGGGAACCCATGCGGCGCCCTGACGTTGTGAGGCTACAGTCACCACCAACAGTCAAGGAGTGCGCTATGGGCCTTTTCACGAAGGACATTCGGACATTGGATGATTTGTTCGTCCACACTTTGCAGGACATCTATTACGCTGAAAATCAGATCACGAAGGCTTTGCCGACGATGATCTCGAAGGCGACAGATCGGCAGCTCAAGCAGGGTTTCGAGACTCACTTGACGGAGACCAAGGGCCATGTGAAGCGGCTCGAGCAGGTGTTCCAGATGCATGGCAAATCGCCCAAGGCGGTGGACTGCCCAGCCATTGATGGCATCATCAAGGAAGCAAATGAGGTTGCCGGCGACATTGGCGATAAGGAAGTTCTCGACGCCGCGCTTCTGGCCTCTGCACAGGCAGTCGAGCATTACGAGATCACCCGCTATGGCACGCTGATTGCCTGGGCCAAGCAACTCGGCCGCCCGGACTGCGCCCGGGTGCTCCAGCAGAACCTCGAAGAAGAGAAGGCTACCGACAAGAAGCTCACGGCAATTGCCGAGAGCAAGGTGAACAAGAAGGCTGCCTGAACCGGCCTTCGAAATCACCGAGGGCGGTCCGAGCGGCCGCCCTCTTTGCATTGGCTCGACGGAATTGAAGCGGGGCGGCCCAAGCCCCTTACATGACGCCGCCCCGCCCACGGACGATTACTAACAGAAGCGCCCTCGTCCAAACCCCGCCGCGCTTCACCCGTCATAAGCCGCCGTGAGCTGATGACCGGCGGGGGAACCCTGCAACACAAAGATGGACAGGATCGTGGCCGTCCCTTCACAAACCCGTGTGCAGAGTGCTTGGTCTTCACGATCGACGGATGATGCAACCATGGGGTGGCAAATGCCGCTGTCAGGCGAGCGGTCCTTCTTCGCCGTCGGTCGGTGAATCGTCGCTGTCCACTTGTTCGGTTGGATCGAATTCAGATGGATGTCGTGATTGAAGTGCGCTGAACACGCGATGACAGCACAAATTGCTGCGAATACGACATTGCTCATGTCGATCCTCCACGCCTACGCGAACGCCGCGGCCGGTTAGCAAGCCATCGGGGCATTCTTGCGACATGGAGGGATCGACAAGGCTCCTTCTAGGGTCTCAGCTGAACGGACTGATGCAGACGCGACGCCGTCCATACGGGGTGATGTAGGTGTTGCTGCCCACCCGATATGTGGGATAGTGCCGCCTGCACCACCTGACATGCCGGTCGTTGACGATCACCCCCACCGTCCACCACGGCTCGGCATACCAGAATCCGCCATGGTAATAGCGGAAGCGGCCTTCCCTGCTGTGGCGCCGCTCATGATCGCCACGCGCCATTTCCTCGCGCCCGCCTTCTCTCTTGCCGGCCTGTTCGCCTTGGCCTTCCTGCCCGCGATGGCGCTTGCGCTCCATTGTCTGGGGTTGACCCTGCTCGCCCTGGGTCTGCTGTTGCTTCTGCTTGTGCTCCTGGCTGGCACCTGACTTCGGCGTGCCTGGCGGCGGAATGACCTGCCCTCCGCCGGCACCGCCGCCGGCCCCGCCGCCTTGCATCTGGCCGCCCTGGCCCTGGCCTCCTTGTGTTCCCTGGGCGAAGCTCGCGCTCACCGCAAACCCTCCCAGGATCGAACTCAGCAGGAGAACTCTGACTATCGGTAAGATCATGGCTTCACCTTTCGTTGTTCTGTGAAGGAAGGAAAGTGCCTGCTCAAGCCGTTGGTTCCGCAACGCCAATCTATTCGGATCGGTTCGTTGCGGTTCCCTTTGTAGCTCATTACCCGATACAGGCCAGGGTTGTCGAATGGATCAATCGATTTCGCTTCACGTGTCGGGCGCCCGCGACTATCGTTCGCGCCTCGCAACACAACCTGGAGGTACCATGAAAGTCGCCCCCTATCTTTTCTTGGATGGCCGCGCCGAAGAGGCGATCGAGTATTACCGCCGTGTTCTCGGTGCTGAAGTCGGGAGGATGGTGCGGTTCAAGGACAATCCAGATCCCAAGCCGGGCATGACGCCGCCCGGGGCCGAAAACAAGATCATGCATGCGGCGCTGCGCATCGGCGACACCGCCCTCCTGATCTCCGACGGCCGCTGCGCCGGCAAGCCGGAATTTCGTGGCTTCTCGCTCAGTCTGAGCGTCGCCGACGATGCCGAGGCCGAAAGCAAGTTCACGGCCTTGAGCGATGGCGGTCAGGTGCAATTTCCGCTGGCAAAGACCTTCTTTTCGAGCAGTTTCGGCATGGTTATGGACCGTTTCGGGATCATGTGGATGGTCGTTGTCGAGCGCTGATCTCAATCGAACGCCGCCGCCGCTTCCGATGCATTGCCGCCGGACGGCCGCAGCCGTGCTGATCCGATCAGGATGACGAAGGGAATCGTCATCAAGGTGAGCCACATCAGAAGTTTGAAGTCGTTTGCGTAGGCAATGATGGTGGCCTGCTGAGTGATGAGCGCCTCCATCATTGCCCGCCCGGAATTGCTCGCCATGTTAATGATTGAGGCCACGTCGGGTGCCTTCAACGCATCATTGAACGGCGTGATGAACTCCGCGAGATTGGCGTGCATGCGGGTCGTCGCCTTGGTGAGCTGGGCAATCACGACGGAAATCCCGATCGAGCTCCCGATGTTGCGCAAAAGCGTGAGGACGGCAGTCCCTTCCGTGCGCAGATGGGCGGGCAGGGTTGCAAAGGCCACCGTGCTCAACGGCACGAAAACCAGCCCGAGACCGAAGCCCTGCATCAGGCTCGCGATGATGATCGACTCCGACGAGGTCTGGTCGGTGAACCCGACCATCTGATGGAGCGTGAAGGTCGCAAGCGTGAGCCCGGTGAACACCAGATAGCGGGCCTCGACCAGGTTCAGCAGCCGCCCGACGATGATCATCGCCACGAGCGTGCCCACGCCGCGGGCGGCAAGCAGCAGCCCCGCTGTCAGAATCGGATAGCCGATCACATGCTGCATGAACGGTGTCACCAGAGCCATCGTGCCGAAGAGCACCACGCCGATGACCATCATGAACACGCATCCCGCGACGAAGTTTCGATCTTTGAACAGCTCGAAGCGCACGAAAGGAGAGCTTGCGGTCAGCGAATGAGCCAGGAAGAAATAGAAGGCTGCCGCGGCGATCACCGCCTCCGCCATGACCTCGTTCGATTCGAACCAGCCGAGCTGCTCACCGCGGTCCAGCATCATCTGCAACGAGCCGATCGCGACGGCGAGCGCGGCGAACCCGAACCAGTCGAACCGCCGCTCGCTGTTCCGCGCCGTCTCCGGCATGAAGATCATGAGGCCGGCAACCGTCAGGATGCCGATTGGCAGGTTGATGAAGAACACCCAGTGCCAGCTGTAATTCTCCGTCAGCCAGGCGCCGAGCGTCGGCCCCATGATCGGGCCGAGCATCACGCCGATGCCCCAGATCGCCATGGCTGAACCACGCTCCTCGGCGGAGTAGGCATCGAGCAGAACCGATTGCGATAGCGGCACCAGCGCTGCGCCGAATGCTCCCTGAAGCAGCCGGAACGCGACCATCTGCTCGATATTCTGCGCCAGACCGCAAAGCACCGAGGCGAAGGTGAAGCCGGCAGCGCAGATGATGAACAACCGCTTGCGCCCGAACCGGTCCGCGACCCAGCCGATAGGCGCGGTCATGATGGCGGAGGCGACGATATAGGACGTCAGCACCCAGTTGATCTGGTCGAGCGAGGCAGACAGCGAGCCCTGCATGTAGGGCAGCGCCACATTTGCGATGGTGGTGTCGAGCGCCTGCATGATCGTTGCGCTCATCGCGCAGATCGTGACCATGATGCGTCCTGCACTGGCTGCCGGAGCGCTGGCCGCAATGGCAGTCAATGCTTGACTTCCTGCGCAAGGCTCGGGCTTGCGCCGAGCAAGGAGGCGAAGGTGCGGCGCCGACCAGTATCGATCTCGACATTGACGCTCATTCCCGCCCGCAGCAGCGACACGTCCTGCCCGGAGTCGAAGGTGATCCGCACCGGCACGCGCTGCACCACCTTGACCCAGTTGCCGTTGGCATTCTGCGGCGGCAGGATCGCGAATTGCGCGCCCGTCCCCGGGCTCACCGAGCTGACCGTGCCATGGAACGTCTGGTCGGGAAAGGAATCGACCTCGATGTCGACCTTCTGGCCCACCCTGAGATAGGTGATGTCGGTCTCCTTAGGATTGGCATCGACCCAGGGAGCCGAATCGTCGATGACGCTGAACACCGGCATCCCGGCGGTGACGAACCGGCCAAGCTGGATGCTGTCCACCTGGGTGGCAGTGCCCGAGATCGGTGATTTCACGACCGTATGGTCGAGATCGCGCTTGGCCTGGTCATAAGCCGCCTTCGCCTGCAGATAGGCCGGGAACTGTTCGAGCGTCAGATCGGGATTGCCGAGCAGCTGGTTCAGCGTGGTGCTGAGCTGTTGTTTCCCAAGCTGGAGCTGCAGCTCCGCGGTGAGGAGAGCCGCCCTGGCGTTGTCGAGGTCGAGCTGCGTGCCGGCCTTGCTGGCCGCAAGCGCGCTCTTGCGGTCGACATCGCGGCGCCTGAGATCGACCGTTTGCTGGCCAAGCTCGATGAGCTGGCTCAGCGAGTTGTAATTGCTTTTGAGGGTGGCGAATTGGGTGTTGACGGTGTCGACCTTGCTCTGTGCCTGCTTCAAGGCGAGCTGAAAGGGGACCGGGTCGATTTCGAACAGCGGGTCATTGACGCCGACATGCTGGCCTTCGCGCACCAGCACGCCCTGCACCTTGCCCGAAATGTCGGGGGTGATGAGCACCTTCTGTGCCCCGACATAGGCGTTGTCGGTCGAGATATACCGCCCGCCTGCGAGGTAGAAGCCGACACCGAGCACGAGAACGATAGCCGGGACGACGACCAGCAGCAGCAGGCGAAGGCGGCCTCGCCGCCGCCCGGGGGACGCGCGCTTGCCTTGAGCTGCCGCGGTGTCGGGCTGCGGCGCGAGCTTGAGAGCGGGTTCAGCCATAGCGCTTGTCCAATGTGACTTGCTTCCGCTGGACCACGCGCCGCAGATTGTCCTTGACGGCGGTGAGACGTGCCAGCAGCAGCGCTTCGTCGGCCGCATCGATCCCGGCGAAGGCCGCCTCGGTGAGCTCGTCGCCGAGCACGCTCAATTGCTCGAGCAGGGGTCGTGCTGCCGCGGTCAGATACAGCCGCTTGGCCCGCCGATCCTCGGGATCGGGCCGGCGCTCGATCAGCCCATTGTCGCTCAGGCCGTCGAGCAGCCGGGTCAGGCTGATCGGCTGGAGATCGAGCATGTCGGCGAGCTCCGCCTGCTTCAGCCCTTCGAACCGGTCGAGGCGGGCGAGCACCGCCCATTTTGCCCGGCTCATGCCGAACTGCGCCGCCTTTTGATCGGCATAATTCCGCAACAGGCGGGCTACATCATTGATTGTGAAAGCCAAATCGCGTTTTTTCGACATCTGGGATTCCTTGCGAAGGCATATAGTAAGCTAGCTTATAATGTGCAAGCTGATGATCGACGTGCATTACGGCATTGCGCGTCGGGCGGGGCTTGCATCCCTCGCCGAAAAAAATTCCGTGGGCTGTCGATTTGACAGGCGGCCGTTCGACGTGTGGATAGGGCCGAGTTTTCCGGTCCTCCAACGATCCTTCAGCAGGAGAGAGCGATGCGATTCATGGTGTTGGTCAAGGCTACGAAGGATTCCGAAGCCGGCAAGATGCCGTCCGAGGAGCTGTTGTCGGCCATGGCCAAGTTCAACGAGGAACTGGTCAAGGCGGGCGTCATGCTCGACGGCAATGGTCTGCAGCCGAGCGCCAAGGGCGCGCGTATCCGTTTCACCGGCGACAAGCGGACGGTGATCGATGGTCCCTTCGCGGAGACCAAGGAGCTGGTGGCCGGTTACTGGATCATCCAGGCGAAGTCGAAGGCGGAGGCCGTCGAGTGGATGAAGCGGTGCCCCAACCCGTACCAGCAGGATGGCGAGATCGAGATCCGCCAGATCTTCGAGCTCGAGGATTTCGGCGAGAGCCCGGCAGTCGAGCATCATCGCAAGCTCGGCGAGCGGATGGGCAAGGGGAGGTAGCGCACAGCGAGTAGCAGGGGCGGTAAATTCCTGCCCCCTCCCCCTTGTGGGGAGGGCGTAGGGGGCGCGAAGCGCCGGGTGGGGGGTCGTCGCTCGTCTGCTCCCCCCAACCCCCGGCCCCTCCCCACGGTGGGGGAGGGGAGACTACTGGCTGCGCCGCCTCCTTGCCCGCTCTGAAGCGAAATGGTGTGATCGGCAGCCATGCCGGCTGCCGACATCCACCGCACCATCGAGGCCGTCTGGCGGATCGAGCAGGCGAAGCTGATCGCCGGCCTCGCCCGCCTTGTGCGCGACATCGGGCTTGCCGAGGAGCTCGCCCAGGATGCGTTTGTCGCAGCCCTTGAAGGCTGGCCAGGATCCGGCATCCCCGAACGGCCGGGCGCCTGGCTGATGGCCGCCGCCAGGAACCGCGCCATCGACCGGCTGCGGCGCAAGGCACGGATCGATCGCAAGCATGACGAGATCGGCCGGGAGCAGGCGATCGACAGTCTTGAAGCCGCGGTCGAACTCGATAGCGCTCTCGATGACGACATCGGAGATGATCTTCTGCGTCTCATCTTCACCGCCTGCCATCCGGTGCTGACCACCGAAGGACGCGTTGCCCTGACTCTCCGTCTCCTTGGCGGCCTCACCACGGCAGAGATCGCCCGTGCCTTCCTCGTGCCGGAAGCGACCATTGCCCAGCGCGTTGTCCGCGCCAAAAGGGCGCTGAGCCAACGGCGCGTTCCCTTCGAGGTGCCGCACGGGCCAGAGCGGAACGACCGTCTCTCTTCCGTTCTCGAAGTGATCTACCTTGTCTTCAACGAGGGCTACACTGCGACCGCCGGGGACGACTGGATGCGGCCGCAGCTCTGCGAGGAGGCGTTGCGGCTCGGCCGCATCCTGGCCGGGCTTGCACCGAACGAGTCGGAAGTTCACGGGCTGGTATCTCTCATGGAGATCCAGTCATCCCGGCTGAAGGCGCGCACCAATCACAACGGAGATCCCATTCTTCTGCTCGACCAGGACCGCGGGCGCTGGGATCACCTGCTGATCCGGCGCGGGCTTGCCGCTTTGGCCCGCGCCGAGACAATCGCCGGGCAGGAGAGCCGCGGCCTTGGCAGCTACGCTCTGCAGGCCGCCATTGCCGCATGCCATGCCCGCGCTCCAACCGTTGACGCGACCGACTGGCAGCGCATCGCCGCGCTCTATGAGGCACTCGCCCGTCTCGTGCCATCACCGGTGATCGAGCTCAACCGCGCCGTCGCCGTCGCCATGGTCTTAGGCCCGGCAGCCGGCCTTGCTCTCACCGATCGGCTCATCGACGAGCCGGCGCTCAAAGACTATCACCTCCTGCCGAGCGTGCGCGGCGACCTGCTCTGCAGGCTCAGGCGACACCAGGAGGCCGCGGTCGAATTTCGACGCGCCGCAGCGCTCACCCGCAACGGGCGGGAAAAAGCCTTGTTGAAGAGGCGGGCGAGGGAAAGTGAAGGGCAGTAGGCAGTAGGCAGTTGGCAGTAGGGGGAGGGCACCGCTCGCTGCCTATTGCCTACTGCCTCTCGGCCTCGAAATAGCGCAGGAACAACTCCCTCTCGGTGGTGATGTCGAGCTTGCGGTAGATGCTGCGCCGGTGGTTCTTGACGGTTCCGACGGAGATGCCGAGCCGCTTGGCGATCAGCGCCGTCGGGTAGCCGGCAAGGATCAGCCCCACGAGCTGCCGCTCGCGGCTGCTGAGCTCCGGCCACAGCCGCTCCGGCAGACTGTCATCGACCCTGCCGGCGATGGCCGGCGGTTGATCGGTGCGCATGAAGCCGGGCCGGCGCGATTTGGTGTCGAGCCCATGCAGCGCCGCGAACACCGGAAACTGCCCTTCGAGCCTCGCGATCTCGGCGCTGCTGAACACCTTCTCGCTGCGATCGAGAAAGATCCCGAGGCACCAGCCCGGCCCGTCGTCCAGGAGCACCCCGACTTCATCGCAAATGACTGATTGAGCGAGGAATTCCGCCACATACCGACCTCGCTTCACATCCCGACCGGCGAGACTCTTGAGCGGTACGACGCCCGGGCGCCGATGCCGCCGCCAGAAGTCGAAGAACGGGTCATGCAGGTAATAGATCTCGAGATAGCGCTTCACCATCGCGTCCGAGAAGTTGCGGTGCGACACGAACTCCGGACGCTGCGTCGTCGAGTAGCGCGTGACGGTGACGAGGTCCTGGGGAACCAGCTCGCGGATCAGGTCGACCATGCGCTCGACATGTTGATCCGAACCGATGCCGGCAATCGCGCGGGCGAGCGCCTCGGTAATGCGACGGTCGGAAGGCTCTCCCAGCACGGGCGCCATTCTCTATGCCCAAAGGCACATAGGCAAGCGCGGTCGCAAACCCCTAGGATCGCGAGCCAGACACTTGCTTTTTGAGGGAGCACGCATGGCCGTATCTCAGCCCATCGTGGTCGGAATCGATGCCGGCGGCACCATGACCGACACCATACTGGTGGACGAGCGGGGCCATTTCAAAATCGGCAAGGCGGCGACCACGCCGCACAATGAAGCGGAAGGTTTCATCGCCTCGGCGGGCGATGCGGCCGATGCCTGGGGGATCTCGCTCGCGGACCTGTTCGCCGGCGCCAGGGTGGTCCTCTACTCCGGCACCGGCATGCTGAACACGCTGCTGTCGCGGACCGGCAGCAAGCTCGGGCTCATCACCACCAAAGGGCTCGAAGATATGGTGCTCATGGGCCGGGGCCTCCAGGCCTGGGCCGACTACTCCTATGCCGATCGGCTGCATGCGGTGACCCATCACCACCCCGAACCGCTCGTTCCGCGCAAACGCACCCATGGCGTGACCGAACGCGTCGACCAGTTCGGCGACGTGATCATTCCGCTTTACGAGCATGAGGTGGTGGCGGCAGCCCGCAAGCTCCTGTCCGACCGCATCGACAGCATCTGCATCATGACCATCTTCTCCCATGTCAATCCGGTGCATGAGAAGCGGATCGCCGCGATCGTCCGCGACGAGATCGCCAAGGCCGGCGCATCGGTGAAGGTCTATGCCAGCCACGAGGTCCGCCCGGTCATCCGCGAGCAGTCGCGGCTCAACAGCGTGCTGATCGAGGCTTATGCCACGGGCCGCGGCCGCAAGCAGCTGACCGGCATCGAGGAGATCTCGCGACGCCATGGCTTCCGCTATGGCGTCCAGACCCTTCTGTCCTTCGGCGGCCTGACTTCGGTCAATCATCCAAGGCTGCACGAGACGATGATCTCGGGACCGATCGGCGGCATCCTCGGGGCCGCCTATATCGGCAGGCTCATCGGCAACGACTCGCTGATCTGCTCCGACATGGGCGGCACGAGCTTCGACATGGGCGTGATCACCCGCGGCCAGACGCGGATCGAGCACGAGCCGATCATGGATCGCTTCAAGCTCAACGTCCCGACGCTCCATCTCGACTCGATCGGCGCCGGCGCCGGCATGATCCTGAAAGTGGACCCGCTGACCGCCAAGGTGAGCCTCGGGCCGGAAAGCGCGGGCGCCGATCCCGGGCCGGTGTGCTTCGATCGCGGCGGCACGGAGCCGACCATCGCCGATTGCGACGCGATTCTCGGGCGGCTCAATCCGGAGTATTTCCTCGGCGGCAAGGTCAAGCTCGATGTCGCCAAGGCAACCCGCGTCTTCAAGGAGAAATGCGCCGACCGGCTGGGCGTCGACCTGCACGAGGCAGCCGAGGGCATGATCGACATGCTGGAGCAGGAGGCCTCGAGCGCGCTTCGCCGCGTCATCTCGAGCCAGGGCATCCACCCTTCCGAGTTCACGCTTCTCTCCTATGGCGGCTCGGGACCGCTGCATCTTGCCGGCTGCAGCCGCGGCATCGGTTTCCGCGACATACTCACCTTCCAGTTCGCCGCCGCCTTCTCCGCCTTCGGCTGCACCACCGCCGACTACAAGCGGCGCCATTCGGTCTCGACCCAGATCGACATCCCGACCGCGGCCGATGATCGGCTTCTCGAAGAGACCGGAGCGCGGATCTCCGCGACCTGGCGGGAGCTCCGGGAGATCGCCGTCGACGAGATGCTGGCCGACGGCCATGCCCGCTCTGCCATCGCCACCGTGCCTTTCCTGATGGCGCGCTATACCGGCCAGCTCGAGGACGTGGAAGTTCCGGCCCGCATTGTCGCCATGGACTCCGCCGCCGACATGCGCGCGACCTTGACGCATTTCGAGGAAGTCTATGCCAAGATCAACCATCGGGTCTCGCGCTATGGTGCGGTCGGCATCACCATAACCGAGCTCGGCCTCACCGCGACTGCCGACAAGGTCAAGCCGGTGCTCGAACGCTTGCCGCTCGGCACCTCCGATCCGCAGACCGCTCACAAGGGACATCGCGAGGTCTATATCGGCGGGCGCTGGCACCGGGCCGATCTCTACGAGATGGACCGGCTGAAGCCCGGTCATGAGGTGCGCGGTCCGGCGATCGTCGAGCATCCGGCCACCACGCTCGTCGTCCACCCAGGCGACCAGGTCTTCCTCGACGAGTGGACCATTCTTCACTACAGGCACGGGTGATCGCCATGGGAACCATGCCGCTCAAGGATCGATTGCTCGAATCGGAAGAGCTGATGCAGCGCACCGGGTGCTATGACGGCATCATAGATCTCGAGCTGCGCCAGCAGGATCCGCTGAAATTCGAGGCGCTGCACACCAAGCTGCGCGCGTTCTGCGTCTCGGCCCGCGAGATGGCGCGCCGCATCTCCGCCTCGCCCGGCGTGCGCGAGGTCGGCGAGATGGTGGTCGCCATCTACACGCCGGAAGGCGACGCGGTGGCCTTGTCCAACGGCATCATGGTGCATGTCCACACCATGAGTCGCTTCATCAAATGGATGATCCGCGAGGGCTACGAGAGGGATCCCGGCATCCGCGATGGCGATATCTTTGCCAACAACGATGCCTTCATCGGCACCGTCCAGGTGCCCGACGTCATGGACGTCATGCCGATCTATCACGACGGCACTCTCGTCGGCTGGGCCGGCGCCGTCTGTCACGAGCTCGAGGTCGGCGGCATCACCCCGGGCGGTGATGTGTGCCTCGCGCAGGAGCGCTTCACCGAGGGGCTTTTCATCTGCGCCGAGAAGGTGGGCGCGAACGACGAGCTGCGCCGCGACTACGTCATCCGCTGCGAGCGCAATCTGCGCATGCCGATCTACTGGGTGCTGGACGAGAAGGCCAAGGTCGCCTCCTGCATCGAGATCCGCGAGGGCGTGAAGTCGATCATCGCCGAGCTCGGTCTCGCCTACTGGCAGCGGGTCACCAAGGAATTCATCGAGGAGGGTCGCCGCAGCCAGCTGGCACGGACGCGCCAGCTGACCGTGCCAGGAAAATACCGCGCCCACACCTTCTACGGCCACGTCACTGAAGGAAAGCCCGGCTTCCAGCCGCTCGGCGACCCGAACTGGCTCTACAACATCCCGCTCGAGATGGAGATCACCACCGACGGCAGGATCAAGCTCGATTTCGAGGGCACCCAGCCCTGGGGCTTTCATTCCATGAACTGCACGCCCGCCGGCATGGACGGCGGCATGTTCGTGACCCTCACCCAGCACATGAATTTCGAGGGCCTGGTCAATGACGGTGCCTGGATGGCGACGTCTCTCAATTTGCCGAAGGGGACGTGGACGAATCCGGACAATGAACAGGTGGCGACCGCCACCTCCTGGGCT
The DNA here is from genome assembly GCA_036265615.1 of Aestuariivirgaceae bacterium. Classification (GTDB taxonomy): domain Bacteria; phylum Pseudomonadota; class Alphaproteobacteria; order Rhizobiales; family Aestuariivirgaceae; genus DATAFF01. The sequence continues at coordinate 18,521 of DATAOT010000176.1, forward strand.
TTGCTGCTCCCGGCCTACGGCGCCTTTCAGCGCCTCATCTCCCGCGGCTTCCTGGCCCGCGGCTACCTCGAGGAGGTGTTTGTCGGCCAGGTCAACAGCCCGATGATCGAGATGGGCGGCACGAGCCAATACGGCACGCGCTTCGGCATGGCCCATTTCGAATGCGCCGCCGCGGGCTCCGGAGCGCTCGCCATCAAGGACGGCCTCGACACCGCCTATGTCGGCTGGAACCCCGAGTCGGACATGGGCAATATCGAGATCTGGGAGCAGAACATGCCGATGCTCTATATCGGCCGGTCCATTCTGCCGAATTCCGGCGGCCCCGGAAAATACCGCGGTGGCTGCTCCTTCATCTCGACCTGGCTGATCAGCAAGACCGATCACCTGCGCCTCGTGACGTCGGAGCATTCCTCGCGCGTCTTCGACAATGCCGGGCTGTGCGGCGGCTATCCAGCCCCGACCTGCCAGATGCATCGCGTCGTGCGCAACACCAACATGGACGAGCTCATCGCTGCACGGCAGCCGCTCCCGCACGGCATCGGAACCGATCCGGCGAAATCCGATCTCGAACGGCTCGTCAAGGGCGACCACGAGACATCCGAAGGGCCGTACATCACCGCACCGCACAAGGCCGGCGACATCTTCACCCACGCCTATAATGGCGGCGGTGGCTTCGGCGATGTGCTCGAGCGCGACCCGGTGAAAACCGCATCCGACGTCGAAAACGGCTTCATGACCCGAGAGGCCGCCGAGCAGGTCTTCGGCATCGTTCTCGCCGAGGATCGCGACGGCGTGCTCGTGCCCGACGTGCATGCCACCGACGAGCGCCGCCGGCGCATGCGTCGGCAGCGGCTCGACAGGGCACGCCCGGTCGCGGCCTGGCTGGCCGGCGAGCGGCGTCGGGTCGAGGGGAGCGATTTCGCGCCGGAGGTGCGCAAGATGTACCGCAGCGCCATGCGGCTGTCGCACCGCTTCGCTGAAGAGTTCCGCAGCTTCTGGGGATTGAGGAGCGACCATGAGGTCGCCGACGGAGACGCTCGATGAGCACCTATGGACCGGAAATCATTCGTGATCTGATCACTGGCCAGCTGCCCTGGCATCAAACGCGCCATATCATGAGCGCCTACAAGGACGAGAGCCGCTTTCTCATCTATGTCGAGGTGCTGCAGCGACGCATGGCCTGGAGCGACCGTATTCTCCTGCCGATCGGCCCGCACCTCTTCATCGTCCAGTCCGGCGATCGGCGCGTGACCAAATGCGAATGCGGCCACGACTTCGGGAACTATCGCGAGAACTGGAAGCTTGGCGCCCTCATCCATGTCCGCAATGACCGCGAATCGCTGCGCGAGATCTACCCCAACAACGACATTCCGGATCCCGACTGGATGGAGATCCGCGAGTTCATCTGTCCGTCATGCGGCACCCTGCATGAGGTCGAGGCCTGCCCGCCGGGCTATCCGATCCTGTTCGATTTCGAGCCTGATCTTGAATCTTTCTATCGCGACTGGCTGAAGGCACCGCTCGGCGAGGGTTGAACCGATGCACGGCATTGCAGGACGCGCCGCCATCATTACCGGTGGCCTGACAGGGCAGGGCCTGGCAATTGCCAGGGCACTCGCAGGGCAGGGGGCCAATGTCGCCGTCGGATCCTTTCTCGGTGAAAAGCGCGGCCGGACCGAGGATGCCGCGGCATATCCGGAAGCCGACATCGTGGCGCCGATCCGGGAAGAGCTGCAGGCCCGTGGCGCCAGCGTGCATGCCGGGCACCTCGACGTGCGCGACAATGCCTCGATTGCGGCGTTCATCGCCGCCGCCGAGGCAATTTGCGGGCCGACCGACATACTGGTCAACGCCGCCGGTACCACGGCCGAGCACCCCGTGTGCGGCCATCCCGACGACCTCTGGACCAAGATCATCGACACCAATCT
>DATAOT010000177.1:0-2891 GCA_036265615.1 Aestuariivirgaceae bacterium
CTCAAGCCGGGAGACGTCGTCATCCTCGACAATCTCGCCGCCCATAAGAGCTCCAGGGCCGAGAAAGCCGTTCGCGACCGCGGAGCTTGGTTCCTGTTCCTGCCGCCCTACAGCCCGGATCTCAATCCAATCGAAATGGCCTTCGCCAAGCTCAAAGCCCATCTACGGGCCAGAGCCGTCAGGACCATCGATGAGCTCTGGAAGGCCATCGGCGCAATCACCAGCCTGATAACCGTCGAAGAATGCATCAACTATTTCGCTGCCGCAGGCTACGGAGCCAGCTGAATGCACGTTGCTCTAGTTCCGAAATCGAAGACTGGATCGACGAACCGGATCAGCAGACTTGAGGCAGGACGTACCAGAGCCCTCCCCGCATCGGGGGAGGGGCTCATCTACTCACTACTCACCACTCACTCACTCACCCGAACCACCACCGCCTGGTGACCTTCAGCCCGTCGACGTCCCAATTGGCGGCGATCGGCCCGTGCTGGACCTTGCCGTCATGGGCGTTGACATAGTTGTAGAACATCAGCACCGCGACGCCGCCGTCGTCGGCGACGATGTTCTGCATCTCGTCATACATGGGTCCGCGCTTGGCCGGGTCGAGCTCGGAACGTGCCTCGAGCAGCAGCTTGTCGAACTTCGCATTGGACCAGAATGAGTCGTTCCAGGCGGCACCCGTCTGATAGGCCGTCGTGAACATGAGATCGGCGGTCGGCCGTCCGCTCCAATAGGACAGGCACCACGGCTTCTTCATCCACACATTGTCCCAATAGGCATCGCCCGGCTCGCGGACCACGTTGATGGTGATGCCGGCTCCCCTGGCCGAGTCCGCCATGAGCTGGGCCGCATCCACCGCCCCAGCGAAGGCTGCATCCGAGCTCGAGAGGTCGACCTTGAGCTCGCTCAGGCCTGCCTTCTTCAGGTGGAACTTGGCCTTCTCCGGATCGTAGGCGTGCTTGCTCTTCGGCACCACCGCATAGGGCACGCCTTGCGCGATCGGGTTGTCGTAGCCGGGCGAGCCATGGCCGAGCAGGACCTTGTCGACGATCTGCTGCCGGTCGATGGCGTATTTGAGCGCGAGCCGCACATCATTGTTGTCGAAGGGCTTCGCCCGGCAATCCATCGGCGCGACATAATGGGCGAAACCGGCCACCTCGGCGATCTTGATCCGCGGATTGCGCTTGAGCTGCGCCACCGTCTTGAGGTCGACTCGATCGATGAAATTCACATCACCGCTGGTCAGGGCATTGGTGCGCGCCGCCACATCGATGATGGTCAGGATCTCGACCTCGTCGAAATTGGCCGGCTTGTAGAAATTCTCGAAGCGTGTTGCCGCACCGCGCACACCCGGATCGAAGGCCGTCTTCTTGTAGGGGCCAAGCCCGATCCCGTCCTGCCAGTTCGCCTTGCCGTCCTTCGATGGCAGGATCGGCAGATGGTAATCGGAGGCGATATAGGGGAAGTCGGCATTGCCGCTGTCCAGCGTGACCACGACCACGTCCTTGCCGTCGGCCTTGACGTCGACCACCGGCTTGAGCAGCGACTTGGCTGCCGATTTCGACTCGGCGCCGCGGTGATGATTGATCGAGGCGACCACGTCGTCGGCGGTGAGCGACTTGCCATCATGGAACTCCGCCCCCTTGCGCAGGCGGAACACCCAGGCCTTGGCATCTTCCGAGGCTTCGAAGCTCTCGGCGGCATCGCCGATCACCTTGCCGTCGGGCTCGACCTCGGTGAGGCTCGCGCCGAGCGTTCCCCAGCCGAACAGGCCGTTGAAAGTGTCGGGCCATGTCGCTGGATCGAGCGTGTCGGTGGTGGCGCCGCTGCCGACGCCGACCCGGAAGGTGCCGCCCTTCTTGGGCTGGGCCTTCGCCTCCGAGAGAAAGAGGGCATCGGCGGTGGCAAGCGTCAGGCCCGCCGCAATGGCCAGCTGATGGAAATCGCGGCGCGAGATCCTTCCCGCCCGGGCAAGCGAGCACGCCTTCGTCAGCTTGCTTTGCTGTTCGGACATTCCAATTCTCCCTGAAGTTGCGGTTTTGAGCTTCCACGAAATTTTAATGCTACCCGCCTATGATGCAGCGATTTTGACAGCTCGAAACCTGCGCCATGAGACCATTGATCGATGAAGCGCGGCATCTCGAAATGCGCAAGCTGGTCGGGGAGGAGGCTTATCGCGAGCTTCTGGACCAGTTCTGCCTGGACGCCGCCTGGATCCTCGAGGCCCTCGCCCACGGGGCTGGCGAGGAGAGCCTGAAGCGCAGCCGCCATGCCCTTACCGGGCTTGCCGCCAATTTCGGCTTCCCGCGTTTTGCCGAGCTGTCACGGACCGCCGTCGCGGCCGAGACCCGCCATCTGTGCGACGAGCTCAACCGCATCCGCGATGTGATCTTCCGCGAGACTGCAGCTTTCGCCTGACGCCAAGGAGGGCATGTCGGGCGGGCAAAAGCATGAGCCCCGGGGGGACCCCGAGGCTCGTGCGAGACATGGCGACGATGCCGCCTTACACGGTCAGCACATATACGACCACGAAGGTTGCCGGATCGACGATCACGATCTCGCCGTTCGCCAGCACGAAATATTTGTAATGGCGGAAAGCCGGGACGACCGCGATAACGTCGGCCGGCACCGGATGGAGCACCACCGTCCGCGGCACGGCAATGCCGATCGACACATCGACATCGACGTTGCTTGCCTTGACCTTATGCGAGGAGAAGGACTTGGCGACCTGGCTCCGCTTGCCTTCCGGCACGTCGATCTTGCCCGCCTTGCCGGTCGCACCGGTGGCGCCGCTCGATTCTTCGCCGGCCTGGGTCTTCTTGGTCTTGTCGCCGCTCTTGGTCTGCTCGGTCTGCTTCTGCATGCTGCCCGAGCTCTTCTTCTTGGTGGTG
>DATAOT010000178.1:0-4542 GCA_036265615.1 Aestuariivirgaceae bacterium
TCGTTGATGAGGTCCTCGATCGCCTCGATGCCGATCGACAGCCGGATGAGGTTTTCCGGCACCGGGCTGTCTGGCCCCTCGATGATCCGCCGGTGCTCGGCGAGGCTTTCGACACCCCCGAGCGATGTGGCCGGAAGAAACACTTTCAACCTGCGAACGACGGCATTGGTGCGGGCGAGGTCGCCCTTGACGAGAATCGACAGCATGCCGCCGAAGGCTCTCATCTGCCGACGCGCGAGCGCATGGCTCGGATGGTCCGGCAGACCCGGGTAGAGCACCCTTTCGATGGCCGGATGGAGTGCCAGGTGCTGGGCGATCGACAAAGCATTGTCGCAGGATTTCCGCACCCTGAGATGCAGCGTTCGCATGCCGCGCGTCAGCATCCAGGCTTCCATGGAGCCGAGCACGTTTCCGGCAGCCGTCCGATGGGCCGCGATGGCCTGCCAGCGCTTGTCGTCGGCGCGGGTGGCGAGCGCGCCCGCCAGAACGTCGCTGTGGCCATTGAGATATTTCGTCGCCGAATGAAAGACGATGTCCGCACCGAGCGCCAAGGGTTGGGTCAGCACCGGGCTTGCCGCCGTCGAGTCGACGGCAAGGATGGCGCCCGCCTCATGGGCGACCAGTGCCGCCTGGGCAATGTCGATGAGGCCGAATGTCGGGTTGATCGGCGTCTCGATCCACAGAATGTCGGTGGCTCCCTTGACCACCGCCCGGCTGAGCGCCACCGCATCGTCGGGATCGAACAGGGTGAGCGCGATCCGCCCCTTGGCCTCGAGCTGCTTGAGCCAGTGGCGGGTGCCGTAATACATGACCTGGGGCGCCGCCACATGGGCCCCCTGCGGCACGGTCTCGAACAACGTCGTCACCGCCGCCATGCCGGAGGCGAACAGCCGGGCGTCCGCCGCCCCCTCGAGGGCCGCGATCACCCGTTCGGCGAGCCCAACGGTCGGCGTGCCGTTGCGGGCATAGTTCTGCGCCGGGTCGCGCAGGCGATAGGCCTCGTCCCGCGCATAGGTGGTTGCGGCCTGGAGCGGCGGCGCAACCGCTCCCGATGCCGGATCGACCCCGAAATAGGCATGGGCGGCCAGTGTCTCGGGCGCAAGCTTCGCTTCAGACATGCTGCCCGCCATTGATGTGGAGCTCGGCGCCGCTGACATAGCTCGAGGCATCGGTGCAGAGGAAATAGATCGCCTTGGCCACCTCCTCGGGCTTGCCGAGCCGCAGCAGCGGGATCTTCGGTATGATCTTCTCCGTCCCCGGCGACAGGATCGAGGTCTCGATCTCCCCCGGCGAGATGGCATTCACCCTGACGCCGAGCCGCCCGAAATCCTGGGCCATCTCGCGGGTGAGCGCCGCCAGCGCCGCCTTCGAGGTGGAATAGGCCGCCCCGGCGAAGGGATGCACCCGGGAGCCGGCGATCGAGGTGACGTTCACGACCGAGCCTTGCGCCGCGATGAGCTCGCCCAGCAGTCCCCGGGCCAAGGCGATCGGAGCGAAGAAGTTGATCTGGAACACGAGCTTCCAGTCCTCGATCGTGGTGTCGATCGAATTGAGCCGCGACCCGTCCGGCCCCTTCGGCGAGACGGCCGCATTGTTGACGAGCGCATCGAGGCGGCTGTCCTGGTCCTTGAGCCGCGTCTGCATCTCCTGCACTGCCTCCCGGATCCCGTCCGGGTCTGCCAGGTCGACCTGGATGTGGTCCTCGGGCCCGGCCTCCCACGGGCAGTTCTCGGGGAAAGGATGGCGCGAGCAGGTGATCACCCGCCACCCGGCTGAGGAAAAACGCTTCACCGTCGCATGACCGATGCCCCGCGATGCGCCGGTCAGGATGAGCGTCTTGCGGTCCCGCTGCTCGGGGGTCTTCATGGATAGAGCCGGCTTTGCGCAAAGCGCGCGAGGAGATCCGGGCGTTCGAACTTCAGCCGGTCATGCAGGCGGAACGGCCGGTCCTGCCAGAACTCGATGGTGAGCGGCTGGACCCGGAAACCCGACCAGTGGGACGGCCGTGGCACCGCGCCGATCGCGTAGCGCGCCGCATAGCGGGCCACCGCCTTTTCCAGCGCAAACCGGCTTTCGAGTGGCCGCGACTGCTTGGACGCCCAGGCGCCGATCCGGCTGTCCCGCGGCCGCGACTCGAAATAGGCGTCGGCCTCGGCGCTGGTCACCGGCTCGACCGGCCCGCGCACCCGCACTTGGCGGCGCATCGACTTCCAGTGGAAGCAGAGAGCCGCCTTGCCCGAACCGAGAAGCTCGACCCCCTTGGCGCTCTCGAGATTGGTGTAGAAGACGAACCCGCGCTCGTCGAAGCCCTTGAGCAGCACCATCCGGACATTGGGCATGCCGGAGGCATCGACGGTCGCCAGCGCCATGGCGGTGGGGTCGTTCGGCTCGGTGCCTTCCGCCTCCGCCAGCCATGCGGCGAAAAGCGCAAACGGCTCCCCCGCCTCGGTGAAGTCGGCCTGCTTGGTCGGGGCATCGAGCGTCATGCAAGACCTTTACTGCCGACCCCCGCCGTTCTCAACCCCCGACCGTTTCCGGCTGGACCACCCGGGGCATTTGTGTAAATTGGCGCCTCTCGTATGACAAGGCTGGCCAAAGATGATCGAAAGCCGTCCTTTGATGGCGGGCAAGCGAGGGCTCATCATGGGGGTGGCCAATGCGCGGTCCATCGCCTGGGGCATCGCCCAATCGTGCCGCCGGCACGGCGCCGAGCTTGCCTTTACATATCAAGGCGATGCGCTGCGTAAGCGGGTCGAGCCGCTGGCCGCCGAGGCGGGCTCCGACATCGTCATTCCCTGCGATGTCGCCGACGACGCCTCGATCGACCGGACCTTCGAAATTCTGAAGGAGCGCTGGGGCCGCCTCGACTTCCTGGTCCATGCCATCGCCTTTTCCGACAAGGACCAGCTGACCGGCCGCTACATCGAGACAACCGGCAGTAACTTCACCAAGACGCTGTATATCTCCTGTTACAGCCTGACCGCCGTCGCCCAGCGCGCCGAGCGGCTGATGACCGATGGCGGCTCGATCCTCACCCTCACCTATTACGGGGCTGAGAAATGGATGCCCCATTACAACGTCATGGGCGTGGCCAAGGCGGCCCTCGAAGCCTCGGTCCGTTATCTGGCGGCCGATCTCGGCGAGCAAAACATCAGGGTTAACGCGATATCGGCTGGTCCGATCAAGACGTTGGCCGCCGCTGGCGTCGGCGACTTCCGCTATATTCTGAGGTGGAACGAGTACAATTCGCCGCTGAGACGCGTCGTGACCATCGAGGAAGTGGGAGATGCTGGGCTTTATCTCCTCTCTGATCTTGGCCGTGCGGTGACGGGTGAAATCCACCATGTCGACGCGGGGTATCACATCGTCGGAATGAAGAATCCGCGCGCCCCGGATATCGGAACGGTTACCGGCAACGGCGACTGACCGGATAGATTATGCTCTGATGTCGCACAACAGCTTCGGCCATCTCTTTCGGGTGACCACCTTCGGCGAGAGCCACGGGCCGGCCATCGGCTGCGTCGTGGATGGCTGCCCGCCCGGCATCCCCCTGACCGAAGCCGACATCCAGCCCTGGCTCGATCGCCGCCGCCCCGGGCAGTCGCGATTCACCACCCAGCGCCGCGAGGAGGACCGCGTCCGCATTCTTTCCGGCACCTTCGCCGATGAGCGCATGCCTGGTCCGGTGACCACCGGCACCCCCATCGCGCTCCTGATCGACAACTCCGACCAGCGCTCGAAGGACTATGCCGACATCCGTGACAAGTTCCGTCCCGGCCACGCCGACTTCACCTACCAGGCCAAATATGGCTTGCGCGACTATCGCGGCGGCGGCCGCTCTTCGGCGCGCGAAACCGCCTCCCGGGTCGCCGCAGGCGCCGTCGCCCGCAAGGTGATCCCCGGCGTCTCGATCCGCGGCGCCCTCATCCAGATCGGGCCGCACCGCATCGCGCGCGAGAACTGGGACTGGGACGAAATCGGCCGCAATCCCTTCTTTTCCCCCGATTCCGCCATTGTCGAGCAATGGAGCAGCCACCTCGACGAAATGCGCCGTGCCGGCTCCTCCACCGGTGCGGTGATCGAGATCCTCGCGAGCGGTGTGCCTCCCGGATGGGGTGCCCCGATCTATGGCAAGCTCGACCAGGATCTTGCCGCGGCGATGATGAGCATCAATGCGGTGAAGGGCGTCGAGATCGGCGCCGGCTTTGCCGCCGCCGCGCTCACCGGCGAGGAAAATGCCGACGAGATCCGCATCAAGGACGGCAGGCCCGAGTTCCTGTCGAACAATGCCGGCGGCATCCTGGGCGGTATCTCCAGCGGCCAGGACATCGTTCTGCGCTTTGCCGTCAAGCCCACCTCATCGATCCTCAACCCCCGTCGCACCATCACCGTGGCGCATGAGGAAGCGGAGATCAGCACCAAGGGCCGCCATGACCCCTGCGTCGGCATCCGCGCCGTGCCGGTCGGCGAGGCGATGATGGCATTGGTGCTCGCCGATCATTTTCTGCGCCATCGCGCTCAGATCGGCTGACTGGGGCCAGG
>DATAOT010000179.1:0-4995 GCA_036265615.1 Aestuariivirgaceae bacterium
CCTACCCGAAGACGCCGGCCTCGGCATTGCGGATGCGCAGAAGTTCCGCCTCGACATCCTCGCGAATGGAAGTAGGCACCGACCGACAACCGCATTCCAGTGCATGCCGGGCGTGCCACAGCACCCGAACCATGCGACATGGACGCTCCGGCAATGGGTTTTCCTCATGCCAGGTCACATTGACGCTCATGCCGGATCTCCCCGAACCCGTCACCGTCCTGATTCGATTTCCCCTACGGAGCGAATAATGCGCCTTGAATCCCGGTTCCGTGAAGTCAAAATCGGCATGAATCTGTTGGCTGTAGGCCAATACACGCATTGCTGACCTGTTCCTTGGCTTTTGACCGCCGCCGCTAACGCCGCCGGGGCGAGGCGGTTCCCGATGTGCCGCGGCCATGCTATCGCCAAGAGGAATGCGTTTCGGATCGTGAGGAGCAAAGCCATGGGCAGGATCGATGAGAAACTTCAGAAGCTTGGAATCGTGGTCCCGACGCCGGCCGCGCCGGTTGCGAACTATGTCGGCTTCGTTCGCACCGGCAACCTCGTCTTCACCGCCGGGCAGGTGACGCTCAAGGACGGCAAGTTCGAGCATCTCGGAAAGGTCGGCGGGGCGATTTCGCTCGAGGAGGCGCAGAAGGCGGCGCGGCTTTGCGCCATCAACATCCTGGCCCAGCTGAAGGCCGCCTGCGACGGCGATCTCGACCGCGTCAGGCGTATCGTCAAGCTGGTCGGCTTCGTCAATGCCGTGCCGGAATTCACCGACCACCCCAAGGTGATCAACGGCGCATCCGACCTGATGGTCGAGGTCTTCGGCGATGCCGGCAAGCACGCCCGCTCGGCGGTCGGCTCGGGCTCGCTGCCGCTCAACGTCGCCGTCGAGGTCGAGGCCATCGCGGAGGTCGCTTAAGGCCGTTGTACAGATCCTGTCCTTCCCGCGATCTCCGCTTCCTCACCGCCCGACCGATTGCCCATCGCGGCCTGCATGACCGCGCAGCCGGCCGGATCGAGAACAGCGCTGCGGCATTTGCTGCAGCGATGGCTCATGACTACGCGATCGAATGCGACATCCGGCTTGCCGCCGACGGCGGCGCGGTGGTCTTCCATGACGAACGCCTCGACCGTCTGACCGGCGAATCCGGTGCCATCGCCGCCCGCCCCGCCGCCGCCCTGACCCGCATGGAACTCGCCGGGAGCCTCGACCGCATCCTTGCCTTTCCGGAGCTCCTGGAGCAGGTGGCCGGCCGGGTTCTGCTGGTGATCGAGCTCAAAAGCGCCGGCCATCGCAACCGCGAGCTCGTCGCGGCGGTGATCGCCGGCCTCGCCGGTTATCGCGGCAGCTTCGCCCTGATGTCCTTCGACGCCGACATCCTTGCCGGCCTGGTGGATCGCGCCCCGGCGATTGTCCGCGGTCTGGTTGCCGACCGCGTGATCGACTCCTCCTGGCGGACCCTGCCCTTTGCCAAGCGGCTTGGCTTGCGCCATCTCGCCCATCTCGGGCAGTCGCAACCGCAGTTCCTGTCTTTCGAGGCGGCGGGACTGCCGAGCCGCGCTTCGCGACTTTTCCATCAGGCGGGATTGCCGGTGCTGTCCTGGACCGTTCGATCGGAAGCCGAGGCGCGCCGGGCGCGTCGTTACTGCGATCAGATCACCTTCGAGGGGTTTCTGCCGCGATGAGGGGAAAGACCACCGAAGCGCTGACGGCGCGCGTTCTGAACGGCATGGCGGAGGTTCCTCCCGCCATATGGGACGGCTTGGCCAACCCGCCGGGTGGGCCCGTCAACCCCTTCGTCAGCCATGCCTTCCTTCTCGCGCTCGAGCAGTCGGGATCGGCAACGGCCCGCACCGGCTGGAAGCCTTGCCATCTGCTGCTTGAGGATCATGCCGGTAAGGTGCTGGGCGCCATGCCCTGCTACCTCAAGTCCCACAGCCGGGGCGAATATGTTTTCGACTGGGGCTGGGCCGACGCGATCGAGCGGGTGGGCGGGCGCTACTATCCCAAGCTTCAGGTCTCGGTGCCCTTCACTCCCGTCACCGGCCCGCGGCTGCTCGTGCCGCCGGGCGACATGGCCGATGCTTACCGCAGGCTGCTCGCCGAAGCATCGCGAACGCTGGCCGAACAGTCCGGTGCCTCATCGGTCCACATCACGTTCGTTTCTGCTCCGGAATGGTCGCTCTTCGATACGGATTCATGGCTGAAGCGCACCGACACGCAGTTCCACTGGCACAATCGCGGCTATGGCAGCTTCGAGGATTTCCTCAACGACCTGTCCTCGAGGAAGCGCAAGAACATCCGCAAGGAACGCGGCCTCGTCGCCCGGAGCGGCCTCGCCATCCGCTGGCTGACCGGCTCCGATCTCGCGGAATCTCACTGGGATGCCTTCTTCCGCTTCTACATGGATACGGGTTCGCGCAAATGGGGCTCGCCCTATCTGACTCGCCGCTTCTTCTCGCTGGTCGGCGAGACGATGCGCAACCAGATTCTCCTGGTGATGGTCGAGAGAGCCGGCCGGCCGATTGCCGGGGCGCTCAATTTCTTCGGGTCGGACGCGCTTTACGGCAGAAATTGGGGAGCGATCGAGCACCATGAGTGCCTGCATTTCGAGGCCTGCTATTACCAGGCCATCGAGTTTGCGATTCACCGCCGGCTCATGCGGGTCGAGGCCGGTGCGCAGGGGCCGCACAAGCTTGCCCGCGGCTATCTTCCCACCACCACGATGAGCCTGCATCATATCCGCGACCGCCGGCTCGCCCGGGCTGTCAGCGACTATCTCGCAGCCGAGAGGCTGGAAGTCGCCGAAAATGCCGCCATTCTGTCGGCCCATTCGCCCTTCCGGCAGCAGGCGATGGAGGACCAGGATTTCTAAGCACGATGTGTTCAGAACGAGCCGTGATATCTCTCTTCCCTCATGGCCGGCCCCCGAGCCGGCCATCCAGACGGTGGTGCAAGAAAAGGCTGGATGGCCGGGTCAAGCCCGGCCATGAGGGGAGGGAACCGGGTCCACCTGAAATCATGATGCTCTAAGCGTGGGAGGAAACCGATGGCTGACTATGATCCCGACAACGTCTTCGCCAAGATCCTGCGCGGCGAGATCCCGAGCGAGCGGGTGTACGAGGATGCCGACACCATCGCCATCATGGACATCATGCCGCGCACCGACGGCCATGTGCTGGTCCTGCCGAAGAAGCCCTCACGCAACATCCTCGACATTCCCGAGGACGAGCTGTGGGCAACCATTCGTGCCGTTCAGAAGGTGAGCCGGGCCGTCAAGGCAGCTTTCGCCGCGGATGGCGTGACGGTCCAGCAATTCAACGAGCCGGCCGGTGGCCAGATGGTGTTCCACACGCATTTCCATGTGCTGCCCCGCCACCGCGGCGTCGACCTCAAGCCCCATACCGGCAAGATGGCCGACCCGAAGCTCCTCGCGGCGCATGCCGAGAAGATCCGCGCCGCATTGGCCGAAGGCTCGCGGTAGACGACCTGTTTGGCACTCACGCAAGAGTGTCGAAGAGAAAGAAGGCGAGGATGGCCGCGCCGGTGGCTGGCTCGACCCGGCGGACGGCGGCGAAGGTGGCAAGTCCGACGATGATCCCGCCATAGCGCGCCAGCGCCGGCGTCTCGGCGAGAAGGCCGCTCGGGTTGACGACCAGGCGTGCCACGAGCGCCGCGACCAACGCGGTCGCGACGGCCCGGACCCACAGCAGCATCTGGCTTTCGGGATGGAGGCTCGTGACCGCCAGCACGCCGAGGAAGCGCCAAATATAGGTGACGGCAAAGCCGGCGATGAGGATCGCCAGATAGATCGAGACGCCGTTTCCGCTTGCCTGGCTCACCGGTCGTCCAGGCCGGCAGGGCGTGCCAGAAAGAAGGCGATCGTTCCGCCGATGAGGCCGGCGATCAGCAGGTCGAAGCGCGGGGCGAGGGCTCCGGCAAGCGGCGCCAGCGCCGCCCCGAGCAGGATCGCCCAGTAATCGAACCGCCAGTGGGCGCTGCCGAACAGCGAGATCAGGAAGAAGGCGGGCGTGAAATAGACGAGAGTCGCAGCAAGGCTCGGCGGCAGCGCCTCGGCGAGGAAATAACCGATCGCGGTCATCGCCAGCATGCTGGAGACGAGCACGGTGGCGAGCCCCAGGAGCCACGGAATGCGGCGCGCCTGGCCAACCGTTTCCAGGCCCGCGGTGGCGATCACCCACATGGTGATGGCGGTGAAATGCGCCACCAGGAACTCAGGCCAGCGTCTGACGCCCTGAAGCCTGGCGCGCGACAGCACCAGCACCGTCATCGGCAGAAGCCGCACCGCCGTCAGCGTCACCGCCAGCGCCGTTGCCACGAGCCCCGCCTGCTTCATCCAGAGATCGGCGAAGACGACCTGCCCGGGCAGGGCCCAGATGATCAAGGTGGTGAACAGTCCCGGCAGCAGGCCGAAGGCGATTGAGTGCAGGAAAGCGCCGTAGCCCACGAAGGAGCAGGCCATGACCAGTCCGGCCAGCGAGAATGCCGCCCGCATCCCGTCCTTCATGCCCCGCCATTCATAAACGGCTGCCGTTCGCAGCCTGGCGCTGTCTAAGTCCATGACGAGCCATGTTTCCTTGTTTTTGCTGCGGTGCACCAACGACACTGGTATACCACACACCACATCCTTAAATTAGGTCAGCTTTACTGACCGATAAATGGGGACATAGCATGACATACACGCTGGGCTTCAGCCATCCGCGGCTGTGGCACGCCGCTCGACGCGGCCGCGCGCAGTCCGATGCCCGAGAGGTTTTCCCGAAGGCCTATCGCCGCCGCGAGCATGATGTGATCGCGCGGGCGCTGCGCGACTACGGCCATTATCTCGACCCCGAGACCCGTGTCAGGGTCGAGGCCGACCTCATGCGGAAGGCGCCCCGCCGGCGCTGACCGGCAGGAGCGCATACAGCAGAAGGGCCGCCGCCACCGCCAGATTGAGGCTCTCGGTTCCGCCAGGCATCGGGATCGCCACCCGCTGCGTCGCC
>DATAOT010000180.1:0-4492 GCA_036265615.1 Aestuariivirgaceae bacterium
AGCTATTTCGTCGATCTCGACGATTGCGGGCCGATGGTTCTCGATGCGCTGATCAAGATCAAGAACGAGGTCGATCAGACCCTGACGTTCCGACGCTCGTGCCGCGAGGGGGTTTGCGGTTCCTGCGCCATGAATATCGACGGCACCAATACGCTGGCCTGCACCCGGGCAATCGAGGACATCAAGGGGCCGGTCAAGATCTACCCGCTCCCGCATATGCCGGTGATCAAGGATCTCGTGCCGGATCTCAGCATCTTCGTCGCGCAGCTGCAGGCGATCGAGCCCTGGCTCAAGCCGGTCACACCGGCGCCGCCGACCGAAAGGCTGCAGTCACGCTCCGACCGCGCGAAGCTCGACGGCTATTATGAATGCATCCTCTGCGCCTGCTGCTCGACCGCGTGTCCGTCCTATTGGTGGAACGGCGAGCGCTATCTCGGGCCGGCGGCATTGCTCCAGGCCTATCGCTGGCTCATCGATTCGCGCGATGAATCGGCAGGCGAACGTCTCGACGGACTCGAGGATCCGTTCCGGCTTTATCGCTGCCACACCATCCTCAACTGTACCAAGACCTGTCCCAAGGGACTCAATCCGGCCAAGGCGATAGCCGAGATCAAGAAGCTGATGCTGGCGCGGCAGGTGTAGAAGCGCTGACCGCATGCACGTCTCCGGCGGATATCTGGCCCAGCAGGCTCTCAACGGCCTGATCGTCGGCTCGTTCTACAGCCTCCTCGCCGTCGCCTATGCGCTGGTGCATGCGATCACCAACCGGGTCATCCTGTCGTTCGGCGACTTCATGACGTTCGGCGCCTTCTCTGCCATCATGGCGGTTCTGGTGGCCGCCGGATTCGGCGTGTTCGACCGGGGCGCGCTGGTCATCGCCTTCCTGGTGGCGGTGTTCGGCACGGCGGTGCTCGGGATCGCGGCGCATCGTCTGGTCTTTGCCCCGCTGATCGGGGCGCGCAGCCAGGCGTTGATGATCGCCTCGGTCGGGGTCGGCATCATCGTTTCTGAAACCATGCGGATCCAGTCCGGCGGGCGCGAGCAATGGCTGCCGCCGGTGTTCCAGGACAAAGCGGCGAGCGCCGATATCGGCGGCTTCACGGTCCAGATCACGGTCATGCAGATCGTGGTGCTGGCGCTCGCACTTGCGCTCTCGGCAGGCCTGCTCATCGGGCTCGAGCGCACGGCGGCGGGGCGGACGTGGCGGGCGGTGTCGGAAGATCGGCGGCTTGCCGAACTGTGCGGGGTCGACACGGCGCGGACGATTGCACTCACGGTTGCAACCTCCTCGGCCTTTGCCGGGGTCGCCGGTTTCATCGTGGCCAGCTACTATGGCGGGGTCAGCTTCTATATGGGGCTGGTACTGGGCCTCAAGGCGCTGTTCGCGACAGTTATCGGCGGATCGGGCACGATTGCCGGCGCGATACTTGGCGGTTTCGTGCTCGCCGCATTCGAGACTGCCTGGTCGACGTTCTTCGCCATCGGCTATCGCGACGTTGCAGTTTTTGCAGCAGTGGTGTTCATCTTTCTGCTGCGACCGGAGGGGTTGCTCGGCGTCCCGCTTCGGAGCGACCAAGACAGGTGAGCGCGCATGTCCCGACTCGTTTCAGCCCTGACGGCCCTCCTCCTGCTCATCGGCTGCGATGGCGACAAGGGGCCCTATCTCAGCTTCGCCGGCGGCGGCTTCGTGTTCAACTACCGGATCGCGGAGGTCTATTACGGCTTTGTCCTCAAGCCTGAGCGAAAGCTGCCGGAAGGCTCGGTCATCGAGGCGCGGTTCGAGGATCCGGCAGGGGGACCGGACATCGTCATCGCTGCGCCAGCCCGCAGCGGCCAGCTGCAATACATGTTCCGCACTCCGGCGGTGAAGGGGGTCAGGAAGGACAAGGACTACCGGGTGGAGGTGCGGCTCCTCGACAAGCCGCAGGGCACGGCGCTCGCCAGCATGAGCCGAAGCTTCCGCAGCACTGCCGACCAGTCCGAGCTTCCCGACAAGCCGCTGGTGGTCGGGCCGGGCTACACCCCGAACCCCGAGAACGACATCACCAAGAAACCTTAGAGCATGCTCTGGAAAGGGACCGACAATGGCTCGATGGCTCACCGCGGCAGCGCGGCTCTTCGCACTGCAACTTGGCCTTTCGTTGTTGTTGCTGCTCACCGGCTGCGGCATCAACAACATCCCGACCTATGAGGAGCGGGTCAAGGCGAGCTGGAGCGACGTGCTCAATCAGTATCAGAGGCGGGCCGATCTGATCCCCAACCTGGTCGAGACCGTGAAGGGTTATGCCGCCCAGGAGAAGGATGTTCTCACCTCGGTGGTGGAAGCGCGGGCCAAGGCAACGCAGATGCAGATTCCAGCCAATGTGATCACCAATCCGGAAGCCTTCCAGAAATTCCAGGAGAATCAAGCGCAGCTGTCCTCGTCGCTGGCACGGCTCCTGGCCGTCGTCGAGAACTATCCGGATCTCAAGTCGAATCAGAATTTCCTGGCGCTGCAGTCGCAGCTCGAGGGCACCGAGAACCGGATCTCGGTGTCGCGCCGCGACTATATCGATGCGGTCAGGGTCTACAATACGGAGCTGCGCACCATTCCCGGCCGATGGTGGGCGTCGATTCTCTATCCCGATGCCAAGCCGGCGCAGACCTTCACCATCAAGGAAGAAGCGATCCAAGTTCCCAAGGTGGATTTCGGCAAGCCTGCTGCAAGACCAGCTCCGCCGGCCCCTACGCCCACCCCTACGCCCACTCCGGCTCCGCCGCCGACGCCCGCTCCAGCCCCGGCCGCTCCAGCCCCGGCCGCTCCAGCCCCGGCCCAATGATGCGCCGCAGCCTGGCGGTCGTTGTCGCGGTCCTTCTCGCGCTCATGCTTCATGCCGGGCTGGCCAGGGCGCAGGAGCCGCAATTTCCGCCACTGACGGGTGCGCTCGTCGACGCCGCGGCCTTGCTGTCGCCGGAGGCTCGGGACGAATTCGAGAGATCGCTTCGCGCCTATCAGCAGAGTTCCGGCTATCAAGTGGTGGTGGCGATCGTGCCGTCGCTTCAAGGCTATGACATTCGCGACTATGGCAACCGCCTGTTCCGGCATTGGAAGCTCGGCGACGCCAAGCGCGACGACGGCGTGCTGCTGCTGGTTGCGCCGAGCGAACGCAAGGTGTCGATCGAGAACGGATATGGCGTCGAGGGGGCAATGACCGATGCGCTGTCGAAGCTGATCATCGAGAATGCCATCACGCCGCGGTTCAAGACCGGGGATTTCGCCGGCGGCATCCGGGCCGGCATTGCCGATATCGAGAAGGTCCTCAACGGCGAGGGACGCAAGCTCGAGACCCAGCTCGAGCCGCAGCAGGACCCGTTCGAGCTCTGGTTCACCATCTTTGTCTGGCTGATCATCGTGCTGATCTTCATCCAGATCATGCGCGGGCGCACCGCGCTCGTTCCCGGTCGGCGCATCGGGCGGGGTTATGGCGGCGGCTGGTACGGGGGCGGCTGGACTGGCGGGGGATGGTCGGGCGGCGGCGGGTTCGGCGGCGGCTACAGCGGCGGCGGCGGCAGCTCGGGCGGCGGTGGCGCCTCGGGCAGCTGGTAGGTCGGCGATGCGACCGCATGATCTCGCAACCGAACATGCGCGCAGCCGCGTCGCCGAGGCGATTGCCGCCGCGGAGCGGGGCACCGCCGGTGAAATCGTCGTCGTCATCGCGCCACGGTGCGACGATTACGCGCTCGTGCCGCTGGCCTGGGCCGGCATCATCGCGCTGGCGGTGCCGCCGGTGCTTTACTGGCTGTTCTGGCTGAGCCCGGTCACGATCTATGCCGCGATGATCGCCACTTTCGCGGTTGTGGCGCTCGGTCTCGGCCTATGGCCGGTGCGGCTCACGGTGACGCCGCGCTCGGTGCGCCAGAAGCACGCCCGCCGCTGCGCCCAGGAGCAGTTCCTGACCCAGGAGCTCCATACCACGCGCGGGCGCACCGGCGTCCTGATCTTCGTGGCGCTCGCCGAGCGCTATTGCGAAATCATCGCCGACACCGCCATCGCCGCGCAGGTTCCGCCAGAAGGCTGGCGCGGCATCATCGACCGGCTGCTCGCGGAAATCCGCGCCGGGCGGGCGGTCGATGGCCTGGTCGGCGCCATTGCCGCCGCAGGGGCTATCCTCGCTGCGCATTTCCCGCCGGGCGCGGACAATCCCGACGAGCTGCCCGATCATCTGATCGTGTTGCCGGTCTGGCCGCCCTGACTGAAAGGATGCTTGCGCCGGCGCCGCCGAGGTGAGAATGGGGTTATAATGGCTCGCATGCCTGTCATCTGGCGCACATCAGAGGAGCGTCGACCGAGGCGGGCTTCTGCCGGGGGACAAATGGACAGCAAAATGAGCACAGCGGTGACCACGAATGAACTGGCGGCGGAGGCCGATCAGAGCCTGGCCGCATTCACGCGCCAGCTCTTTGCCGGAGCGGCGGAGGACGATCTCGCGGCCCACAGTGGCGAAGATCTCCA
>DATAOT010000181.1:0-14540 GCA_036265615.1 Aestuariivirgaceae bacterium
CGCCGCTCGACGAACGCGCTCAGTGCCTCATCGATGGCCGGATCGAGCGGTGGCTGCTCATAATCCTTGAGCAGCTGCTTCCAGATGGCATTGGCCCGGCTCGCCGCCGTTGCGGCGCCGCGCTCCCGCCAGGCCTCGTAATTGTCCCAGATCGACAAGAGCGGCCGGTAGAACGCGGTCTCGTAGCGGGCAAGCGTGTGTGGCGCGCCGAAATAGTGCCCGGCCGGGCCGACCTCGCGGATCGCTTCGAAGGCGAGGCTCTGCTCCGACACCTCGAAAGGCTGGAGATAGGCCGCCATCATCTGCAGCATCTCGGCATCGATGATGAGCTTCTCGAACGAGGCGGTGAGACCGCCGCCGAGCCAGCCGGCGGCATGCAGGACAAGGTGCGCCCCGCCCATCACCGCCCCCCACAGCGACATCGCCGATTCATAGGCCGCCTGCGCATCGACGTCGTTGGCGGCCGTGGCGTTGCTCGAGCGGAAGGGCACGCCGAGGCGGCGGGCGAGCTGGCCGGTCGCTTGAGCGGCCTGCGTATATTCCGGCGTGCCGAAGGCCGGCGCCCCGGAGCGCATGTCGACATTGGAGGTGAACCCGCCATACATCACCGGCACCCCTGGACGCACGATCTGGGCGAGGACGATCCCGGCCATGGCCTCGGCATGCTGCTGGGCGAGCGCGCCCGCGAGCGTCACCGGCGACATGGCGCCGGCAAGCGTGAACGGCGTGATGACATTGACCTGGCCGTGCTCGGCCAGCGTGATCAGCCCCTCCGCCATCGGCACGTCGAGCTGCAGGGGTGAATTGGTGTTGATGATCCCGGTGAACACCGGCAGGTCGACCAGCGACTCGCGCGAGCGGCCGAGCGACAGCGCCACCATTTCCAGCGCATCCAGGGTGCGGGCGCGCCCGAAGGTCTGGGGCTGCCAGTTCTTGTCGATGAGCGTGATCTCGGCATAGTAGAGATCGAGATGGCGGGTGGCGGCGGGCAGGTCCATCGGCTCGAACGGTCCGCCGCCCTCCTGATGGATGATGTTGAGCAGCTGCACCAGCCGGAGATAGTCGCACATCTCCGCGTGAGTGCCGGTCCGTCGCCCGCGATCGAGATCCATGACATAGGCCGGGCCGCCGACCGAGGTGAAGATGAGGTCGCGGCCGCCCACCTTGAGCGCCCGTTCGGGATTGCGGGCCGCAAGCGTGAAGGACGGCGGCGCCTTGGCGACAAGCTCCGCCACCAGCGCCCGGTCGAGGCGCACCCGCATCGACTCCTCGTCGACCGTGGCGCCGGCGCGCCGGTAGAGGGCGCGCGCCTCGCCCGCCAGCACCTTGAGCCCGATCTCCTCGAGCACCGCGAGCCCCATCGCATGGATCGCCTCGACCTCGTCCTCGGAGATGACCTTGATCGGTGGATACTGCAGCGCGAGCTGGCGGAACGGCGCCTGCGCGATCGCGCCGGCGCTGCGGTTGCGCCGGTCGGAGCCACGGCGTGTCGTCAGGCGGCCCATGCGCCTCATGCCTCCCTGCGAAGGATGCGCTGCTCGGGTCGAAGCCCGAGCTCGCGCGCCGTGCGATGGCCATTGTAGACGGCATGGGCGATGGCGCCCGGCGCCAGCGCATCGCCGGTGACGGCAATGCTTGCAATGCCGGCCGCCGCGACATCGTCGGCTCGCGCCGCGAGCTCGGCTTGGAGTGCGTTGCGGGGCGCCCGGTGGCCCACCACGACGAGGGTCCGGCATTCGAGCCTCGTGCGCTCGCCGGTGAAAAGATGCCTGAGCATGACCGCGCCGTCGCCGTGATCGCTGACAAGGTTGAGCGTCTTGACCGCGATGCCATGCCGGGCGAGCGAGGCATGGATGAGGGGAAGCTCGTTGGTGTTGATGGTCCAGGCCGAGACGAACCCTGCCGGCGTGACATAGCTCACCGTGAGCCCGCGTCGCGCCAGATGCTCGCTGATCGCGCCCCCCATGTAATAATTGTCGAAATCGAACACGACGACCGGACCTTCGATCGGCGCATCGGCGGCGACGTCGTCCGGCGTCATGATGCCTTGGCCGGTCAGCGTCGCGGCCGGATGCTCGTTCGGCGAATAGGAATCGCTGAGCCAGCGCGATCCAGTCGCCAGCACCACATGATCGGCCCCGAAATCCAGGATCTCTTCGGCGCTGAGCGGGCTCGCCGGATAGAGCGCGACATGGTTCATCGCCTTGAGCTGGCCGAGTCGGTAGTCGATGACGCGGTGCCAGGCATTGAGGCCGGGCAGCCGCGCCTCGAAGGCGAGCCGGCCGCCAAATTGCTCGCGCGCCTCCGCAATGGTCACCTCGAAGCCGCGCCGCGCCAGCGTGAGCCCGGCCTCGAGCCCGGCCGGGCCGCCGCCGACCACCAGCGCCCGCCCGCCGGAGTCGCGGCTGACGATCTCCGGATGCCAGCCGCGGCGATATTCCTCGCCTGCAGTCGGGTTCTGGGTGCAGCGCACCCACACGCCGTCATGCCAGCTCGCGATGCACATGTTGCAGCCGATGCACTCGCGAATCTCCTCGCTGCGCCCCTCGGCGATCTTGCGCGGCAGGAACGGATCGGCGATCGACGGCCGCGCCGCACCGATGAGGTCGAGAATGCCACGGCGGATCTGCGACACCATCATGTCGGGCGAGGTGAAGCGGCCGACGCCGACCACCGGCTTGGCCGTGATGCGCTTCACGAATTCGACCACCGGCTCATGGCTTCCCTCGGGCGTGTAGCGGGAGGCCGCGCAGTCGGTCGGGCTCGTGTCCATCTTCACGTCGAACAGGTCGGGATCATCCTTGATGAGCTCGATCGCTTCATGGGCCTCGGTTTCGGCATGCCTGCCCGGCCGCTTGCGCAGCTCCTCGAGACTGATCCTGAGCGCCACCGCGGCACGCCCGCCTGTCGCCTCGCGGGTGACATCGATCAGCTCACGGACGAGCCTGACCCGGTTTGCCATCGGACCACCATAGGCGTCGCTGCGCCGGTTGTATTCGGCGAGCAGGAATTCATGCGGCAAATAACCCATTCCGGCATACACATAGATGATGTCGAACCCCGCCGTCTGCGCCCGCCGCGCCGCCTCGCCCTGCCAGCGGATGAGGTCGGCGATGTCGCTCGGGTCCATCGCCCTGGGGCGCTGCTGCGACATGAAAGGAACATGCGTGGCAAGCCACGGAATGCCGGATGGCGACAGCGGCGGCAGCCTGGTGATGCGGTTCATCGAGAAGGCGCCGCCATGCCACAGCTCGACCCCGGCCAGGGCCCCGTGTCGATGCACCGCCTCGGTCATCGCCGCATGGCTGCGGATGTCGGCTTCGTCCCACAGCGTCGCATTGGGAAAGGGACGGTCGTCGGCGCTCGGATGGATGGAGCAGGCGCCGGTGCACACCACGCCCCACCCGCCCTCCGCCTTGGCGGCGCGGAAGGCCGCCCGGGCCAGCGCATTGGCATTGGTCATGCCGGAGGAGTGCGGCACCGCGTAGAAGCGGTTGGGAGCGCGCTTCGGGCCGATCGCAACCGGCTCGAACAGGATGTCGTAGCGGCTATCCCGGGCCATTACCGCTCGCTCGCCTTGTTGAACGATTGTTCAATAAGACAACCAAGGCCGGCAGGCAATAGGCAATAGGCAATAGGCAGTGAACGATGCTACGGCCTGCTGCCGACTGCCTCCCTCCTCAGCCCGAGCTCGTGCTCCAGCCTGTCGATCCGCCCTCTCAGGTCTTCATTCTCGAGTTCTGCGAAAACCGCCGCCGCATTCTCGCCGAGACGGGCCAGCATGTCCCGTTCATTCATGTCGAGATCGGCGCCCGAGGCATGCGCACCGTAGAGCGCGACCGCATAGCAGCGGACCGGATTGGAAACCGGCACGGCGAAGATCGGCCGCTTGAGACCGCTCGGCAGCGGCTCCTGCCCGATCATGCCGTCCGAGACGGTGAACGCCGCCCCCTTGGCCAGCGGCTGAAGCAGCGGATCATCGCTCCTGAGGGCCTGAACCGGCGATCCCTCCCATCCCGGAGCATGGCCTGCGCGCTTGAAAACGCCGCCGAACCTTTGGAACACCGCCGCTGAGCTGAGTGACAGGCGGCGCAATGGCTCATCCGCGAGCAGCCTCTCGACCTCGCTCGCCGCCCGCGCCTTGAACAGGGCATCCTCGAGGGCATGCGCCGTTTCGTCGAGACGGCGGTTGAAGAAGCGGTCGGCAAGATCGACCCCGAGTTCATGCAGCCGCGACAACAGGAACAGCAACACCGTGCCCACCACCAGCCACACCCAGCTCGGAAGATGGAATTGCTCCTCGATGCGATTGATCTGATGATGCAGGAGAAGGACCGGCAGGCTGAGCGTCAGGCCGAGTATGGTGACGCGCCGCAGCGGGATCGCCACGTTGACCACCCGCTTGCGGCGCACCGCCTCGAACACGAACAGGCACAGCACGCCATTGACCAGATAAAGCAGCCCGACGATGTCCTCGGTGGGCGTGAAGTCGCCGAACGGCGTCTCGAACACGGTCGTCACTTGTCCGAGCTCGGCGATGATGTAGGCGGGAAGACCGATGAGCCCGCCCCAGATCACCCAGCTGAGGCGCTGCTGGTTCTCCGGGGTCTCTCTCCGACGACGGATGATCAGGATGCTGAGTGCCGCAATATCGACGATGAACCCGGCGCAGATGGCGATACGCGTGAGCAGCTCGGTGTGATACCCGATCACGCTCGCATAGGATGCCGTCAGCGGCAGCGCCAGGGCCGCGCCGACCAGCGGCAGCAGACGCTCCACCGGCTGCCATTCGGGATCGAGCCGGTCATCGGGAACCCTGAGGGCGAAGAGCAGGAACCCAGCATATCCGGCCGCTTCGGCAAGCGATCCCACGACGTTCTGCAGCAGCAGCAGCAGCGGCCATTGCTGCAGCCAGGCGTAGAACAGATAGGCCTGCCCGGGATTGAACCACACGATGTAGAGAAAGAACCCCCAGCTCATCGGCCCCGGTCTCGTCCACACGAGCCATGCCGCTGCCAGCACGACGGCGATGCCGGCAAGCTGCGACAGGATGAGAATGCCCTTGGTCAGGACGTTCGTCGTCCGCTGCTCGGCGACGACCGTCACCTGCCGGACAGGCCTGTCTGACGTGGCGGCGAGCACGATGGTTGCACTGCGGCCTGGCAGGACGAATTGCAGGCCGCCGACCACGGCGAGCAGATCGCCGCAGATCTTGTCGTCATAGGGGATGCAGCGCATCCTGGCGAGGTCGAGCTGATCGCCGATCCGGATACCGGCCTGCCATGCCGGCGACCGCGACGGGCCAGCGAACGGCCCGGTCACGTCATAGACGCGTCCATCGTTGTCGGCATAGAAGCCGAAGGAACCCAGCGGCTCGGCCATCCGCCAGAGATCCGGCACGATCATCAGGAGAGCCCAGGCAAGAACCGCTCCGAGCACGATGCGATGACGGACCTGCATGCGCCGCTCCCACGCGCCCCCGGCCCGAATCGGCCCGGATGTTAGATCAGCGCGGCAGGAGTGAGTAGGGCCGGATTCCCTGGCTCATTTGTTGCCATTATGTTCACGATAAGAAGATGCAATAGCATGCGTCGAAATGCGTTGTGCTCCACCGAGGCATGTCGGGCGTTCGGTATTGCGAACACCAGGATCCACCGCCACATAGCCGAAGGGGGCCGGGTGGCCTTCGAGTGAATGCCATGCTTGACCATGCGAAGCGGATGAAGGACGGCGCGGCTGAACCTGTCGAGGCACCGCCTCTGCCCCACGATCCGGAACGGTCGCCCGCCATCCTCAAGATGCCGGGCACGACAGAGATGCCGGCGTCCCAGACACCGGTCGAAAAGCCGAAGCGGCGCCCGCCATTGACGCGAATCGCCGCTGCCGTGATCCTGGTCCTGGCGCTCGCGGCCGGGTCCTGGTTCGGCATTCATTGGTGGACGGTCGGCCGCTTTTTCGTCTCGACCGACGACGCCTATGTCGGTGCCGACACGGCGACCATCGCCGCGAAGATTTCAGGTTATGTCACTGCCGTCGTGGTCGACAACAACCAGCACGTCAAGACCGGCGATGTCATCGCCAGGATCGATGAGGGCGACTATCGTCTCGCCGTCGATGCCGCCCGCGGCAAGGTTGACACCCAGCAGGCCACCGTGGACCGCATCGGCAAGCAGATTGCCGCTCAGCAGGCCGCGGTCGAGCAGGCCAAGGCGCAGATTGCCGTCGCTGAAGCCGGTGCCACCCGGGCAATCCTGGAGCTCAAGCGCCAGCAGGCCCTGGCCACCCGCGATTTCGCCTCCAGGCAGACGCTGGAGCAGGCCCAGGCCAGCAGCGACCAGGCCAAGGCATCGGTCCTGAGCGCCGAGGCGGTGCTGCAATCGGCAACCGCTTCGGTCGACGTGCTGCGCGTCCAGCAGGAGGAAGCCGCCCGCACCCTCAAGGAATATCAGACCGCCCTCGCCAGGGCCGAGCGCGATCTCTCCTTTACGGTCATTCGTGCGCCCTTCGCGGGCGTCGTCGGCAACCGCGCCGTTCAGACCGGCGATTATGTCGGGCCCGGCGAGCGACTTCTGAGCCTCGTGCCGCTCGACGGCGTCTATGTCGATGCGAATTTCAAGGAGACGCAGGTCGCTGAGCTCAAGCCCGGGCAGACGGCCCTCCTCACCGTCGACGCCCTCCCCGGCCGCGACATCCGCGGCTCCGTCCTGAGCTTCGCACCGGCATCGGGGTCGGTCTTCTCGCTGCTGCCTCCCGACAATGCGACGGGCAACTTCACCAAGATCGTGCAGCGGCTGCCGGTGCGGATCCGCATTCCGGCCGATGTCGCGCGGCAAGGCGTGCTGAAGCCCGGCATGTCGGTCGAGGTGAGCATCGACACCAGGCGCGCGCCCGACGGCGTCGCCGCGGCCTCGCGCTGACGAGAACCCTCCGCCTGCCATGGCCACGCCCGACGCCGACCGCATCGACCCGCGACGCCTCGTCGCCTTCATCGCCATGGTGTTCGGCATGTTCATGGCGATCCTCGACATCCAGATCGTCTCGGCCTCGCTCACCGAGATCCAGGCCGGCCTTGCCGCAAGCGCTGACGAGATCCCTTGGGTCCAGACCGCCTATCTGATCGCCGAGGTCGTCATGATCCCGCTTTCCGGCTACCTGTCGCGAGCGCTTGGCACCCGCATCGTGTTCGCCGTGTCGGCCGGCGGTTTCACCGTCGCGAGCTTCCTGTGCGGGATTTCCACGAACATCGACCAGATGATCGTGTTCAGGGCCATTCAGGGCTTCATCGGCGGCGGCATGATCCCGACGGTGTTCGCCACCGCCTATATCGTCTTCCCGCGCTCCAAGGTCGGGGTGATCTCGCCCCTGATCGGCCTCGTCGCCACCCTCGCCCCGACCGTCGGCCCGACCGTCGGCGGCTATCTCACCGATGCGCTCTCCTGGCACTGGCTGTTCTTTGTCAACATCATCCCCGGCATCGGCGTCACCTTGGCGGCCCTGCTCCTCATCGATTTCGACGAGCCCAACCTGGCGCTGTTCAGGAAATTCGACTGGATCGGCCTCATCGCCATGGCAGGCTTCCTCGGTTCGCTCGAATATGTGCTGGAGGAAGGCCCGCGCTACGACTGGTTCGACGACGACACCATCCTGACCTTCGGCTGGGTCTCGGCAGTGTCGGCCATCGCCTTCTTTGCACGCGCCCTGACGGCCGAGCAACCGATCGTCGATCTGCGGAGCTACTCGAACCGCAATTTCGCCCTGGGCTCGCTCTTCTCCTTCGTGCTCGGCATCGGCCTTTACGGTCTCACCCTGATCTATCCCCTTTATCTCGGACGGGTCCGCGGCTACGACGCACTGATGATCGGCGAGACCATGTTCGTCTCGGGTCTTGCCATGTTCCTGACCGCCCCGGTCGCCGGCCGCCTGGTTGCCTCGGCCGATCAGCGGCTGATGCTGATGTTCGGCTTTCTCTGCTTTGCCGTCGGCACCTGGTGGATGACTTATGTCACCAGGGATTGGGACTTCTGGGAACTGCTCTGGCCGCAGATCTTTCGCGGCGTCGGCCTCATGTTCGCGATCATCCCGATCAACAACATCGCGCTCGGCACGCTCCCGCCCGACCGCGTCAAGAACGCATCGGGACTGTACAATCTGACCCGCAATCTGGGCGGCGCCGTCGGGCTTGCCGCCATCTACACGTTCCTCAACGACCGGACCGATCTCCACCTCGCGCGGCTGCATGAAGCCCTCAACTCGGCCTATGGGCCGGCGCTGGAGGCGCTCGAGACGCTCACCCGCAGCTTCCAGGCCTATGGTCCCGACGCCCGGACCATGGCGCTCAAGCAACTGTTCATGATGACCCATCGGGAAGGCGTGGTCATGGCCTTCTCGGACGTGTTCCTGGCCCTGACCGTGCTGTTCGTCGCTGTTGGGCTCGGCTCGCTTCTGATGAAACGGCCCGCCCCGGCCCCGGCTGGCGGCCATTAGGCTCGACGCGGTGAAAACTTGTCAAACCATGGCGGGGTGATAGGCTCCCGATAATAATAACAGGGAGAAATCGCCGTGAAGAAGCACCGCTTGGAAGCAAAACCATTGAATTTACGCAGCCGCCTCTCCGCCCTGGCGCTCGGCCTGGCGGCGGCCGGAATGCTCGCCGCCGCTGGCGCCATGGCTGCCGACGTCAAGACGATCGAGCCAGGCAAGCTCACCATAGGCCTGAACGGCGACATGCCGATGACCCAGATCAAGGACGGCCAGCTCTCAGGCACCGACGGCGAATTGATGGCCTATGTCGCCAAGAAGCTTGGGCTCGAGCCCAACCCCAAGCAGATGGACTGGGCGGCCGAGATCGAGTCGACCAAGCAGGGCAAGCTCGACATCATGCATGGCGCAATGGGCTGGCTCGAGTCGCGCACCAAGATCATGACATTGAGCGAGCCGATCTATTATTTCGGGACGCTGCTGGCGCAGAAGCAGGACACCAACTATCACAGCTTTGCCGACATGAAGGGCCGCAAGGTCGGCACCGTCAACGGCTTCACCCTGGTCCCGGAGCTGAAGACTGTCGATGGGATCGGCGAGGTCAAGCTCTATGACACTTCCGATGGCGTCATGCAGGACCTCCTTGCCGGCCGCATCGACATGGCCATCCTCGATCCGCCGCTGATGCAATATGCCATCTCGCAGCATCCGGAATGGAAGCTGAAACAGATCCCGGTCGATCCGGAACCGGCCAAATATCCAGTCATGTCAACGAAATACAACGTGATCTTCGGGATCAACAAGAACGAGCCCGAACTCGCCGAGGCGGTCAACGCGGCGATCAAGGACATCTGGAAGGAGTGCCTGAACGTCAAGACCATGGCCAAATACGGCCTCTCCGACAAGGCCTGGTTCATCCCGCCTGAGAAGAACCCCAGGATCGAGGTCGACAGGGACGCCACCTACAAGGCACCGACCGCCGATCATTGCTTCTGATGCCGCAAGAGCTCGCCGCCGACAGGGCGGCGAGCTCGCCAAGGCGCCTGAGACCCATGAGTGTGGAACGGCCTGGACCGGCAGGTCAGCAACCCCTCCTCCGTATAGTCGACCTGCACAAGCGCTTCGGCGAGCTCGAGGTTCTGGGCGGCATCGACCTCGACGTCTCCCGCCGCGAGAAAGTCTCGATCCTCGGACCGAGTGGTTCGGGCAAGACGACGCTGCTGCGCTGCATCAACTACCTGGAAAAACCGAGCTCGGGACGGATCTATATCGATGGCATGCTGATCGGCGAGAAGCTGGTCAATGGCAGATCAGTGCACCTGAGCGACCGCGAGCTCGCCAAGGAGCGCCGCGAGATCGGCTTCGTGTTCCAGCGCTTCAATCTCTTCCCGCATCTGACGGCACTGGAGAATGTCACGATCGCGCCGCGCAAGGTCCTCGGCCAGAGCACCGAGGAAGCGAACGACCGTGGCCGGCGTTTGCTCGAGAAGGTGGGGCTTGGCCACAAGCTCGCCGAATATCCCGAGCGCCTGTCGGGCGGGCAGCAGCAGCGGGTTGCCATCGCCCGCGTCCTCGCCATGCAGCCGAAGCTCATGCTGTTCGACGAGGCGACATCGGCGCTCGATCCCGAACTCATCGGCGAGGTGCTCAAGGTGATCCGCGAACTGGCCGAGGAAGGCCATACCATGATCCTCGTTACCCACGAGGTGCAATTTGCCGGCGAGGTTTCCGATCGCATCATCTTCATGGATCACGGCCGCATCATCGAGGAAGGCCCTCCCCGGCAGATCCTCGGCAATGCCACCCAGACGCGGACCCGCGCCTTCCTCAAGAAGCTTGCAGATCGGTAAGAAAGCGAAGGCGAGGCTGCCATGGATTTCTGGACAGTGATGGTCGCGCGGTTTCCCTATTTCATGAGCCTGCTGCTCAAGGGCGCGGTGATGACGGTGACCGTGGCTGTCGGCGCGCTCGCCCTCGCTCTGGTGCTCGGGCTGCTGATCGCGCTCTTCCGAATGTCGCCCTCGCGCATTGTGAGCGGCTTTGCCTATGTCTACACCGAGTTCCTGCGCGGCACGCCCGCTCTTGCCCAGCTGTTCGTCATCTATTTCGGGCTGCCGGATATCGGCATCGAGCTCAAGCCGGTCGAGGCTGCGATCATCGGTCTCGGAATCAATGGCTCGGCCTATCTCTCGGAAGTCTACCGGGCCGGCATCCAGGCCATCCACAGGGGCCAGGTCGAGGCCGCCTTGTCGCTCGGGATGACCCCGCTCGGCAGCATGCGAGACATCGTCCTGCCGCAGGCGATCCGGATCATGCTGCCGCCCATCACCAACTTCTCGATCACGCTTCTCAAGGACACCGCTCTCGTTTCGGTGGTCGCCGTCCCGGAGATCATGTTCTACGCCCGCAATCTCGTCACCGAGACCTTCCAGAGCATGCATGTCTATCTGCTTGCTGCCGCAATCTATCTGGCGATGACCATCCCGATGTCGCGGCTCGTCGCCTATCTCGAACGCACGCGTCGGGCATGGAGCTAGAGCCATGCCGCGATTGCTCGATATCTATCGAGACAACATCCGGGACTGGTTTCCGGAGATGCTCAGCGCCTGTCTCGGGACCCTGAAGCTTTCGCTCTTCGCATTCATTGTCGCATCCGCACTCGGCTTGATCGTGGCGCTGCTCAGGATCTCGTCGCGGCGGTCCCCGCGCTGGCTCGCCATCAGCTTCATCGAGGTGATGCGCGGAAC
The DNA here is from genome assembly GCA_036265615.1 of Aestuariivirgaceae bacterium. Taxonomy (GTDB): domain Bacteria; phylum Pseudomonadota; class Alphaproteobacteria; order Rhizobiales; family Aestuariivirgaceae; genus DATAFF01. The sequence goes on from DATAOT010000181.1 coordinate 11,226, forward strand.
ACCGGCGCTGGTCATTCTCTATATCGTCTACTTCGTTCCCCCGCAGGTCGGATTGAGCTGGCTGACCTTCTCCTCCTTCACCGCGGCGGTCGCCGGCTTGGCGCTCCAGGGCGGCGCCATTCTTGCCGAGGTGTTTCGGTCCGGGATCGAGGCCCTGCATGCCGGGCAGCGCGAGGCTGCCCTGACGCTGGGCATGACGCCGGCCAAGACCATGCGTTACATCCTTCTGCCCCAGGCCATGCGCGTCGTGCTGCCGCCGGTCGGCAACTATGCCATCGGCCTTCTCAAGGACACCTCGGTCTGTGCCCTGATCGCCGCGCCCGAGCTGATGCTGAGGGCCAAGGATCTCGCCTCGTCGAGCTTCGAGCCCATGGCGGTGTTCTGCCTGGCGGCGCTGTTCTACTTCTTCATGAGCTACCCGCTTTCGCTCGCCGTGCGCTACATGGAGTACCGGCTGGGCCGCCACGGTTGAAACCACGGGAGTGTTCGAAATGAAGGTCGCCAAGCTCGAAACCTTTGTCGCTCGGATACCCTACAGGCACGCCGAGACGAGTTCGCTCATCAATCGCGGCGGCGTGAGCGACGTGATCGTCAAGCTGACGACGAAAGACGGCATGGTCGGCTGGGGCGAATGCACCCGGGCCGCCGATGTCAAAGGCATCGAAAGCGCAGTTCAGGCGATGGCGCCGCTCGTCATCGGCCGCAGCATCTGGGACACCGAAGCGATCCAGCGCGACCTCGCTGTGCATGCCGTCTGGGCCTTTCAGCCGATGACCGGAAATTTCGCTTACGCCGGCATCGACATGGCTCTCTGGGACCTCTGCGGCAAAGCCTGCGGACAGCCGCTTTACCGCCTGTTGGGGGGCGCCATGCGCGATGCCGTCGACTATTTCTACTACATGGAATGGGGCACGCCCGACAGCATCGCTGCCCAAGCAAGGGAGGGTGTCCGCCGCAACTACCAGGTCTATTACATCAAGGTCGGGGTCGACGAGCAGCAGGAGGAGGACATGCTCGAAGCGCTGCGCGACACGATCGGGCCGGCCGGCAGGATCCGGATCGACGTGAATCAGGCGTGGACGATCCCCGAAGCAGCGCGCCTCCTCAAGCGCTGGCACTTGAGGTTCGACATCGACTTCGTCGAGGCGCCGGTCCGCATCGATCCGGTCGAGAACATGCTCGATTTGAGGAAGCTGGTTGATGTCCCTTTCTGCGTCAATGAGGGACTGTGGCGCGAGGCCGACGCCTACCGGCTGATCAAGAGCCGGTGCGGCGACTATCTCTGCTACAGCCAATACTGGGTCGGTTCGCTCGCCCGCTTTCACCTGTTCAACCATATGAGCCATCTCGAGGGCTGGCGGGTGGTGAAGCATACCCATGGCGAGCACGGGCTCACGGCAGCGGCCGGCCAGCATGCCATGCTGGCAGCGCCCAACGCCGCCGCAGGAAGCCAGCAGACCGCTCAGATGATGGAGGACGACATTCTCACCAAGCCCATTCCGATCGCCGAGGGCCCGCGCTGGGGGCTGATCGAGGGGCCCGGGCTCGGCGTCGAGGTCGACGAGGACAAGCTGCGCCGCTTCGATGCGGATTTCCGGAAGCGGGGCGACTTCCCGACCTATGTCGGGAAGGTGGAGATGCCGAGGAGCAGCTGAGAGCTCGCGTGCGGCCGATCTTTCACCCGAAGCTCGTCAATGGCCGCTATGGCGACCCGGCGCTCTACGTCGAGATGCAGTTCGAGGCGCGGGCGATTCTCCTCGACCTCGGAGACATCTCGATCCTGCCGTCGCGCAAGATCAATCGGCTCGAGCACATCTTCGTCTCGCACGCGCATATCGACCACTTCTTCGGGTTCGATCGTCTGTTGCGGACGCTGGTCGGTCGGGCAAAAATCCTCCATCTCTACGGTCCGGCGGGTTTCATCGACCAGATCTGCCACAAGCTGCACGCCTATCGCTGGAACCTGGTCGAGCGCTATGATTTCGATCTCGTCCTCGTTGTCTGCGAGGTGCTTTCGCAGGACGAGGCCCGAACGGCGCGATTGCGCCTGAGCCGCGCCTTTGTTCCCGAGCAAGGCGGACATCGGCGGATCGGGCGGGGATTGCTTCACAGCGAGTCGGCATTTCGCGTCCGAACGGCAATTCTCGAGCATCGCACGCCCTGTCTGGGTTTCGCCGTTGAGGAATCGATGCATGTCAACATTTGGAAAAATCGCCTCCTCGAGCTTGGGCTCCCCGTCGGCCCCTGGCTTCGCGAATTGAAGCGCATCGTCCTCGAAAACCAGGCCGACGATGTTCCTGTCAGGATCGGCTGGCAGCCGAGCGACCGGGAGCTGCCGCTCGGAGTGCTTCGCAGTGCGGTGAAAATAACGGCCGGTCAAAAGATCGGTTACGTCACCGATGTTGCCGACACGCCGCTCAATCGCGATCTGATCATCGATCTCGTGCGCCATGCCGATCTGCTGTTCATCGAGGCCCCGTTTGCCGCTGCCGATGCCGCGCTCGCCGCCGCGCGTGCCCATCTCACCACGACCGCTGCCGGTGAAATCGCTCGCGAGGCCGAGGTGCGCCGGGTCGAGCCGTTCCACTTTTCGCCTCGTTATGAGGGAGAAGAGGAAAGAATGATCGAAGAGGTCATGGCGGCGTTTCGCGCCCGTCGGCTTCAGAATGACCGGCGAGGTGCTGAGGCGCGCTGAAGCGAGGTGATCCAGAAACCGACATAGAGCAGCGCCCACAACAGCGCGATTGCTCCCGTGAACAGGCCGACGCGCCACCAGATGCGAGCCCACTGGGGTGCTTGTACGGCATTTTTACCAGCGCTTCGCGGGTCCTCAGGCAAAAGCTCGGCGATGAGCACTTCCAGAGGACCGTCCCTTGGCGAGCACAGGCCTTCTTCGGTGCTGCTCGCCACGCGACAGACAGCCCGCCGGGTGCGCTCCTACAGGTCAGGCCGATGACACGGTGGTGAAGCGAGATCAGCGGAGAATGGATGGTGTTGAGCGCAGAGGCATAAGGGGGACCGGCAATCCGGCCACCCCTTGCTTGAACCAGGACTTATCTCCAGTGCTTCGGCGCCCAGACATAGATGTGATCGGGACGTCGCCAACCGGGTCGCAGATCCATGGTGCCCAGCGAACGTGCCCCTTGCTTGGGCGGCGGCAGGCCGGACTCTTGCATATATGTCAAAGCTTGAACCGTCGCATCGACCTGATCATCAGGGCCGTCCGGAAAGGAACACATCTCCTCGACATAAGGCTGGGTGTATCGAGCGTGCGCCGGGACCCACAACCGCCCCGCCTTGAGCAGGGGGCAATGC
>DATAOT010000182.1:0-31856 GCA_036265615.1 Aestuariivirgaceae bacterium
CGACAACGCGCTGATCAGCCGCTGGGTGAGCCGCGCGAAATATTGCGCGCCGTAGAGCGACTTCTCGCCGTCGGAGTTTGGGTTCTCGGCCTCGAAGTCGTAGACGATGATCAGGTCGAGATCGGAGGTCGCGGTCATCTCGCGGCCGCCGAGCTTGCCGAGCGCCAGCACGGCGGTGCGGCCGAGCGGCACCCGCCCATGCTTCTCGGCCATGTCGCGCTCGACTGCCGACAGCAGCCGGTCGATGAGGATCTCGGCAATGCCGGAGAAGGCGGCGCCGGCCTCGGCGGCGCTCACCGTATCGGACAGGACGCGCACGCCGACCCGGAACATCTGCTCCTTGCCGATCACCCGCACCCGGTCCATCACCTCCTCGAGCGGGGCGTTGCGGGCGATGGCCGCGGCCACCTGGGCCTCGATCTCCTCCTTGGGCGGCATGCGGGCGAAGAAGCCGGGATCGAGAACGGCATCGAGGACCTTGGGGCGATGCGACAGCTCGCTCGCCAGTCGCGGCGCCGAACCAAGGATCGTCGCGATCAGGTCCAAGAGCTGCGGGTTTGCCTTGAGCAGCGAGAACAGCTGGACGCCGGTCGGCAAGCCGGCCAGAAAGCGATCGAAGGAAATGAAGGCAAGATCGGGATCGCCGGTCGCGGCGAGCGCCGACAGGAGCGCCGGCATCAGCTCGGTGAGCAGCTCGCGGGCGCGCGCCGATCGGGTGGCGGGGTAGCGCCCGAAATGCCAGCCGCGCACCGTCGCCGAAAGCTCGCTTGGGCGACGGAAACCCATTGCCGCCAAGGTCCTGATGGTCTCCGGATCATCGCCGGCGCCGGTGAAGACGAGGCTGCCGGTCTCGGCAGCGAGGGCGCCCGCCTCCTCGAACAGAGCCGCGTAATGGTGCTGCACCGTCTCGAAGGTGGCCTTGAGGGTGGCGGCGAAGGCCGTCGCGTCGGCAAAGCCGCTGAAGCGCGCCAGGCGGGCAAAGGCAGCGGGATCCTCGGGCAGCTCCTGAGTCTGCTCGTCCTGGACCATCTGCAAGCGGTGCTCGATCCGGCGCAGGAACAGGTAGGCCCGGCGCAGCTCGGAGGCGGCCGCCTCGGTGATCCAGCCTTCGCTGGCAAGCTCGGCCAGCATATCGAGGGTGCGGCGGCCGCGCAGCGCCGGATTGCGGCCGCCGGCGATGAGCTGCTGGGTCTGGACGAAGAACTCGATCTCGCGGATACCGCCGCGGCCAAGCTTCAGATTGTGACCCTCGACCGCGATGGTGGCATGGCCCTTGACGGCATGGATCTGCCGCTTCATCGACTGCACATCGGCGATGGCCGCGAAGTCGAGGTGCTTGCGCCAAACGTAAGGCTTGAGGCGGTCGAGAAAGGCCTCGCCGCGGTCGATGTCGCCGGCGCAGGGCCGCGCCTTGATCATGGCGGCACGTTCCCAGTTCTGGCCCATGTTCTCGTAATAGCTCGCCGCCGCCTCGACCGAGATCGCGACCTGGGTGGCGCGCGGATCGGGTCTCAGCCGCAGGTCGACGCGAAAGGCATAACCCTTATCGGTGACGTCCTGCAGGAGGCCGGCGAGCCGTCTGGTGAGCCGGACGAAGAACACCGCCGGCTCGTCGTTGCGCAGGAGCCGCGCCGCCTTGGGATCGAACAGGACGATGAGGTCGATGTCGCTCGAATAGTTGAGCTCGCCGGCACCCTGCTTGCCCATCGCCAGGACGATGTAGCCGCTGTCCCTGCCCGGCATCACCGGATCGGCCAGGGCAAGGCGGCCGGCGCGGTGGGCGGCGAGCAGCAGATGTTCGACGGCCGATGCCACGGCGGCATCGGCGAAGCGGGTCAGGGCAGCCATCACCGACTCGCCGTCCCACACGCCACCGAGGTCGGCGACGGCGGTGAGCAGCGCCGCCTCGCGGCGCCTGAGCCGCAGGACCACGCTCATGTCCTCGCTGTCCTCGAGCGCCGATCCGGCGGCGCGGAGGCTGCGGCAGAGCCGTTCGAGCAGATGTTCCGGCGCTTCGGTCAAGCATTCGACAGCATAGCCGGGATCGCCCGCAACGAGGTCGCTGAGGAAGGGCGAGCCCTCGGCGATCGCAGCCATGAGCCGACGCGCGCCAGGATGGTCGTCGAGCAATGCGAGCAGCGCCTCGCCGCCGGCCGCCCTCACCCGGTCGAGCAGGGTCGCCAGCGCTGCCTCCTCGCCTGGCACCGCCGGCGGCGCAAGCCGGTCAAGCAGAGAGCGGCCCTCGGTCATGGCAGCTCTCCTACCGCATCAGCCCGCCCAGCGATACCGCCAAGGCCTCGGGCAGGCGGCGCGGCCGGCCGGAAGCGTCGATCAGAGCAAGAGTGATTTCGGCAGTGAACAGCATTGCATCGCCGCGCTGAACCGACTGGGCAAGCTCGAGGCGCGCGCCGCCGAGCTCGATCACCCGCGTCACGACTTCGAGCAGGTCGTCGATCCGGGCCGGCTTGAGGAAATCGCAGGTCATCCGCCGCACCGCAAAGGCCAGGCCCGAGCGGCCAAGCTCGCGATGGGCGATGCCGAGAAGGCGCAGCAGATCGGAGCGGCCGCGCTCGCAAAATTTGAGATAGTTGGCGTGATAGACGATGCCCGAGAAGTCGGTGTCCTCGTAGTAGACGCGGATCGGCAGAACATGGCGGCCATCGACGATCCGTCCGGCAATGGCCGGCTGCTCGCCGCCGCTCTCGGTCATGGCTCGTCATCGCCGAGCGAAAAGCGCCCCTGCAGGATGTCGGGCCGCTCAGGCACCTCGAGGCCGAGATGGCGGAAGGCATGCGGCGTGAGAAGCCGGCCGCGCGGCGTGCGGTTCACGAAACCCTGCTGAATGAGATAGGGCTCGATGATCTCCTCGATGGCGTCGCGGGCCTCGGACAGCGATGCGGCGATGGTGTCGACGCCGACCGGACCGCCACCGAAATTGACGGCAATGGTGTTGAGATAGCGGTGGTCCATGGAGTCGAGGCCGCGACTGTCGACCTCGAGCTTGAGCAGCGCCCGATCGGCCAGCGTGCGATCGATCACCGATGCGCCGGCGACGGCGGCGAAATCGCGCAGCCGGCGCACCAGGCGGCCGGCAATGCGGGGTGTTCCACGTGAGCGTCGCGCGACCTCGCGGGCGCCGTCCTCGCTCATCTCGATGCCGAGCACCCGCGCACCGCGGCGCACGATCGCCAGCAGCTCCTCGTCGCTGTAGAATTCGAGCCTCACCGGGATGCCGAAGCGGTCCCTGAGTGGCGTGGTGAGGAGGCCGGTCCGGGTGGTGGCGCCGATCAGGGTGAATTGTGCAAGCTCGATCCTGACCGAGCGGGCGGCGGGACCCTCGCCGATGATCAGGTCGAGCTGAAAATCCTCCATCGCCGGATAGAGGATCTCCTCGACCGCCGGGTTGAGGCGATGGATCTCGTCGATGAAGAGAACGTCGCGCTCCTCGAGATTGGTCAGGAGGGCCGCAAGATCGCCGGCGCGGGCGATCACCGGGCCGGAGGTGGCGCGGAAATTCACCGCGAGCTCGCGCGCCACGATCTGGGCAAGCGTGGTCTTGCCCAACCCCGGCGGGCCGGCAAACAGGACATGGTCGAGCGCCTCGTTGCGGGCCCGGGCGGCAGCGATGAACACCTCGAGATTGGAACGCGCCTTGGCCTGGCCGACGAAGTCGCTCAGACGCTGCGGACGCAATTGCCGCTCGGCCTCGTCCTCGCCGCGGCGGCTGCCGTCGACCAGCCGGGTCATGGGGTCGCGAGCTCGCGCAGGGCGAGGCGGATCAGCTTCTCGGCCGCAGCATCAGGGCCTGCCGCCTTGGCGGCGCTGCTGACCGCGGCACCCGCCTGGGCCTGGCCATAGCCGAGATTGACCAGCGCCGAGACGGCGTCGCTCAAGGCCCGTGGCGGCACCGCCGGGACCGCACCCTCGATCCTGGCAAGCGCCGGATCGGCAAGCTGAAGCCCTGGCGCCTTGTCCTTGAGCTCCGACACGATGCGCTGGGCAAGCTTGGGCCCGACGCCGGGGCTGCGGCCGATCATCGCCTTGTCGCCGAAGGCAATGGCCGAGGCAAGCTCGCTCGTGCTGAGCGTCGACAGGACAGCAAGCGCCACCCGGGTGCCGACGCCCTGGACATTGTCGAGAAGGCGAAACCAGGCGCGCTCGGCCTCGCTGGCAAAGCCGACCAGGCGGATGGCATTCTCCGACACCAGCATCTCGGTGAAGAGCTTGCCGACCTCGCCGACCCGCGGCAGCGCCGCGAGGGTGCGGGAGGAGCAGACGACGTGATAGCCGACGCCGCCGACATCCAGGATGACCCCGTCGTCCTCATAGGCTTCGACCCGGCCTTTGAGCAGTGCGATCATCCCTCAGGCCCTCAGCCGCACGGCCATATGATGGGCGTGGCAGATGGCGACCGCCAGCGCATCGGCGGCATCGCTGCTCTCGGGGCGCGACCTGGGCAGCAGCAGCCGCACCATCCGCGTGACCTGCTGCTTCTCTGCATGACCGGCGCCGACCACCGCCTTCTTGACCTCGTTCGGGGCGTATTCGGCAACCGGCAGGCCGCGCATCGCCGGGACGATCAGCGCCACGGCGCGCGCATGGCCGAGCTTGAGGGTGGCGCGGGCATTCTGATTGACGAAAGTCTCCTCCACCGCCGCCTCATGCGGCCCATAGGCGGCCAGCACCGCCTCGAGCCCGTCCTTCAACTCGACCAGCCGGTCGGCCAGCGAGCGACATTCGCTCGGGCTCAGCATGCCGTCGGCGACATGGCTGAGTCGGGTGCCGTCCCTGTCGATGACGCCCCAACCGGTGCGCCTGAGCCCCGGATCGATGCCGATGATGCGAATCGTCTGCCCCATGCCATGAGCATAACTCAAGCCGCTGTCAGCCGCGCCATCACATCGTCAGAAACCTCGAAATTGGTGTAGACATTCTGGACGTCGTCATCATCCTCGATGACGGCGAGCAGTTTCATCAACGACTGCGCGCCTTCCTCATCCAGCGGGGCGGTGACCCGCGGGCGCCAGACCGACTTGACCGACTGCGGCGAACCGAGCCGCTCCTCGAGACGGGCGGCGACGTCGCCGAGTTCGTCGAAGGCACAGGTGACGACATGGGCGGAGGCGTCGCTCGTCGCATCGTCGGCGCCGGCCTCGATTGCCGCCTCGAGCACCTGGTCGGCGGTCCCGGCCTCCGCGCCATAAGCGATCTCGCCGACGCGGTCGAACAGGAAGGAGACGGAATTGGTTTCTCCGAGATTGCCGCCGAATTTGCTGAAATAGGAGCGCACGGCGCCGGCAGTGCGATTGCGGTTGTCGGTCAGGGCCTCGACGATCAGCGCAACTCCGCCCGGCCCATATCCCTCATAACGGATGGTTTCATAGGCCTCGGCCTCATTGCCCGATGCCTTCTTGATGGCACGCTCGATATTGTCCTTCGGCATGGACTGGGCGCGAGCATTCTGGATGGCGAGCCTCAAGCGGGCATTCATGGCCGGATCGGGCAGCCCGTGGCGAGCCGCGACGGTGATCTCGCGCGCGAGCTTGGAGAACAGCTTGGCGCGCACCGCATCCTGCTTGCCCTTGCGGTGCATGATGTTCTTGAATTGGGAGTGACCGGCCATGGCGTCCTCGGCAGTTTTCGAACGATAGGATGATGTTTCGCGAGAAGCAAAATCTACCACTCCGGCCAGGCGGGTTCGAGCCGGCCGCCGATTCTGACCGGCGCTATCTTCAGCGCAAGGCCGGTTGCATCATCGGTCAGGACGGCAATCCCCGACACGGTGGCAGGGCCGGTCGCCGGGGTGAAGCGGCCGAGCGGGATCTTGCGGAGAAAGCGGTTGAGGGGCTCTTCCTTGTCCATGCCGATCACTGAATCATAATCGCCGCACATGCCGGCATCGGTGACATAGGCAGTGCCGCCGGCGAGGATTTGGTGATCGGCGGTCGGCACATGGGTGTGGGTGCCGACCAGAAAGCTGGTGCGGCCGTCGACATAATGGCCAAGCCCCATCTTCTCGGACGTCAGCTCGGCGTGGAAATCGATGAGCGAGGCATCGCAGCCGGTCTTGAGCGGGCAGCTTTCGAGCTCATGGTCGACCGCGCCAAAGGGATCGGCCAGCGCCTCCATCTTGGCCACGCCCATGACATTGACCACCAGAACGCGGCCGCCATTGCGGGCGGTGAAGATTCCAGATCCCCGTCCCGGGGTGCCGGACGGGTAGTTGACCGGCCGCAGCAGATTGTCGACGCGCTCGATGAACACCAGCGCCTCGCGCTGGTCGAAGGCATGATTTCCAAGGGTTATGACATCGACACCGGCACCGATCAGCATCTCGTAAATCGCCTCGGTGATGCCGAAGCCGCCGGCGGCGTTCTCGCCGTTGAGCACCACGAGATCGGGGGCGAAGCGCTCGCGCAAGGCAGGCAGCTCGCGGATCACCGCCTCGCGGCCCGAGCGGCCGACAACATCGCCAAGGAACAAAAGCCGCATTCAGGGCGCCCGATCGACAGCGTGGTCCGACATCGGCTGAAACGCGCCCAGCTCCGTCACGATCCAGTCGAGCGGCTGGTCATAGCGCCCGCGCGGCACGGCGGCAACCTCCTGCGCCGCGTAGGCAATGCCGACTGCGATGACCGGCTTCACCTGCCGCAGCCATTCGACGGTGCGGTCGTAGAAGCCGCCGCCATAGCCGAGCCGGAAGCCTGAACGGTCGAAGGCCAGCATCGGCACGAGGAGCACGTCCGGCAGCAGCTCGGCAGAAGCCTCATGCGGCACAGGAATGCCGAAGCGCCCCGGCACCGTCGGCTCGCCCGGGATCCAGCGGCGGAAGGCAAGCGGCGCGCCGTCGGCGGTGACCACCGGCAAGGCAGTGACCCAACCATCGCCGGCCAGGCGGGCGAGCAGCGGGATGACATCGATCTCGGTGCGGAAGGAGGTGAAGCCGGAAACGATCCCGGAGGGCGGCGGCAGGAAGGGCAGGCCATGCGCGGCCAGGACGGCTGCGGCAGACGGGCCGGCCTCGGCATGGGCGGCGGCCCGGCGCTCCGCGGCGATCCGGCGGGCATGGCGCTTGGCGGCGACAATATCCCCGGTCGTCGCGCGGGAGCTCATATCGCCAACGCTCATCACCAGATTCCCCGATGGCCGAAAGGGGGAGGAGCGGCGGGCCGCCATGGCCGTGGGAGGGGTCGATCCCGGGTCCCTACTTGCGTAGGTGGGCGCCGTGTGACGAAGACCAGGGTCAAGGTCAGGGACAGCTCCCGATTGGAGATCAACATAGGCCCCTGGGAATGCGTTCTCCTGCACGCACCGGGCAGCTCGCCTGAAGAATTAATTAGGCTGCGGCGAGGCCTCAGGCAAGTGGAACGGGTGTTACCGTCCACGGGTCTCGCGCGCCAGCTGCTCGAGGCGGCGTGCTGCGGCATCGAGGCGCTGCGCCACCTTGTCCTCCTGGATGCGCAGGCCAACGCTTGGCTGACCTTGATCGCTAAGCCGTCGGATGTGGTCCCTGAGCCCGTCAACCTCGCGGCGGGCTTCCACCAGGCGGTCGGAGATGACGAGGCCGGCCATCATCAGGAGCCTGATGTCGCCGACATTGCCGACGGCCTGGCGGATGCGCGCGACCTCCTCGTCGAGCATCAGCGCAAGCGCGGTGAGATGCTCCTCCTCACCATCATTGCACTGCATGGTGTAGGGCCGTCCGTTCACCTCAATGACCACCTGGGCCATCCCGCTCCCTCTCGATCCTACTCGCCGAGAATCCGGCGAATCCGCGCCATTGCCTGGTCGATGCGCCGCGATGCCCGCCTTTGCTGCTCCGCGAGCTCGCTCGCCTTGGCGCGGACCTCGGCCAGCTCCTGGACCAGGCGCAGCCGGTCGGCCCTGAGAGCTGCAGCATCGCCGGCACTGCGCATGCGCTGGGCCTGCTGCTCGTGCAGCTGGGCCAGTGCTGCTTCGAGTTGGCGCATGGCAGACTCGAAACGCCCGAGCGCTTCGTCGACCATCGACGCCTCGCCGCCTCGCCTGTCGCTGTTCACGGGGCGGGAGATTAGGCTTGCGCCACTGGCGACGCAACCGCAGCGAGGCCCGGCGCGGGGATTTCCACAATGAGGCAGTAGGCATCAGGCAACAGGCAATGATCCGCGCTCTTCGCTGCTGCCTACTGCCCAGCGCCTAGTGCCTGCTGCCTACTGCCATTGACAGGCGGGGTTGCGATGCTATGGATGGCCCGTCTTTCCACAACAAGGTCGAGGGATGAGCACAGTCCACGACATGGCCAATGCCATACGGGCCCTCGCCATGGATGCGGTCGAGAAGGCCAATTCGGGTCACCCCGGGCTGCCGATGGGGGCGGCCGATTTCGCGACGGTGCTGTTCACCCGTTTCCTCAAATTCGACGCCGCAGCGCCGCACTGGCCCGACCGCGACCGCTTCGTGCTGTCGGCCGGCCATGGCTCGATGCTGCTCTACGCTCTGCTCTATCTCACCGGCTATGCCGACATGACGCTGGAGGACATCAAGAATTTCCGCCAGCTCGGGTCGCGCACTGCCGGCCACCCGGAATATGGCCACAGCTCCGGGATCGAGACCACCACCGGCCCGCTCGGCCAGGGCTTTGCCAATGCCGTCGGGATGGCGATCGCCGAACGGCACCTGGCCGCGGTCTTCGGCAGCGACCTCGTCAATCACCACACCTATGCGCTGGTCGGCGATGGGTGCCTCATGGAGGGCATCTCGCAGGAGGCCCTGACGCTTGCCGGCCACCTCAAGCTTGCCAAGCTGATCGTGCTGTTCGACGACAACGGGGTGTCGATCGACGGGCCGGTGACGCTCGCCGATTCGACCGACCAGCCGGCGCGGTTCGCTGCCTCGGGCTGGGCGGTGGCGCGGGTCGACGGCCATGATCCGGAGGCGGTCACCGGGGAAATCGCCAAGGCGCAGGACAGCGACCGGCCCACTCTCATCGCCTGCCGGACCATCATCGGATTCGGCGCGCCGAAGAAGCAGGGCACTGCCGCCGTCCATGGCTCCCCGCTCGGTGCGGCCGAGCTCGCGGCGGCGCGCGAGCGGCTCGGCTGGCGACACCCGCCATTCGAGATTCCGACGGAGCTCCTCGAGGCATGGCGGGCGGTCGGCCGCCGCAGCGCCGGCGAACGGCAGGCCTGGGAGCGGCGCCTCGCGGCGGTCGATCCGGCGGTCAGGGCGGAATTCCAACGCCGCATGCGGGGCGATCTGCCGCCGGCGCTTGCTCCGGCGCTCAGGGCGTATATCGAGGGGGTCGTTTCCGACCCGCCGGCCCTGGCCACGCGCAATGCCTCGCAGAACGCCCTCGACGTCATCAATGCGGCGGTGCCCGAGACGATCGGCGGTTCAGCCGATCTCACCGGCTCCAACAACACCCGGTCGAAGGACATGAAGCCGCTCACCGTCAACGATTACGGCGGGCGCTACATCCATTGGGGCATCCGTGAACATGCCATGGCCGCCGGGATGAATGGCCTGTTCCTCCATGGCGGGGTCCGCCCCTATGGCGGCAGCTTTCTCACCTTCACCGATTACTGCCGGCCGTCCATCCGGCTCGCAGCGCTGATGGGCATCGGGGTGATCTTCGTCATGACCCACGATTCGATCGGTCTCGGCGAGGACGGGCCGACGCATCAGCCGATCGAGCATCTGGCGGCGCTCAGGGCCATTCCCAATCTGCTGGTGCTCAGGCCCTGCGATGCGGTGGAAACGGCCGAGATCTGGGAGGTGGCGCTGAACGAGCGCCACAGGCCAAGCGTCATGGCGCTGAGCCGCCAGAAGCTCAAGCCAAACCGGCTGTCGGGGGCGCCCGAGAACCTGTCGGCCCGCGGCGCCTATGTGATCGCCGGCGGAGCGGTTGCCGACGTCGTGATCTTCGCCTCTGGCTCCGAGGTCGAGATCGCGGCGGCGGCGCGCCAGCTGCTCGAGGCGGACGGCATCGGGACACGCGTCGTGTCGGTGCCGTCGATGGAGCTCTTCGCAAGGCAGTCGGACGAGTACCGCGCCAGCGTGCTCGGCAAGGAACGCGTGCGCGGCGCCATCGAGGCCGGCGTCCGGATGGGTTGGGACCCGTTCATAGGCACCGATGGGGTGTTCGTCGGCATGAGCGGCTTCGGCGCCAGCGGTCCCTACGACAAGGTGTATGCCCATTTCGGGATCACCGCCGAAGCAGCTGCCGCTCGGCTCAAGGCACGGTTCGAGGCTCAACGCGATGGCCAGTTTCAAGACACTTGACGCGATCGACTGGCGCAACAAGCGAGCGCTGGTCAGGCTCGATCTCAATGTGCCGCTGGATCATGGCAAGGTGCGCGACGCGACCCGGATCGAGCGGGCCGTCCCCACCATCAAGGAGCTGCTGCAGAAGGGAGCGGCCGTCCTGATCCTGTCGCATTTCGACCGACCGAAGGGCAAGGTTGTACCGGAGATGTCGCTGAAGCCGGTGGCGCCGGCGCTCGCGAATGCGCTCGGAATCAATGTCCGCTTCATCGAGACCGACTGGCGCGACGATGCGGCGGAGAAGGCGGCTGCGGCGGCACGGCCCGGCGAAGTTCTGTTGTTCGAGAACACGCGCTTCCATCCAGGCGAGGAGCGCAACGATCCCAAGTTCGCGGCGACGCTCGCCAAGCTTGGCGATGTCTATGTGAACGATGCGTTTTCGGCGTCGCACCGGGCCCATGCCTCGACCGAAGGGGTGGCGCATCTCCTGCCGGCGGTTGCCGGGCGGGCGCTCGAGCTCGAGCTCAAGGCGATCTCATCGGCGCTGACCAATCCGCGCCGGCCGCTTGCGGCTGTGGTCGGCGGCGCCAAGGTGTCGACCAAGCTCGACCTTCTCGGAAATCTGCTCGCGCTCACCGATACGCTGATCATCGGCGGCGGCATGGCCAACACCTTCCTCGCCGCCCAGGGCCGGCAGATCGGACGCTCGCTCTGCGAGGCCGCTCTCATCGACACGGCGCGCGACATCATGAGCCAAGCGCAAGCCCGCGGCAAAACGATCGTGCTGCCAGTCGATGCGGTGGTGGCGCCGGCGCTCGAGCCGGGAGTCAGGTCGCGGGTGGTCGCGCTTGACGGAGTCGGCCCCGAGGACATGATTCTGGATGTCGGGCCGCAGACGGTGGAACAGATCAAGCGGGTGTTCGACCGGGCATCGACGCTCGTATGGAACGGACCGCTCGGCGCCTTCGAGGTTGCGCCCTTCGACCAGGGGACGCAGGCCGCCGCTCGCCATGCCGCGGCCCTGACGCAAGCGGGAAAGCTCGTGTCGATCGCCGGCGGCGGCGACACGGTGGCAGCGCTCAACGCGGCGGGTGTGGCCGAGGCCTTCACCTTCGTTTCGACGGCCGGCGGGGCGTTTCTCGAATGGCTCGAGGGCAAGCCGCTGCCAGGCATCACGGTCCTCGAATGTAGCCACGAATCCGGGAATGGAGCGAAGCAATGACCGACAAGCTCGACGACATCGCGAAGAGAATGGTGGCCGACGGCAAGGGCATTCTGGCCGCCGACGAGAGCAGCGGCACGATCAAGAAGCGCTTCGACTCGATCGGCATCGAATCCACCGCCGACCTCAGGCGCGACTATCGCGAGATGATGTTCACCGCCATCGAGGCGATGCGCAACCACATTTCCGGCGTCATCCTTTTCGACGAGACAATCCGCCAGAAGGCGAGCGACGGGCGGCCGCTGGTCCAGAAGATCGAGGCGACGGGAGCGCTGCCCGGCATCAAGGTCGACGCCGGCACCAAGGACATCCCGTTCTTCCCGGGCGAGAAGATCACCGAAGGTCTCGACGGTCTCGGCGAGCGGCTCAAGGAGTATCACGGGCTCGGCGCCCGCTTCGCCAAATGGCGGGCGGTGATCGACATCGGCGAGGGCATTCCCACCGCTTATGCAATTGCGGCCAATGCCGAGGCGCTGGCCCGCTATGCAGCGCTGTGCCAGACCGCCAAGATCGTGCCGATCGTCGAGCCGGAGGTGCTGATGGACGGGCCGGTGGCGAAACACGGAATCGAGACCTGCGAGAGGGTCACCGAACGGACGCTCAACGCGGTGTTCGACGCTCTCGCGGCGGCACGGGTCAGGCTCGAGGCGATGGTGCTGAAGCCGAACATGGTGGTCCCAGGAAAGAATTCGGGCGAGAAGGCCAGCCCGCAGGATGTGGCCGAGCGGACGGTCAGGGTGCTCAAGCGGACGGTGCCTGCAGCGGTGCCGGGGATCGCCTTCCTGTCGGGCGGGCAATCGGATGAAGAAGCGACACGCCACCTGTCGCTGATGAACGCGATGGGTCCGCTCCCCTGGAAGCTCACCTTCTCCTATGGCCGGGCACTGCAGGCGGCAGCGCTCAAGGCATGGGCCGGCCGGCGCGAGAACTTGGCGGCGGCGCAGGCAGCCTTCGCCCACCGGGCGCGGATGAACGGGCTCGCGGCCAGCGGGAAATGGAGCGAGTCGCTCGAAAAGGCGGCATGAACGCTGCCACGGAAGAGCCCAAGTGCCGCCTTTTCCTCGTAGCACCCTCGGATGGGGATGTGGAAAACCTCGCGCGCTGCCTTAAGGCGGCCCTCGAGGTGGGAGATGTCGGTTGTGTCCGTGTTGACCAGTCCGGGGACAGCGGGGCGATCCGCCGCGTCGCGGAGGCGTTTCTGCCCCTCTGCCGAGCTTGGGGTGCGGCGGTGATCTTGGCGCAGGCGGTCGAGCTGGTTCAGACGACGGGTGCTGACGGCGTGGAACTCCGCGATTCGCCGGCGGGGGTGGCGGCGGCGCGCCAGGTGCTGGGCCCGGAGGCGATCGTCGGCGGCATGGCGGGAGCAAGCCGGCATCGCGCAATGGAATTTGCCGAGGCTGGTGTCGACTATGTGGCATTGCGCGGAACCGGCCCCGATGGCGAGCCGCTGGCCGCGTGGTGGGCGGAGATCGCGACGGTACCGGTGGTTGCAGCCGATCCGGTCAGCCTCGAGGAAGCGGCGTGGCTTGCCCGCCGCAAGGTCGATTTCGTCATTCCGCCATTTTCGATCTGGGAATCGGCGGTCGAGGCCCGCCAGATCGCGAGCGCCTACAGGAGCGCGCTTGCCGAGGCTTGGCCATGAAAATGCCGCGGTCCCTCGCAGCGGTCTTCCTCCTGCTGCTTGGCAGCTCAACAGTGCTGGCGGCGGCGAAAAAGCCGACTTTCGAAGAGGCCGTGGCGCTGTTTTCCGACAAGAACTACAAGGCCGCCTATGAGGTCGCCTCACCGCTCGCCACGGCCGGCGACGTGCGGGCGCAGGCCATGCTCGGTGCCCTTTATGAGGATGGACGCGGGGTGGGCAAGGACGTCAAGACTGCGGCAACCTGGTACGAGAGCGCGGCGCGGGGCGGCCATGTCGGGGCAATGTTCGCGCTGGCCATGCTGTATCTCGACGGGCGGCTCGGTCCACCGGATTTCGAGACGGGGCGCAAATGGCTGACGGCGGCAGCGGAGGGAGGCCACACGGCAGCGCAGCACAATCTCGGGCTGCTGCTCGCCGGCGCGGGCGGGCGGGCGCCCAATTGGGAAGAGGCCGGCAAGTGGTTCCAGGCGGCAGCCGCCCAGGGTCTGCCGGATGCCGAGTACAATCTCGGGGTGATGTATCTGGAAGGGCGAGGCGTCGAGAAAAGCCCGACCATCGCGGCGGAATGGTTCAAGCGCGCGGCGCTGAAAGGGCTGCCGGACGCGGCGCTCGACTATGGGGTGCTGGTGTTTCGCGGCGATGGTGTCCAGAAGGACGAGAAGATCGGCGCGCAGTGGTTGACGGTGGCGGCCCAGCGCGGCAATCCGGTCGCCCAGAACCGGCTGGCCCGGCTTTATGTCGCAGGCAAGGGCGTGCCGCTGAACATGGTCGAAGCGGCGAAATGGAATCTGCTTGCCCGCGATGGCGGCAAGCCCGATCCCGAGCTCGACCAGATGCTGGACAAGCTTACGCCGGAAGAGCGCACGGAGGCGGAACAGCAGGCCAAGACGTTCAAGCCAGTCGCCGTCAATCCGGTCACCACCGCCTCGCCACCCAAATTCGGGCCGCGGCGGATCAAATAGAAGGACTATCCAGCAAGGCCGCGGCTTGCTACACGGTGCCCCCGCCAATCCCTTGGAAAGCGTGCTGCCTGATGCCCGCCTCGCCGCTCCTCACCGTCATGATCAACGCCGCCCGCAAGGCGTCGCGGGCCATCAGGCGCGATTTCGGCGAGGTCGAGAGCCTGCAGGTTTCGCAGAAGGGGCCGGCCAATTTTGTCACCCGGTCCGACCAGCGGGCCGAGCAGACGATACGCGAGGAGCTGCTGAAGGCGCGGCCGCAATGGAGCTTCCTCATGGAGGAGAGCGGGCGGATCGATGGTGTCGACACGGGCCATTGCTGGATCGTCGATCCGATCGACGGCACCACCAATTTCATTCATGGAATCCCGCATTTCGCCATTTCCATAGCCCTGCGCAGGGCAGACGAAATCATCGCCGGGATCATCTACAATCCGATCACCGACGAGCTGTTCGCCGCCGAGCGCGGCCGCGGTGCCTATCTCAACGACCGGCGCATGCGGGTGGCAGCGCGGCGCGACATGCATGATGCGGTGATCGCCGGCGGCATTCCCCATTTCGGACGCGGCGATCATGTCCAGTCCCGGCGCGAGCTCGCCAGGGTTCAGGCCAGGGCGGCGGGAATCCGGCAGTTCGGCGCCGCGGCGCTCGACCTCGCCTTTGTTGCGGCAGGGCGATTCGACGGTTATTGGGAGCGCGGGCTGAAAGCCTGGGATATCGCGGCCGGCATCGTCATCGTGCGCGAGGCGGGGGGCATGGCAGGCGACATCGACGGGGCACCGGATGTGCTTGCGACGGGAGACGTCATGGCGGCAAACAGCGAGCTTTATCCGCAGATTGCCCAGGAACTTGCGGCGGCGCGCCGGCCGTCGCAATCGGAGGAAACGGCGGAAATGCGCAGTTGATGAAGGACCGCAAAATGGCCGGCTTGGGCGTGACACGACCGGCCGATTGCGTCATCCTGCGCGGCAATTCTGAGATGGGAGCCGGGAGCGCCCTATGAATCGAGGTAGCGACACGCACGTCCTGGATCTGCCGCGCGTCTACATGGTGCGGATGATGGTCTTCATCGTCCTGGTGGGGATCCTGGCGGCCGTTCTCTTTCCGACGATTCGCGAGGCATTTCAGCACAATGTCGGTCTCAATGGGACCATCGTCGCGCTCCTGCTCATCGGCATCATCTATTCCTTCCGCATGGTGTGGCGGCTGTTTCCCGAGGTGAACTGGGTCAATCATTTCCGCATCGCGGATCCGGGGCTCGAGATTCCCTACACGCCGACCCTGCTCGCGCCCATGGCGACGCTGCTCAGGGACCGCAAGGGAGCCACCGTGCTGTCGCCGCTGACCATGCGCTCGCTGCTCGACTCGCTGGCCTCGCGGCTCGATGAAGCGCGGGACATTTCGCGCTATCTGATCGGCCTCCTGATCTTCCTCGGTCTGCTCGGCACCTTCTGGGGCCTGCTCGAGACGGTGCAGTCGGTCACCACCGCGATCCGCTCGCTTGACGTCAACTCGCAGTCGGGGTCGGTCTTCGAGGAGCTGAAGCGCGGTCTCGAGGCGCCGCTTGCCGGCATGGGCACGTCGTTCTCCTCCTCGCTGTTCGGCCTTGCCGGCTCGCTTGTGCTGGGCTTCCTCGACCTGCAGGCGAGCCAGGCGCAGAACCGCTTCTACACCGAACTCGAGGACTGGCTGTCGACGATCACCGACATCGCGGCGGGCGGCCAGTCGCAGTTCGCGGTGCCGCAATATCTCCGGCTCGATCTGCGCGACCTGCAGCAGGGTATCGAGCGGATGAACCGCACGCTCGACGAGGCACTGTCGGATTCGGGCGCCGGCCAGCCCGGCGCCGACAGCGATCCCGAGGCGATGGCGCGGCTTGCCGATGCCGTGCAGTCGCTGGTGCAGCAGATGCGCGAGGAGCAACGGATCGTGCGGCAATGGGCCCAGACCCAGTCGGAGCAGAATGCCGAGTTCCGCCGGATCATCGCCCGCCTGGCGCCGCCTGAAGCGCGGGCGGCGATGCCCGCTCCGCCGGCCGCACGCGAGAGCTCGGCAGCAGCGCTGCGGCAGGCGCTGAAGCAGTCGAAGCCGAAGGACGAGTAAGCGATGGCCCGTTCGCTCGGCCGCTTCAGACGCGAGGATGCCTATTACTGGCCGGGCTTCGTCGATGCGATGGCGCAGCTCCTGCTGGTCATCACCTTTCTGATGTCGGTGTTCATGATCACGCAGTTCCTGCTGTCGCGCGAGATCAGCGGCAGGGACACGGTGCTGTCGCGGCTCAAGGCGCAGATAGCCGAGCTGACGCAGCTGCTGGCGCTCGAGAAATCCACCAAGACCGAGCTCGAGACGTCGCTGGCGGCGCTCACCGACGACCTGCAGACGGCGCGCGCCGACAACAGCAAGCTCAAGGGCATGGTCGACAGCTTCACCCTGAAGGAAAATACCGATAGCTCCGCCCTCACCGGATTGCGCGGCCAGCTCGATGCCGAACGCAAGATCTCGTCGGAGGCGATGGCCCGGATCGAGCTGCTCAACCAGCAGATCGCGGCGCTGCGCCGGCAGATCGCGGCGCTCAACGAAGCGCTCGAAGCGGCGGAAGCGCGCGACCAGGATTCGAAGACGCAGATCGCCGATCTCGGGCGTCGGCTCAATGTCGCATTGGCCCAACGCGTCCAGGAGCTTGCCCGCTACCGCTCGGAGTTCTTCGGACGGCTGCGCCAGATCCTGTCGCAGCGCTCGGACATCCGGGTGGTCGGCGACCGCTTCGTGTTCCAGTCGGAGGTGCTGTTCCCCAAGGGCTCGGCCGAGATCAATCCGGCCGGGCGGCTCGAGCTCGACAAGCTGGCCTCGGCGATGAAGGAGCTTGAAACAGAGATTCCGCAGGACATCGCGTGGGTGCTCCGGGTCGATGGTCACACCGACACGGATCCGATCCAGACCTCGGCCTTCTCGTCAAACTGGGAGCTCTCCGCGGCACGCGCCATCGCCGTGGTCAAGGAACTCATCGCGCAAGGGGTTTCGCCCAAGCGGCTGGTCGCGGCAGGGTTCGGCGAGTATCAGCCGATCGAGCAGGGCGATACCGAAGAGATCAAGACGCGCAACCGCCGGATCGAGCTGAAGCTCACCGAGCGGTGAGGCAATAAGCAATAGGCAGTAGGCAGTAGGGAAGAGCACTGATCATTGCCTATTGCCTATTGCCTACGACTACGCGGCCTGAAACTGCAGCCGGGCAAGGCGGCGATAGAGCCCGTCACCGCGCATCAGGAGGTCGTGGCTGCCCTCGGCGCTCAAGCGGCCATGGTCCAGCACCAGGATCCGGTCAGCATTGCGCACCGTCGCCAGGCGATGGGCGATGACCAGGGTGGTGCGACCGCGCATCAGCTTCTCCAGCGCTGCCTGCACCAGGTGCTCGCTCTCGGCATCGAGGGCGCTCGTCGCCTCGTCGAGCAGCAGCACCGGCGGGTCGCGCAGAAGCGCCCGGGCGATGGCAATGCGCTGGCGCTGGCCACCCGAGAGCGTGATGCCGCGCTCGCCGGTCGTGGTGGCGAAGCCCTGCGGCAGGCGCTCGGCGAATTCGGCGACGCGGGCCGCTGCTGCCGCCGCCAGCACCTCCTGCTCGGCGGCATCGGGCCGCGCAAAACGGATGTTGTCGAGGATGGTCGCCGAAAACAGCTGCACGTCCTGAGGAACGAGCGCGAGGCGCGAGCGGATATCGGCGGGACGGGCGCTCCTGACATCGACGTCGTCGAGCATGACGGCGCCCTGATCGACATCATAGAAGCGCAGCAACAGGTTGAAGATCGTGGTCTTGCCGGCGCCAGAGGGGCCGACGATGGCCACCCGCTCGCCCGGCTCGACGGCGAAGGAGAGACCGTTCAAGGCCGAATGGCCCGGGCGGCTCGGATAGGAAAAATGAACATCGCGGAACGCGACGGCGCCGAGCGGCGAGGTGGGCAGCGGCTGCGGGTTGGCCGGGGTGCGGATCGCGGGCTCGGTGGCCGTCAGCTCCAGCAGGCGCTCGGCGGCTCCGGCCGACAGCTGCACCTCGCCCCAGACTTCCGACAGCGAGCCGAGGGACGAGGCGGCGAGCGCCGCATAGATGACGAACTGGCCGAGCGTGCCGCCGGTCAGCCGACCGACCAGCACATCCTGGGCGCCGAGCCAGAGAATGCCCACCACCGCACCCGAAGCGATGAAGATGATCGCGCCGGTCAGAAGAGCGCGCGAGAAGGTGCGGCCGCGGGCCGCCACGAAGGCTCGCTCCGTGGCATCGGCAAACTGGCGGCGGAAGCGGGACTCCTGGCAGGCGGCCTGCACCGCCTGGATGTTGGAGAGCGATTCCTGGGCGAGGGCTGCCGAGCCGGCAAGCGCGTCCTGAGCCTCACGCGACAGCCGCCGCACCTCGCGGCCGAACAGGACGAGCGGCAGCACGATCAGCGGGATGGCAAGAAGAACGAGGCCCGACAGGCGCAGGCTCGTCACCATCATCATGGCGATGGCGCCGATCAGCATCAGCGAATTGCGCAGCGCGACCGAGGCGGAGGAGGAGAACATCGACTTGATCTGCACCGTGTCGGCGGTGAGCCGCGACATGACCTCGCCGGTCATGGCGGTATCGTAGAAGCCGGGGCTGAGATCGAGCAGATGGGCAAAGACCTTGTCGCGCAGATCGGCGACGGCGCGCTCGCCGAGCCAGCTCACGAAATAGAAGCGCGAGGCGCTCGCCGCCGCCAGCACCGCGACGACCAGCAGCATCACCGCGAAATATTGATTGATGAAGCCGGGATGAGCATTGGAAAAACCGTGATCGATGATGCGGCGCACCGCCACCGGAACCACCAGGGTCGCTGCGGTCGCGACGACCAGCGAGACCAGCGCCAGCGCCAGACGGCTTCGGTAGCGGCAGACGAGCGGCAGGAGCGCCGCCAGTGGCTTGAGATCGCGGGAAGTCGGGCGGCCAGCGGCGGCACGCCGGCCGAAACCTCCCGACATGCTTCGGAATCGCCCGGTCATGAGCGTCCTTTACCGCCGAAGCCCCGAGGCGCCAAGTCTTGCACCGGCCCGAACCCTCGGCTATAGAGCCGCATCCCGAAATGCTGCAGCCGCTGCGGAGCCGCCATGAAAGGCAACATCCATCCCGATTATCACACCATCAAGGTGGTGATGACCGACGGAACCACCTTCGAGACCCGTTCGACCTGGGGCAAGGCCGGCGACACGCTCCATCTCGACATCGATTCCAAGTCGCATCCGGCATGGACCGGCGGCCACCAGCAGCTCGTCGACCGGGGCGGGCGGCTCGGCAAGTTCAACAGGAAGTTCGGATTTCTCGACAAGAGCAAGGGCTAAGCAGAACAACCCCCGATCACCGGGTCTGGGCGAAAACGCGCTGCAGCCGGTCGACCTGGCTGGCGACCGGGTTGGCAGGCTCGGTCGGCGGCGTGCGACCGTCAACGATCAGGCGGTCGAGGCGCAGGATGCGGAAGTGAAGCTGCAGGCTGCGCTGAACCAGGGCCTGAAGCGCGCCTGGCAGCTGATCGCTGCCGCTCAACGGCGCGCCGGCGCCGATCTCGCCGAGATTGATGCGCCGCTTCTCGGCGGCTGCCGCCTCGTCGGTCAGCTCGCCCTGGCCCACCGCCCGCTGCAGCAGCAACCATGAGGCAAGCTGCATCAACCGCGTGGTCAGGCGCATGCTCTCGGTGGCATAGGCAATGGCACCATGGCGGTCGAGGGAGCGGGCGTCCTGGCGGCCCGGCCCGTCGAGATAGTTCGCCGTCTCCTCGACGAGGCCCATGCCTTCGCGGAAGACCTTGTGAAATTGCGACGACGCGGTAAAGCGTGCCAGAAAATTCACGGGCCGCCCCACTGCCGACCCCTGCCCCACCTCTGTCATACGCTACCTCTCACCCCAGGCCGTGTGCCGACCCTCTGTCGTTGACCGTCATGATGAACAGAGGCTCAACCGCGGTCAATATGACACGTGTGCCCGGTTCGATGGGCCGCATTGCAAGAAGATTGCCAAAAAAAGAGAGCCGCGCTGTTGCGGCTCTGGAGTCTAACAGGGAGGCGTCAAACAGAGTGGACAGGAGCCACTCGCGAATCCAGACGACTGGATACGGTTACCAAATTATTCGTTAGTGCTTACCAAATGGTTAACGCGACTTATCGAGGTCACAGTTTGAACACGGAATCGGCCGCCGAGCGGCTGGCGCGTTTCGTCGAGATCGTCGCCTCGAGGCGCAGGATCTCCTGGCGCAGGATGCCGATGCGCCATTCGAGCTCCTCGACGGAAAGAAGGGCGAGGTCGTCTCCGATCGGGACTTCCGGCTTCCTCACCGGCCTGTCGTCGTCGCGCTCCATCCCATGCCTCATGACTTCACTTCATCTTCGGTCTCATTGCCAACACTGCGCCCGCCCGGCTACAGCATCAAGCCGATTTCGCCCGAACATTCGCCACGACAAGGACCAGGACTGCAATGACGAGCTCAATCCCAGAGACCATGACGGCGATCGCCATCACCCAGCCGGGCGGCCCGGACGTTCTCGTCCCGGCCGACCTGCCGGTGCCGACGCCCGGCGAACGCGAGATCCTGGTCCATGTCGAGGCCGCCGGCGTCAATCGTCCGGACGTGCTGCAGCGGCAGGGGGGCTATCCGCCCCCGCCCGGGGCCCCGGCGACGCCCGGCCTCGAGATCGCCGGCTGGGTTGCGATGGTCGGACCGGGCGTCAGGCGCTACCATCCCGGCGACTGGGTCTGCGCTCTCGTCCCCGGCGGCGGCTATGCGGAATATTGCGTGGTCCATGAGGACAATGCATTGCCGGTTCCGCAGGGCCTGTCGGCGGTGGAAGCGGCCGGCATTCCCGAGACATTCTTCACCGTCTGGACCAATGTCTTCGGGCGCGGGCGGCTCAAGGCCGGCGAGGTGTTCCTGTGCCATGGCGGCTCTTCGGGGATCGGCACGACGGCGATACAGCTGGCGCGCGCCAAGGGGGCGCGGGTGTTCGCCACCGCCGGCTCGGCCGAGAAATGCCGGGCCTGCGAAACGCTCGGCGCCGAACGGGCGATCAACTACCGCGAGGAGGATTTCGTCGAGGTTGTCAAGCAGGCGACAAACGGCAAGGGCGCCGACGTCATTCTCGACATGGTCGGCGGCAGCTACATTTCCCGCAACATTGCGGTGGCGGCACGCGACGGGCGCATCATCAACATCGCATTTCTCCAGGGCTCGCAGGCGGAAGTCGACTTCCTGCCGGTGATGCTGAAGCGGCTGACGCTCACCGGGTCGACGCTGCGCATTCGCAGCGTTGCCGAAAAAGCCGAGATCGCCCGGGCGCTCGAAGAGTGGATCTGGCCGCTGATCGAACGCGGCAGCATCAAGCCGGAGATCTACCGCACCTTCCCGATGCGCGAGGCCGCCGCTGCTCATGAACTCATGGAGAGCAGCGCCCATATCGGCAAGATCGTGCTCACGACCTGAGCGGCCCGGACGCGCTCGGGAAAGCGATTGAACCGCCGGCCGGCAGCGCCTATATCCCTAGGCCAATCCCTATTTCTGAAACACAGTAGCCATTCGGAACCTGAGGTTCTGAAGGAGTGCAAGCATGTCCAACGCACCATTGATGCCCAAGGCGACCGCCGTGTGGCTGGTCGAGAACACCGGATTGAGCTTCCGGCAAATCGCCGATTTCTGCCACCTTCACGAGCTGGAAGTGAAAGGCATTGCCGATGGCGACGTGGCCCAGGGGATCAAGGGCCTCGACCCGGTGACGTCCGGCCAGCTCAATCGCGACGAGATCGCCAAGGGCGAGGCCGATCCCGGCTACCGGCTGAAGCTGCATGAGTCGAAAGTGTCGCTGCCGACACCGAAAAGCCGCCGCGGACCGCGCTATACGCCGGTGTCGCGGCGTCAGGACCGGCCGGACGCGATCGCCTGGCTGCTGCGCAACCATCCGGAGCTGCCGGATGCCGCCATCATGAAGCTCGTGGGCACCACCAAGCCGACCATCCAGTCGATCCGCGACCGCACCCATTGGAACTCGGTCAACATCAAGCCGGTCGACCCGGTGACGCTCGGCCTGTGCTCGCAGCTCGAACTCGATCTGGCGGTGCGACGGGCGGCGCGGAAGTCGGGCAGCGCCACCGTGGAATCGGGCGCCACCAACACGCTGCTCCCCGCGGCCGAGGCGCTGCGCGAGCCCGAGCCGGCGGCGGCGCCGGAAAGCGAGGAGCGGGGCGGCAGCCAGCCAGCCTATGATCCAGAGTCGGTGTTTGCCCGACTGAAGCCATTGAAACCCGAGCAGGACGAGAACCAGTGATGCGCATTCTCATCGTCGGTGCCGAGGGCACCATCGGACGGGCCGTGACGGCGGCACTGAGCGGCCGTCACGAGGTCATCAAGGCGGGGCGGAAGAGCGGCGACGTCCAGGTCGATATCGCCGATCGGCGCTCGATCGAGGCGCTCTACGCCAAGATCGGCAAGGTCGATGCGGTGGTCGCGGCCGCCGGTCATGTGCATTTCGGACCGCTTGCCGAGATGACCCATGACCAGTTCATGTCGGGCCTTAACAACAAGCTGATGGGCCAGGTCGATCTGGTCCTCGCCGGCATTGCGCATGTCAACGACAATGGCTCCTTCACCCTGACCAGCGGCATTCTCGACCGCGACCCGATCCGCGCCGGCACCAATGCCGCTACGGTGAATGCAGCGCTCGGCGGCTTCGTCCTCGGCGCGGCGATCGAGCTGCCCCGGGGCCTCAGGATCAATGTGGTCAGCCCGGCACTCCTCGATGAATCGGCGGAGAAGCTCGGCTCATGGTTCCCGGGACAGGAGACGGTGGCGGCGGCCCGGGTCGCCAAGGCCTATGTCAAGAGCGTCGAAGGCGCGATCACCGGCAAGGTGATCACGGTGGGATGACAGTAAGGCAGTAGGCAATAGGCAATAGGCAATAGGCAATAGGAGTAGCGCTCTTCCCTACTGCCTACTGCCTACTGCCTACCCCTTCACCGGCACCGTGTAGTTCAACGGCAACCGGCCGCCGTCGGCATAGATGGTCTGGCCGGTGATATAACTTGCATCGTCGGACGCGAGGAAGGCGGCAACCGAGGCGATTTCCTCCGGCTCGCCGATGCGTCCGAGCGGCGTGCGCGACAGGAGCTTGGCGCGTGCCGCCTCGTCGGTCATCACCGTCTTGAGGATTCGGGTGTTGATCGAGCCGGGGCCGATGGCGTTGACCCTGATGCCATGTTCGGCGAGCGACAGCGCCATGACCTTGGTCAGCTGATTGAGACCACCCTTCGACACCGAGTAGGGAACCTGGTTGGCGATGGCGAAGACGGCATTGACCGAGGACATGTTGATGATGCTGCCGGGACGGCGCCCGGCCTTGACCTGGGCCACCATCTGGCGAGCGACGGCTTGAGCCATCAGAAAGGCGCCGCGCAGGTTGACATTGAGCACGGCGTCGAAATCGGCCTCGCTGATTTCGAGGAAATCGATGCCCTTGATGATGGCGGCATTGTTGACGAGCACATCGACGGCGCCGAAGGCATCGAGCGTGCGCTCGACCGTCGCCCTGACCTCGGCGCTCTTGGAGACGTCGCATTGCAGAAACACTGCCTCGTGACCGGCGTCGCGCAGGGCGCTGGCCACCCCCTGCCCTTCGGCGCTCACGATATCCGCCACCGCCACCTGCGCGCCGTCGCGGGCAAAGCGCTCGGCGCAGGCGCGACCAATTCCGTTGCCGCCACCGGTGATCAGCGCAACCCGGCCTTCGAGCGAGGTCATGTCAGCTCTCCTCATCCATTTCTGTTGTTTATCTCTGCATGATGCCGCGGCCCGCCAAAGCCTCGGAAATTTCATCCAGGATGGCCGGATCATCGATGGTCGCCGGCAGCTTCCAGGGCTCGCCATCGGCGATGCGCCGCATGGTCCCGCGCAGGATCTTGCCGGAGCGGGTCTTGGGCAGCCGCCTGATGGCGATCACCGTCCTCAGTGCGGCAACGGCACCGATGGCGTCGCGCACCCTCTGGACACATTCCGCCTCGATGGCGGCGGTGTCGCGGGCAACGCCGGCCTTCATGACGACGAGACCGAGCGGCACCTGGCCCTTGATCGCATCCTTGATGCCGAGCACGGCACATTCGGCGACATCCGGGTGAGAGGCGAGCACCTCTTCCATGGCTCCGGTCGACAGGCGATGCCCGGCGACATTGATGATGTCATCGGTGCGGGCCATGACGAAGAGATAGCCGTCCTCGTCGCAATAGCCGGCATCGGCGGTCTCGTAAAACCCTTGAAAGCGCGACAGGTAGCTCTGGCGGAACCGCTCCTCGGCGTTCCACAGGGTGGGAAGACAGCCGGGCGGCAGCGGCAGCTTCACGGCGATGGCGCCGAGCTTGCCGGGCGCCATGGATCGGCCCTCGCCATCGAGGATGGCGATATCGTAGCCGGGCATCGGCACCGCCACCGAACCATATTTCACCGGCAGCATGCCAAGTCCAACCGGATTGGCCGCCATCGGCCAGCCGCTCTCGGTCTGCCACCAATGGTCGATCACCGGGACCTTGAGCATGGATTCGGCCCATTTGATGGTGTCGGTGTCGGCGCGCTCGCCGGCGAGGAACAGGGTGCGGAAGCGCGGCATCGGATAGCGGGCGATCTCGGCGCCAGCCGGATCGTCGCGCTTGATGGCGCGGAAGGCAGTCGGGGCGGTGAACAGGGCGACGACGCCATGCTCGGCGATGACGCGCCAGAAGGCGCCGGCATCGGGGGTGCCCACGGGCTTGCCCTCATAGAGGACGCTCGCCGCGCCGATGATCAGAGGCGCATAAACGATATAGCTGTGGCCAACCGCCCAGCCGATGTCGGAGGCGGCCCAGAAGGTTTCGCCGGGGGCGATGTCGTAGACGTTGGGCATCGACCAGGCGAGCGCCACCAGGTGGCCGCCATTGTCGCGCACGATGCCCTTGGGCTGGCCCGTGGTGCCGGAGGTGTAGAGGATGTACAGCGGGTCGGTGGCCGCAACCGGCACACAGGCCTGTCTCAGGCCGCGATCGCGGGCGGCGGCAACGAGGCTCGCATAATCGTGGTCGCGACCCGGCAGAAGCTCGGCTGCGAGCTCGGGACGCTGCAGGACCACCACCGCCCGGGGCGGCACTTGAACCTCTGAAAGAGCCTGGTCCAGCAACGGCTTGTAGGCGATCACCCGCTGCACCTCGATGCCGCAGGACGCGCTGACGATCACCTTGGGCTTGGCGTCACTGATGCGGACCGCGAGCTCGGCCGGGGCAAAGCCGCCGAACACCACCGAATGAATGGCGCCGAGGCGCGCCACCGCAAGCATGGCGACCACGACCTCCGGCACCATCGGCATGTAGATCAGGACGCGGTCGCCCTTGACAACGCCGAGATCGGCAAGGACCGCGGCGAACGTCTCCACCTCCTCGAGCAGCGCGCGATAGTTGTAGGTCCGCTTCACCCCGGTGACGGCGGAATCATAGATCAGCGCGACGCGCTCGCCATGACCGGCGGCGACGTGACGGTCGAGGCAGTTCCACGCCGTGTTGCATTCCGCGCCGGCGAACCACCGGTCAAGGCCGTCGCGCCGGCTCAGAACCGCATCCCAAGGCCTGAACCAGTCAATGGCAGACGCCGCGGCGGCCCAGAACCCCTGCGGGTCGCGCTGCCAGGCAGCATAGACGTCATGATATCGACTCATTGTCAGCTCTCCGTCCACTCAATTGTTGGCACGGACCGTCCCCTGCGGGCAACTTCCAGCCTCGTCGCGGTTGTGCCCGGGGGGCCGCTGGCATAAAGGGTAAGGGCCATGGTCACCCTGTCCAATCCCGGCCGCGAGCACCGCGTCGACTTCCTCCGCGGCATCGCGCTCGCCACGATCTTCATCAACCACATACCAGGGAATGTGCTGTCGCACTTCACCCCGGTCAATTTTGGCTTTTCGGATGCAGCGGAGATCTTCGTCACGCTGGCCGGCTTCGCGGCGGCGCAGGCGTATTTTCCCACCTATGCAAAGGGCGATCGACTGGCGGCGACGCTGAAGAGCTGGCGGCGCGCCTGGCTCCTCTATCTCTGCCACATCGCCTCGACGATCGCCTGCGTCGCCATACTGGCGGCTGCGGCGATCCTGTTCGCACGACCAGGCTACCTCGCCGACACGATCGAGCCGCTCTATGTCAATGTTGCGCCGTTGTTCACCGATCCGCCGCGCGGCTATATCGGCCTCGCAACGCTCGGGCACCAGCTTGGCTATTTCAACATCCTGCCGATGTACATGGTGCTGCTGTTCGCCATGCCGGCGATCATGGCGCTGGCGCTGCACGGCCTCGTGCCACTTGTCACGGCCTCGGTAGCGCTATGGATCGCAGCCGGCACCTTCGCCGTGGATTTTCCCAACTATCCAACGCCCGGCGGCTGGTATTTCAATCCCTTCGCCTGGCAGATCCTGCTGGTCGGGGGCTTTGCCCTCGGCGTTGCCTGGCGGCAAAGGCTGAACGTGAAACTGCCGCGATGGCTCGTGGTGATCGCCGTCGGCTATGTCATCCTTGCCGGCATCGTGCGTGTCAACCAGCTGTGGGCCTACTTCCCGGCGCTGCCGCTGCCGCCGCTGATCTGGGGCTTCGAGAAGGGTTATGTCGCCCTGCCGCGCCTGCTGCATGGGCTGGCGCTGCTCGTCATCCTGCTCGGCACGCCCT
Organism: Aestuariivirgaceae bacterium; assembly: GCA_036265615.1. GTDB lineage: Bacteria > Pseudomonadota > Alphaproteobacteria > Rhizobiales > Aestuariivirgaceae > DATAFF01. The sequence goes on from DATAOT010000182.1 coordinate 26,778, forward strand.
TGTGGTCGCTGCTCAGCAGGATCCCGACGAGCTCGCCATTCCATGCCATGGGACGGAATGCGCTTGCCGTGTTCTGCTGGGGCGAGATCCTGTGTCTCGTCGCGACCATCGCCCGCTTCGAGCTGGGCGGCGGCATTGCCGTCGACCTCGCCCTTGTCGTTGCGCATTTCGCCGTCATCGCAAGCTTTGCCACGATCCTCGACCGGCTGCGCAGCCTGAAGGCGGCAAAACCGGGCGACGCAATCGCCGGCAAAATGGACGGGAGCCCGGCTCCCCAGCTCGACGCGATGTCGCAGAGCGCGCTTTGAGCATGATGCTCCAGAGGTGACAGCCATGTCGACTGCTTATGATACCGATCTGGACAAGACACCCGCGAACCATCAGCCTCTGACGCCGCTCACCTTCCTCGAACGATCGGCCAAGGTTTATCCCGATCACCCGGCGATCATCCATGGGAGCGTAAGGCGCGACTACCGGTCGTTCTACGCCAGGGCGCGTCAGCTCGCATCGGCGCTCAAGCGGCGCGGCATCGGCAGAGGCGATACCGTCTCGGTGCTGCTCGCCAACGCCCCGCCGATGCTCGAGTGCCATTACGGAGTTCCCATGGCCGGTGCGGTGCTCAACACGCTCAACACCCGGCTCGATGCCGCCGTGATCGCGTTCTCGCTCGATCACGCCGAGGCCAAGCTCCTCATCGTCGATCGCGAGTTCTCCGGCGTCGCGGCACAGGCCCTGACGATGACGCGGGTGGCAAAGCCCGCGGTGATCCATGCCGACGAACGGGAATTCGAGGTTCCGGGCGAACTGATCGGCGAAATGGACTACGAAGACTTCCTCGCCACCGGTGATCCGGAATTTGCCTGGGCGATGCCCGAAGACGAATGGAATGCAATCTCGCTCAACTACACGTCGGGGACGACCGGCGATCCCAAGGGCGTGGTTTATCACCATCGCGGCGCCTATCTCCTGGCGCAGGGCAATGTCATCACTGCAGCAATGCCGAAGCATCCGGTCTATTTGTGGACATTGCCGATGTTCCACTGCAATGGCTGGTGCTTTCCCTGGACCATGTCGGTGGTCGGCGGAACGCATGTCTGCCTGCGCTGGGTGCGCGCCAAGGCGATCTGGCAGGCGCTGGCCGAGCATCAGGTCACCCATCTCTGCGGAGCGCCGATCGTCATGTCGACGATCCTCGCGGCGCCGCCCGAGGACAAGCGACCGCTCAAGCACCCGGTCGAGTTCTTCACGGCCGCCGCGCCGCCGCCCGAGGCGGTGCTCGCTGCGATGGGCGAAGCGGGCTTCAACGTCACCCATCTCTACGGGCTCACCGAGACTTATGGACCCGCCGTCGTCAATGACTGGAAGCTTGACTGGTCAAGCCTCGACTCGCCGGCGCGGGCAGCGCTGAAGGCGAGGCAGGGCGTGCGTTATGCGGCGCTCGAGGAACTGGCGGTGCTCGATCCGGAAAGCATGCAGCCGGTGCCGGCGGACGGCAGCACCATGGGCGAGGTGATGTTCCGCGGCAATGTGGTGATGAAGGGCTATCTCAAGAACAAACGCGCCACCGATGCCGCGTTCCGAGGCGGCTGGTTCCACTCCGGCGACCTCGGGGTGATGCATGCCGACGGCTATATCCAGCTCAAGGACCGCTCGAAGGACATCATCATTTCGGGAGGCGAGAACATCTCCTCGATCGAGGTCGAGGACGCGCTATACAAGCATCCGGCGGTCGCCGCGGCGGCGGTGGTGGCCAAGGCCGACGAGAAATGGGGCGAGACCCCCTGCGCGTTCATCGAGCTCAAAGCCGGTGCGACAGCCAGCGCGGAAGAACTCATCGGATGGTGCCGGGAGCGGCTGGCACGCTTCAAGGTGCCGCGCCATGTGGTATTTACCGAGCTGCCGAAGACTTCGACCGGCAAGATCCAGAAGTTCCGGCTGCGGGAGATGGCGAAGGCGGTGTGAGAGCGGAATGGTTAACGGGCCTTCCAAACACACACGCCGCCGGATGTGGGCCAGCGGCGCTTCATCTGGGCCTCGGGTGCTGAAACGGCACCCTCGCCTTTCGATCAGTGTCGCGAGAGCTGCGACTCCAATCGGTTCATTTCATCTTTCAGCTTCAGCTTCTTTCGCTTCAGTTCGGCGATCTCCTGGTCAGAGGAACTGGGATGCGAAAGGGCGTCCTGCAGTTCGCTCTCCAAGGCCTTGTGCTTGGCCGCGAGCTCGCTCAGATGCGATTGAAGTGACATCAGGTTTCCTCCACGATGGATGACCCACGGTTCAACTGTGACACATCCGCAACGAAATGTCGAACGCGCCGTGACGAACCCCACCTGAGCGTGCAACCTTGCAGCGGAATCGCCAGAAGGTTCTTGATTCGAGCGTCGTCCGTCACGACAATGACGGAAGATAGCAAGCGAAAGCGCCATGAATGTGCCGCTGGAACTTACCCCGGATGAGCTGCGCGCAAAAATCGCCGGTTTGAAGCAGCACCATCGCGATCTCGATGCAGCGATCGAATCGCTGGAGCGATCGGGCATTGCCGATCAGCTGCAGCTCAGGCGCCTCAAGAAGCAGAAATTAACCTTGAAGGATCAGATCACCCTGCTGGAAAACCAGCTGCTGCCCGATATCATCGCGTGATTTCAGCGCGTTAATTCCGGCGCCTGATTGCATCGCTCGAGCCACAACCTATAATCCACAGGCTTGCGAAGGGAGTTCGCCTTGACCACCGAGCAAGCCACGCCGATCGCCATCATCATGGGCAGCCAGTCCGACTGGCAGACCATGCGACACGCCGCCCGCATCCTGACCGATCTCAACATCGCCCACGACGCGCGCATCATCTCGGCGCACCGGACGCCGGAGCGCCTTTATGATTTCGCCAAGAGCGCAGCGCGGGATGGCTTCAGGGTGATCATCGCCGGCGCCGGCGGTGCGGCGCATCTGCCGGGCATGACGGCGGCGCTCACGACACTGCCGGTGCTCGGCGTGCCGATGGAGACCCAAGCCTTCGGCGGCAGGGACAGCCTCCTGTCCATCGTGCAGATGCCGGGGGGCGTGCCGGTCGGAACGCTCGCCGTCGGCAAAGCGGGGGCGATCAATGCGGCGCTGCTGGCGGCGCGGATCCTGGCGCTCGGCGATACCGGGATTGCGCAGCGGCTCGGCCAGTGGATGGCGCAGCAGACGGCGGCGGTGGCGCGCGGACCGGACGATGCCGCTCAGTCCTGAATCGCCCCTGCCACCCGGTTCCGTCATCGGCATTCTAGGCGGTGGCCAGCTTGGCCGCATGCTGGCCGTGGCGGCAGCGCGCCTGGGTCTCAAATGTCATATTCTTGCGCCCAAGGGCGACAATCCGGCATTCGAGGTGGCGCATCGCTGCACCGAAGCGTCCTATCACGATCATGCTGCGCTTGCGGCGTTCGCACGGTCCGTCGCGATCGCGACCTACGAGTTCGAGAACGTGCCGGTCGAAGCCGCCGAGACCGTGGCGGCAGTGACGCCGCTTGCTCCCGGTCCCGGCGTTCTCGCGGTCACCCAGGATCGGCTGCGGGAAAAGAGCTTCATGCGTGACCGCGGCATCGAGGTGCCTCAATTCCTTCCGGTGTCATCCCTCGACGACCTCGAGGCGGCGCTTGACCACATCGGACGCCCGGCGGTGCTCAAGTCGCGCCGGCTCGGCTATGACGGAAAAGGCCAGGCGGTGGTCCAGGCGGAGGACGAGCCGGCCCGGGCATTCGACAGCATCGGCCGGGTCCCGGCCATCCTCGAGGCCTTCGTTCCTTTCGCCGGCGAAATTTCAGTCATTGCAGCGCGCGCGGCGGATGGCGGCTTCATCGCCTATGACATCCCTCAGAACCATCATGAGGAAGGCATCCTGCGGCGTTCGGTGGTGCCGGCGTCGATCTCTAGCGCGACCGCCGAGGCGGCAAAGGCCATGGCCATGCGGCTGATGGCCGAGCTCGATTATATCGGCGTGATGGCGACCGAGATGTTCCTGCTCAAGGATGGTGAGCGCGAGCGGCTCTTGGTCAACGAGCTCGCGCCGAGGGTGCACAATTCCGGGCACTGGACCATCGATGCCTGCACCGTGTCGCAGTTCGAGCAGCATATCCGCGCGATTGCCGGCTGGCCGCTCGCCGCAACGTCGCGCCACAGCGATGCAGTGATGGAGAATCTGATCGGGGACGAGGTCGAAAGCTGGCGTGCACGCGCCGCCGAACCGCGAGTCGCGCTGCACATTTACGGCAAGTCGGAAGCACGGCCAGGGCGAAAAATGGGGCATTTTACTCGGCTTATGCCCGGCATTTGACACCTACCCCTCGACAGAAGGGGGCGATTCTGGTATCAGCGGCTCAAGATTCGGGGGCGGCTTCAAGCCGCTCTCGTGGTCTGTGCGCCTTAATGAAGGCAGCAGGCCATCCCCGAAATATCGAACAACACAGGTCCAACACGCGAGGTCATAGGCTCGTGCAGGTTATCGTTCGCGACAACAACGTCGATCAGGCGCTCAAAGCCCTCAAGAAGAAGATGCAGCGCGAGGGCATCTTCCGCGAGATGAAGCTCCGCGGTCATTATGAAAAGCCATCAGAAAAGCGCGCCCGCGAGAAGGCGGAAGCGATCCGGCGCGCCCGCAAGCTGGCCCGCAAGCGTGCCCAGCGCGAAAGCGGCGTCGCGCCGAAGCCGGCGACACGACCGGCCGCACCGCCGCGGTAGAATTGAACCGCCATCCGTTTCTCCCCTCCCCCATCGTGGGGAGGGTGGTCGAGTGAAGCGAGACCGGGTGGGGGGTCTTCGAGCAAATCGATCCCCCCAGGGGTGAGGAGCCTACAAAGCCTTGACGATGCTCTCGACCATCTTCTTGGCGTCGCCGAGAAGCATGAGCGTGTTGTCGCGGTAGAACAGGCTGTTGTCGATGCCGGCATAGCCCGATGCCAGCGTCCGCTTGACGAACATCACCGTCTTGGCCTTCCAGACCTCGAGCACCGGCATGCCATAGATCGGCGATTGCGGATCTTCCTCGGCGGCCGGATTGGTCACGTCGTTGGCGCCGATCACGAAGGCGATGTCGGTGTTGGCGAA
>DATAOT010000183.1:0-2918 GCA_036265615.1 Aestuariivirgaceae bacterium
GGGGATCAGGAGGCGCAGCGCTCATGGTGGGCGGGTCATCCTTTTCGCTCCAGCGGCAACCGCGCTTTCGACGAGTACAAGGCCGAGACGCTGAAGCGCCTGGCCGAGGAGCAGAGGGAATTCCTCGCCTTTCTCGAGCGCTTGCGGCATGCCAGGGACCAGGATGAGTTCGACAAGTTCATGGCCGATCGCCGCGCTCCGCAGCAAGCGCAAGGAGCGTAATGAAGGACAGGCTGGTTCTTCACCCCTCCCGCAACGTGGGGAGGGCAGCATGGACGGCGCCCTCCCCTACTGCCTACTGCCTGTTTTCCCGCAGCTTGGCCCAATACTCCAGCCGTTTCCTGATTTCGCGCTCGAAGCCCCGTTCCGGCGGATCGTAATAGGTCTCGCGGCCGATCTCTGCCGGGAAATAGTTCTGGCCTGAAAAAGCATCCGGCTCGTCATGGTCGTATCGGTAGCCGGCGCCATATTCCTGCTGCTTCATCAGCCGGGTCGGCGCGTTCAGGATGATCTTGGGCGGCATCAGCGAGCCTGTTTCCTTCGCCCGCGCCAGCGCCCGTCCGAAGGCGACATAGCTCGCATTGGATTTGGGCGCCGTTGCCAGATAGACCGTCGCCTGGGCGAGCGCGAGCTCACCCTCCGGGCTGCCGAGAAAGTCGAAGGCCTCCTTGGCCGCGAGCGCCTGGCCTAGCGCCTGCGGGTCGGCGAGGCCGATGTCCTCGATCGCCATCCGCACCAGCCGGCGGGTGAGATAGAGCGGATCTTCGCCGGCGACGATCATGCGGGCGAGATAATAGAGCGCCGCGTCGGGATCGGAGCCGCGCACCGACTTGTGCAGCGCCGAGATCAGATTGTAATGGCCGTCGCGCGACTTGTCGTAAAGCGGCACCCGGCGTTGCACGATATGCGCCAGCGCCTCGGAGCCGATGCGCTCGCCTTCCTTCACGGAGGCATAGATGTCCTCGACGAGGTTAAGCAGATAGCGGCCATCGCCGTCGGCCAGCGCAAAGAGCTGCTCGCGCGCCGTCTCCTCGATGGGCAGCGGCCGCCCTTCCGCCGCCTCGGCGCGCTCGACCAATATGGCCAGCGACTGCGGCTCGAGCCGGTTCAGCGTCAGCACCTGAGCCCGCGACAGGAGCGCCCCGTTCAGCTCGAATGACGGGTTCTCGGTGGTGGCGCCGATCAGGGTGATCGTGCCGTCTTCCATGAGCGGGAGAAAGCTGTCCTGCTGCGAGCGATTGAAACGATGGATCTCATCGACGAACAGCAGCGTGCCCCTGCCCTCCTCGCGCCGCTTGCGTGCTTGCTCGAAGATCTTTCGCAGATCGGCAACCCCCGAAAAGATCGCCGAGATCTGCTCGAAATGGAGCCCGGTCTCGCCGGCAAGAAGCCTGGCGATCGTCGTCTTGCCGGTGCCTGGCGGCCCCCACAGGATGATGCTCCCGAGGCGGCCCGCTGCCAGAAGCCGGGTCAATACCCCGTTCGGGCCGGTGAGGTGCTCCTGGCCGACGACCTCGCCAAGGCTCTTGGGCCGCAGGCGATCCGCCAGCGGGTGAGGTGCTGACGTCTCGAGACCTGCGGCGGTGAACAGATTGGCCATTCAGCCGCCGAGCCGGACCGACCTGACCTGCCCGCCGCGATCGATCGACAGCTCCCAATAGGCATTCTCCTTGGTCAAGGCGGCCTGCAGCGTCTTGACGTTCGACACCTTCTCGCCATTGACCTCGAGAAGGATATCGCCCTTGCGGAATCCGATCTCGGCCGCCGGCCCCCCTTTCACGTCGACGACGGCCACCCCCTTGGCGGAGATGCCGAGGCCAAGCTCGTCGGCCAGCGCCGGCGAAACATTGGCGACCACCGCGCCGGTCAGCGGCGTGCGGCCCTTGATCTGGGTTTCCTCGCGCGCCGGCTTGTCGGGCGCCCGCACCAGCGCGAGTTTCGCTGTCAGCGGCTTGCCCTTGCGAATGAGATCGACGTCGGTCCTCTGACCGACGGACAGCGTTGCGAGCCGATAGTCGAACTCCTTTGCATTCTCCACCGGCTTGCCGTTGACCCCGACGATGATGTCCCCCGTCGCAATGCCGGCCTCAACCATCGGGCTCAGCGGATGGAGGCTCGCGACGATCGCTCCGCGTGGTCGGTCGAGGCCGAGCGTCTCGCCCATTTCCGCCGTCACGTCCTGGAGATCGGCGCCGCCCCATGGCCGCGAGACCTTGCCGCCGTTCATCGCCGAGGCCACGACCGTCCGCACCATGTTGGCCGGAATGGCAAAGCCGATGCCGATCGACCCGCCGCTGCGGGAATAAATTGCAGTGTTGATGCCGATCAGCCGGCCGGCAAGGTCGATCAGCGCACCGCCGGAATTCCCCGGATTGATCGCCGCATCGGTTTGAATGAAGAACTGATAGTCGGTGATCCCGACCTCGGTCCTGGCGAGTGCCGAGACAATGCCGCTGGTGACGGTCTGACCGACCCCGAACGGATTGCCGATGGCGAGAACGAGATCGCCGACCTCGAGATTATCGGAATCCCCGAGCGGCAGGCTCGGCAGCTTGGCCTGACCGGCATTCACCTTGAGGATCGCGAGATCGCTATGCTCGTCGGCCAGTGTCACGGTGGCGTCGAACTCCCGCCGGTCGGACAGCACCACGCGGATTTCCGTTCCGCCCTGGATGACATGATTGTTGGTGACGACGATGCCGCTCGGATCGACCAGCACGCCCGAGCCAAGCGAGTTCTGCACCATCTCGCGCGACCGCCCGAACACGCCGCCGTTGCCGAAGAACCGCCGGAAGAACGGATCGTCGCTGAAGCCGGGAATGCCCGGCTGGCGCACCACCCGCCGGGCATAGACATTGACCACCGCCGGCGCGGTCTGCTTGACCACCGGAGCAAAGGAGAGCTGGATCTGCGCCCGG
>DATAOT010000184.1:0-16600 GCA_036265615.1 Aestuariivirgaceae bacterium
CGGATATCCGTGACTTGCGAAGGTCAACGGTGCGAGGCAGGCCGCCGTCACGTCGATGCCGAGCTCTTCCTTGAGCTCGCGGATGAGCGCCGTTTCCGGACGCTCGCCGGGCTCGACCTTGCCGCCGGGAAACTCCCACAATCCGGCCATGGCTTTGCCCTCCGGGCGCTGGCTGATCAGGACTCTGCCGTCCTTGTCGACCAGGGCGCACGCAACGACGAGAACGATGATCTCACCGCTCATGTCGCCGACCATTCTTCCCCTGGACGGTTAACGCCCCGATGTCACCGCCAGGAGCTGCCGGGGAGTTTTCTACGCCAGGGTTAGCAGGTGATGAACGACGAGGGCCACACGCCCGATCAGCTGCGGTAGGAGCCATTGATGTCGATATAGCGGTGCGTGAGATCGCAGGTCCATACCCTGGCCCGGCCCTTGCCGACCCCGACATCGACCACAATGGCGATCTCCCGCCCCTGCATGTGCGGCACGAGTGCCGCCTCGTCATAATCCGGGTCGCGCCTGCCGTTCCTGGCCACCGACATGCCCCCGATGGCGATCGCCAGCCGGTCCCGGTCGGCCGCCTCCCCGGACTTGCCGACGGCCATGACGATGCGGCCCCAATTGGCATCCGCACCGGCAATGGCTGTCTTGACGAGGGGCGAATTGCCGATGGCGAGCGCAATCTTCTTCGCCGCCCTGTCGTCCTCCGCTCCCGTCACGGTGATCTCGATCAGCTTCTCCGCACCCTCGCCGTCCCGCACCACCTGGAGCGCCAGATCGAGGGTGACCGCATCGAGCGCCCGGGCAAACGAATGGAGCCGCGCATCGGCCGGATCGTCGAGCCCGGCAAGCGGCAGGCCCGCCTTTTGCGTCGCGGCGAGGAGGACGGTGTCCGAGGTCGACGTGTCGCCATCGACCGTGATGGCGTTGAAGCTGCGCTCGACGCTGCGCGACAAGAGGCTTTGCAGCACTGGCCCCGGCAGCGCCGCATCGGTGAACAGGAATGCGAGCATGGTCGCCATGTCGGGCGCGATCATGCCCGAGCCCTTGGCAATGCCGTTGATGGTGATCCTCTGACCGGCGATTTCGCTCAACCCCGTCGCGGCCTTCGGGAACGTGTCGGTCGTCATGATGGCGCGCGCGGCATCATCCCAATTGTCGCCGGCGGCAGTGTCGACCGTCCGGGCGAGCACCGCATTGATCAGCCCCGGATCGAGCGGGTCGCCGATCACGCCGGTCGAGGCCACGAAGATTTCTTCCCGGGGGCAATGGATGAGCGCGCTCAGAGCCTGAACCGTGCTTGCAACCGTTTTCACGCCTTGCGAGCCGGTGAAGGCATTGGCATTGCCGGCATTCACCAGAAAGGCACGTGCCGTCCCGTTCTTGAGATTGGCCCTGTCCCAGTCGACCGCGGCGGACCGCGTCTTGGACGACGTGAAGCAGCCGGCGATCGTCGTCCCCTGGTCGAGCAGGGCCACCAGCACATCGGGCCGACCGCGATATCGAACCCCGGATTCGGCAACGCCCAGCCGCACGCCGGCGATCGGTGGCAGCCGCGCTGGCTCGGCAGGCGCCAGCGGCGAGCGCGGTGATTGAGCTGCCATCAGTGCTCGCCGGTTATTCGGGAGGTGGGATCTGGAGATCCTGCTTGCCGCCGTTGCCGGTCCCGGCGCCGCCCTGCTGCTGCAGCCGCTGCATGATCTGCTGGCGCTGCGCCTCGCTGCGCTCCTGCAGCTTCTTGAGATCGGGATCGAGGACGTCGATCTGCGCCTTTGTCCTGAGCTCGATCAGTCGGTTCTGCACCTTCTCGCGCACCAGAACGAGCTTGATCGCGTTCTTCACCTGGTCGAAGGGCTGCGGCCCGCCCTCCTTGAAGTCCTCGAGCTTGATGATGTGCCAGCCATAGTCGGTCTTCACCGGCTTCGACACTTCGCCGGGTTTCAGGGCGAAAGTTGCCTTGGAAAACTCCGGCACCATCTCGCCGGCGCTGAAATAGCCGAGATCGCCGCCATAGTCCTTGGATCCGTCGAGACTGACCTGCTTGGCCACGTCCTCGAACTTCTCGCCCTTGTTGAGCCGCGCCAGCACCGCTTCGGCCTCCTTTTCGGTGCCGACCAGGATGTGCCGTGCCCGCGCCCGCTTCTCCGGCTTGATCTTCGCCGCCTCGCGATCATACGCGGCCTTGACCTCGGCGTCGGTCACCGCCGGCTTGAGCTTCTCTGTAAAATAGGCATCGCGCAGCGCCTTGGCCTGATAGAAGGCGAGCCGCCGCTTGTATTCCTGGCTCTCTCCCATTCCCTCGTTGACCGCCGCCTGGGCCAGGAGATGCCGCTCGATCAGATATTCCACCAGGAAGGGATAGCGCAGATTGGCCGGCACATCCGGAAGCTGTGGCAGGATGTCGTCGGCCGCCAGCTCGATTTCCCGGACCGTGATGCCATGCCCATTCACCTTGGCAACCACCCGCTCCTTGTTGGTCATGTCCGGTCGGGCCATCTCCTTGGCGGTGGCCGGCTGCTGCTTCGCTGCCGGCGTCTGCTGCTGGGCTGGCTGGCTTTCCGTCTGGCCAGACACCGCACCAGCACCGACGCCGAGCAATGCCGCAGTCGCAAGAGCAATAAGTGCTGTTCTGCTGATCTTCATTGATCCAACCGTCAATCTGAGGTGCCGGGCCGCCTTCGGGCCTGAACGCCGCGCTGATTGCCGCTCAAATCCGGCAACAATAAGCCACCGCGGCAACCTTCCCCAACCGCCATGCGCGCGCCGGAGCCAATCGCGGCCGGCACCTTGGTCCCATCCCTGCCAGTTTGCAAGCCTTGCGCCCCACTCGTTGCAGAACAATGTGCCGCATCTGTGACCTTTGGCCAGCACTGTGACATGCTGGCCACGGCGGCGCCTTGACAAAGCCGCATGCCGCGGCCACCTCACCGAAGGTGGCGCCGATCGTCCGGATCCGGCACTGCAACCACGTTGCTCGGGTGCGCCGCCTCCGTTAAAAGACGCCGTCTCACCAAGGAAACCGCCTCATGCTCGGCCTGGGCTCGATTGCCACCAAGATTTTCGGCAACTCCAATGAACGCAAGGTCAAGAAGTATCGACCGGCGGTCGCCCAGATCAATGCCCTGGAAAGCGAGATGGCGGCCCTCGACGATGATGCGCTGCGCGACAAGACGACCGCATTCAAGACCCGGGTCGCCGGCGGCGAGCCTCTCGACAGGCTTCTTCCCGAAGCTTTCGCCGTGGTGCGCGAGGCTGCCCGCCGCACCCTCGGCCAGCGCCATTTCGACGTCCAGCTGGTCGGTGGCATGGTGCTGCATGAAGGCCGCATCGCCGAGATGAAGACCGGCGAGGGCAAGACCCTGGTTGCCACCCTCCCGGTCTATCTCAACGCGCTCACCGGCAAGGGCGTACATGTCGTCACCGTCAACGACTATCTGGCCAAGCGCGACGCCGAATGGATGGGACGGATCTACACGTTTCTCGGGCTCACCGTCGGCTGCATCGTCCACGGCTTGGACGATGCCGAGCGCCGCGCCCAATATGCCTGCGACGTCACCTATGGCACCAACAACGAGCTCGGCTTTGACTATCTGCGCGACAATATGAAGTACCATCTCGAGGAGATGGTGCAGCGCGGCCACAATTTCGCGATCGTCGACGAGGTCGACTCCATCCTGATCGATGAGGCGCGCACGCCGCTCATCATCTCGGGCGCCATCGAGGATCGCTCCGACCTCTACAACACCGTCGACGCCCTGATCCCGCGCCTTGTCGCCGCCGATTACGAGCTCGACGAAAAGACCCGCCAGGTCCATCTGACCGAGGCCGGCAACGAGAACATCGAAGGCCTGCTGAAGGCGGCCGATCTGCTGCAGGGCAACTCGCTCTACGATATCGAGAACATCACCCTGGTTCATCACGTCAACCAGGCGCTGCGCGCCCACAAGCTCTTTCAGCGTGACCGCGATTACATCGTCAAGGACAACCAGGTCATCATCATCGATGAATTCACCGGCCGCATGATGCCAGGGCGGCGTTATTCCGAGGGGCTTCATCAGGCGCTCGAGGCCAAGGAGCATGTGGCTATCCAGCCAGAGAACCAGACTTTGGCTTCCGTGACTTTCCAGAATTACTTCCGGCTCTACGACAAGCTCGCCGGAATGACTGGAACTGCTGTGACAGAGGCCGACGAATTCATGGACATTTACAAGCTCGACGTCGTCGAGGTCCCGACCAACATGCCGGTGCTGCGCAAGGACGAGGACGACGAGGTCTATCGCACCAACCGCGAGAAGCTGAAGGCGATCATCGAGCAGATCGACGACTGCATGAAGCGCGGCCAGCCGGTGCTGGTCGGCACCACCTCGATCGAGAAGTCGGAGATCCTGTCCGGCGAGCTCAAGAAGCGCGGCGTGCCCCACAATGTGCTCAACGCCCGCTATCACGAGCAGGAGGCCTATATCATTGCCCAGGCGGGCAAGCCCGGCGCCGTCACCATCGCGACCAACATGGCCGGCCGCGGCACCGACATCCAGCTCGGCGGCAATGCCGACATGCGCATCCGGACCGAGCTGGCCGAGCTTGCCGACGAGAGCGAAAGGCTGCGCCGCGCCGACGAGATCCAGGCCGAGATCGCTGCTGCCAAGGAGAAGGTGCTGGCGGCCGGCGGCCTGTGCGTCATCGGCACCGAGCGCCATGAGAGCCGCCGCATCGACAACCAGCTGCGCGGCCGCTCCGGACGTCAGGGCGATCCCGGGCGCTCCCGCTTCTATCTGTCCCTCGAGGACGACCTCATGCGCATCTTCGGCTCCGAGCGGATGGACGGGATGTTGCAGCGGCTCGGCCTGCAGGAGGGCGAGGCGATCATTCATCCCTGGATCAACAAGGCCCTCGAAAAAGCCCAGCAGAAGGTCGAGGCGCGCAATTTCGACGCCCGCAAGAATCTGCTCAAGTTCGACAATGTGATGAACGACCAGCGCAAGGTGATCTTCGAGCAGCGCATCGAGATCATGCGCGGCGAAGACGTCTCGGCCACCGTCGATGACATGCGCCACCAGGTCATCGAGGAGGCCGTCACCAGCCACATCCCGCCCGACGCCTATGCCGAGCAATGGAACGCCGCCGGCTTGCACGAGAAGCTGCGGGAGCTGGTGGCCATCGACTTTCCCGTCGAGGAATGGGCCCAGGAGGAGGGAATCGCCGACGAGGAGATCCGCGAGCGGGTGCGCCAGGCGACCGACGAGCTCTACAATGGCAAGCGGGAGAAATGGGGCAGCGACATCATGGGCTTCGTCGAGAAGCAGGTGCTGCTGCAGACCCTCGATCACCTCTGGCGCGAGCATCTGGTCGTCCTCGAGCATCTGCGCCAGGCGGTGGGCTTGCGCGGCTATGGCCAGCGCGACCCGCTGAACGAATACAAGACCGAAGGCTTCAACCTCTTCGAAGCCATGATCACCCGCTTGAGGGAGATGACGACCTCGCAGCTGATGCGTGTCGAGATCGCGGATCGGCCGCCGGAAGGCCTGCCGGTCGCCGACGAGCTGCCGGCCATGGAAGCGCACCATGTGAACCCGTTCACCGGTCAGGACGACATGCTCGAGGCAGCGCTCGCCTTTGCCGGTGCCGGCGCCACCATGCCCGGAGCGGCCCAGGGTGCCCTGCTCCAGGCGGGCAATGGCGGCGGCTCGACATCCTGGGGCAAGGTCGGCCGCAACGAACAGTGCCCTTGCGGCTCGGGCAAGAAGTTCAAGCACTGCCACGGCGCCTTCGCCTGAGGCGCCGTCGTCGGGCCTGTCCTCTATCCCTCATGGCCGGCCCCCGAGCCGGCCATCCAGAGAAGCCCCAGGCAAAGACTGGATGGCCGGGTCAAGCCCGGCCATGAGGGAAGGGAGATCACCGGATCCAGCCGGCGATCAGCCCGGCCTCGGCCGTTGCCCCTGCCGACTGGATGCGGAATTCGGACGGCACGAATTGATCGTCCAAAAAGATGACATAGCGCTGGTCCTTGACCCCGACCACCGGCGGACGATGGCTGATCTCGAAGATGTCGTAGCCCTGCCTCATGTTCTGCCAGAACAGGTACCAGCGATTGCCCTCGCGTAGCGCCATGTTTTCCTCGCTCATCCGGAATGGAAAGGCATGCACCGGGAATTCGCGCTGGCCGGCGGCGAGCGCCTCGCGCGCCAGCACGAACAGCTCCTGGATTGCCGCATCCGTGATGGCGTAGCAGCCGACCGACCTGCATCCGCCATGGACCATGAGCGCCGAGCCGGTATAGCCATGCGCCCGGTCATAAGCATTGGGATAGCCGAGATTGAATGCGAGATAATTGGCCGATCGCGGGTTCATCTGGCGCGCCGAGACCATGTAGAACCCCTCCGGCGCCTGCTTGTCGCCTTCCCTGGTCTTCGGGCCGAGGTCGCCGGACCAGTTGCAGATCGCATAGGTCCGGAACAGCACGTAATCGCCGGCCGGACGCCCGAGCCACACCTCCATCTCGCTCTCGGCCTTGAAAATGCGGACATAGAGCGGCGCCCCGAGCGTCAACCCCTTTGACTCAAGCTCCGCCTTGGTTTGGTCCGGCAATGGTTCGAGCGCCCGATCGTCCGTCAGGCAGCCGCCGACAGCCATTGCGAGCACGAGCACGACGAGCCAGCGAATCGCCGCGATTCCGATCTCGACCGGGCGCACCCGGTGCCCGACATACGCAACAACGCTGAACAATGCCAAGCCCCGTCAGATCACCCGTCCGATCGACAGGAACTTGTCGCGACGATGCGTGCGCAGCTGCCGCGGGCTCATGTCCGAAAATCGCTCGAGCGGCGCCTCGAGAGCCGCCCCGACCGCCGCGATCGTTTCCTCGGGATTGCGATGCGCACCGCCCGTCGGCTCCTTGACGATGTCGTCGATGACCCCGAGCTGCTTCAAATCCTGCGCCGTGATCTTCATCGCCGTCGCAGCATCCTTGGCGCGTCCCGAATCGCGCCACAGGATGGAGGCGGCCCCTTCGGGCGAGATCACGCTGTAGATCGCATGTTCGAGCATCAGCACATGGTTCGCCGTCGCGATCGCCACCGCCCCGCCGGATCCGCCCTCGCCGATCACCACCGAGATGATGGGAACACCGAGACCGAGACAGCAATCGGTTGAGCGGGCGATCGCCTCCGCCTGGCCGCGCTCCTCGGCGCCGATCCCGGGATAGGCCCCCGCCGTATCCACGAAAGTGAGGACCGGCAGGCTGAAGCGCTCGGCAAGCTCCATCAGCCGGACCGCCTTGCGATAGCCCTCTGGCCGCGCCATGCCGAAATTGTGCTTCAGCCTCGATGTGGTGTCGTGACCCTTCTCCTGGCCGATCAGCATCACCGACTTGTCGCCGAACCATGCCGGACCGCCGACGATGGCCTGGTCATCGCCGAAGTTCCGGTCGCCGCCGAGCGAAACGAAGTCGTGGAACAGCTGGCGTTGATAGTCGAGGAAGTGCGGCCTGAGCGCGTGCCGGGCAACTTGCGTCTTCTGCCATGGCGTGAGCGTGGCGTAGAGATCGGCGAGGCTCTTTGCCGCCTTGCGCTCGAGCTGCCCGACCTCCTCGTCGATCGACATTGCCGGATCGACTTCCGCCAAGGCCTTGAGCTCGGCAATTTTTCCTTCAAGTTCCGCGACTTGACTTTCAAACTCGAGATAGGTGTGCATCAGCGCCTTGCAACCAACATGGGCGACGGAAGGTGGCCAGCTCGGACACCGCTGTCAACTCGCGTGACTCTTGCCGCCGCCAGCTGCGAGCGGGTGATGGGTTTCGACGAGGTGCCGCAGCCGCTCGCCGCTGACATGGGTGTAGATCTGCGTCGTCGCGATGTCGGCATGCCCGAGCATCTGCTGCACCGAGATGAGATCGGCGCCGGCATTGACGAGATGCGTCGCGAAAGCATGCCGGAGCACATGCGGATGCACAAGCTCGGGATCGAGCCCTGCCCGTGCCGCCAAGGCTTTCAGCTCGA
Organism: Aestuariivirgaceae bacterium; assembly: GCA_036265615.1. GTDB lineage: Bacteria > Pseudomonadota > Alphaproteobacteria > Rhizobiales > Aestuariivirgaceae > DATAFF01. The sequence goes on from DATAOT010000184.1 coordinate 7,995, forward strand.
GCGCGAAATGCTGCCGGGACAAATGCCCCGAGCGCCCATGCGAGGGGAAGATGCGATCATCGGCCTTGAGCCTCGCCTTGTCGCTCCTGAGCTTGAGCCAGAGCTCCAGTGCATTGCGAGCCCTGGGCGAGATCGGCACCATCCGCTCGCGCCCGCCTTTGCCCCGCACGAGGAGCAGCTCCCGCCCCTTCTCGACGGCGCTCGTCTTGAGCCCCACGAGCTCCGACACCCGCAAGCCCGTGGCATAAAGCAGCTCGACCAGGCAGAGAAGTCGTTGGGCGCGGTGGTATCGCTCCCGCCCGGCATTTTCGGCCTCCGTGCGCGCCTGAGCCAGCAGCCGCGACACTTCGCCCTCGTTCATCACGGCCGGCAGTGCCGCCGCTGGTTTTGCGGTGCTTGCGGTGGTTGCAGGATTGTCGCTGGACAATTGCTCGGCGAACAGAAAGCGGTGGAACTGCCTTAATGCCGACAGCCGCCGCTGGATCGTGGTGCCCTTGAGGCCCGCGGCCTCGAGGCTCGCGGTATAGGCGCTGACATCGTCCGGACGCGCCCGCTCGAGCGCCGTTCCGCGCGCCTTGAGGTAGCCGCCGTAATCGCCAAGATCCCGGCGATAGGCATCGAGCGTGTTGGCCGCCGCCCCGCGCTCCGCGCTCATCATCTCGATAAATCGATCGATCAGCCTATGTGATCGTCGATCGGACCTGGCACGGTCAATTGTTGAGGCGGTCACTGGTCACCGGTTTGACAATTTCGGACGGTTCAGGCGCAAAAGTCGATAAGGCCCAGACCGCGCCGTAACCAGCGCCAGCCAAACACAGCACGATTAACAAAAACCGAAGGCTCGACGGCAAGTCGCGCCCTCCCTCTCACTCGACAGGATGGTGACATTGCCTGCATTGTTACCGATCCGGGGGAGGGATGCAACGCAAGCTTGGGCCTCATCCAGTGTTTCCCCCAGGCTGGTGTGGCTCGGAACGGACCTGTGACGATGTCGAGGCGGATCACCACGCGCGATCTTTCCGTCATCCGCAACGGTATTGCGCGGCGCTCGATCGTGCTCGTCGGCCTCATGGGCGCCGGCAAGTCCACGGTCGGTCGGCGCTTGGCCGAGCGCCTCGACATGCCCTTCGTCGATGCCGATCTCGAGATCGAGCGGGCCGCCGGAAAAACCATCCCTGAGATCTTCGCCGATCATGGCGAGCCCTATTTCCGCGACGGCGAGCGCCGCGTCATCTCCCGGCTTCTGGACCAGGGTCCGCAGGTCCTCGCCACCGGCGGCGGCGCCTTCATGAACCCCGAGACCCGCAAGCTCATCGCCGGCCGCGGCCTTTCGGTCTGGCTCCGGGCCGAGCTGCCGCTGCTCATGAAGCGCGTACGACGCCGCTCCAACCGGCCCCTGCTCGACACCGCGGACCCGGAAGCGGTCATGCGGCAATTGATCGATGAGCGCTATCCCGTCTACGCCGAAGCCGCTATCACCATCGACAGCCGCGACTTGTCGCACAATGTCATCGTCAACGACCTTCTTCAGGCGCTCGTCGATCATTTTTCTCCGGTCCAAGGCCACCGGCCGTGCTGCTGAGAACGGCGGGCGGATGTGCTAGAGCATGATGGAGGATCCTGTCGCCTGCGATGACCGAGAATTCTGAAGCCCCCGCCGAACCGCCGGCCACCGTCGATGTGGCGCTCGGCAACCGGTCCTACACGATTCACATCGGCCATCGGGTCATGGAGCAGGCCGGCACCCTGGTGCGCCCGCTGCTGAAGCGGCCATTCTGCGTCATCGTCACCGATGCCAACCTGGCGGAGCTCCATCTCCCGTCGCTCCAGGCGGCGCTGGCCAGCTCGGGTATCAAGTCCGCCGCCGCGATCGTGCCGCCGGGCGAGACCAGCAAGAGCTACCCCCGTCTGGCCGATCTGTGCGAGGAGCTCCTCGCCGCCGGTGTCGAGCGCTCCGACCTCGTTCTCGCCTTTGGCGGCGGCGTCATCGGCGATCTCGCCGGCTTTGCCGCCGCGATCCTCCGCCGCGGCGTTGCCTATGCCCAGATCCCGACCACCCTTCTGGCCCAGGTCGATTCCTCGGTGGGCGGCAAGACCGGCATCAATTCCGCGCTGGGCAAGAACCTGATCGGTGCCTTCCACCAGCCCCGGGCGGTGATAGCCGATCTCGCTCTCCTGCGCACGCTGCCGCCGCGCGAACTCAGGGCAGGCTACGCCGAGGTGGTGAAATACGGGCTTCTCGGCGATGCCGGCTTCTTCGCCTGGCTCGAACAGAATGGCCGGGCCGTGCTCGCCTGCGACCCGCAGTCCCTCAAGCATGCGGTCGCCACGAGCTGTCGCGCCAAGGCCGCGATTGTCGCCGCCGACGAGACGGAAACCGGCCAGCGCGCCCTCCTCAATCTCGGCCACACATTCGGCCACGCCTTGGAAGCTGCCACCGGCTATGGCGACCGCCTGATCCATGGCGAGGCGGTGGCGATCGGCTCGAGCATGGCCTTCCGCCTGTCGGAGCGGCTCGGACGTTGCCCGCCCGGCACCGCCGCCCGGGTGACCGCGCATTTGGGTGCGCTCGGTCTCCCGACCAACCTTGCGGGCATCCGCCCGCTCCTGCCCGACGCCAAAGGGCTGCTCGCCATCATGCGTCATGACAAGAAGGCGCGGGCCGGAGAGCTCGCCTTCGTTCTCGTCCGCGGCATCGGCGAGTCCTATGTCGAGACTGGCATTCCCGAGGAGGCGATCATCGGCTTCCTGGCCGAAGAGCTTGCAATGCAATGACCCTCGACCATGAACTGGAGATTGCGGCCATTGCCGCGCTCCTGTTGTTCGCGGGCTTCCTGGTGACCGCCGGCACCGCCATCGGCGCAGCCTCGCGAAGCCGCATGACCGAGCTCGAGCGGCGCGGCATTGCCAAGGCCGCCGCCGTTCGCCAGCTGATCGCCTTGCCCGACCGGGTGACCGCCGCGATCGCCGTCGGCGCAACTGCGTCCCTCGTCCTCGCCACCGCCATTGCCACCCGCCTCGCGCTCAACTGGTACGGACCCCCGGGCCCGGCCTATGCCGCCGCCCTGATCGCCCTCCTCGCTCTCATCTTCGTCCAAGCCCTGCCGAAGGCCATCGCGCTGGTCGCGCCCGACCGGGTCGCCCTGGTCACCGCCGCGCCCTTCACGCTCGTCACCGATCTGCTCGCACCGTTCTCCGCCGCCGTCGACGCCGCCTTGAGCCGCGGCCTCGCAATGGCGGGTATCAACCCGACCGCCAGGACCAGCCGCTCGGTCGATGACGAGCTGCGCGGCACCATCGACCTGCATCAGCGCTCCGGCACCGCCGGAAAGATCGACCTCGACATGCTGGGCGGCGTTCTCGACCTCAAGGAGCTCGAGCTTTTCGATGTCATGGTCCACCGCACCAAGATGCGAAGCCTCGATGCCGCAAGCCCGCCGGCGCAGATTCTCGAGGAAATCCTGAAGTCCGGTCACAGCCGATTTCCCGTCTGGCGCGAGCGGCCGGACAACATTGTCGGCGTCCTCCATGCCAAGGATCTCTTCGCGGCTCTGCAGGCCGCCCATGGTGATGTTGCGGCCATCGACATCGAGGCGATCTGCACGCCGCCCTGGTACGTCCCAGACACCACCACCGTCGCCGACCAGCTCACCGCCTTTCTGCGCCGCAAGGCGCATTTCGCCCTGGTGGTCGACGAATATGGCGAGGTCATGGGTCTCGTGACCCTCGAGGACATTCTCGAGGAGATCGTCGGCGAGATCCGCGACGAGCACGATGTCGGCGCCGTCGGCGTCCGCCGCGAATCTTCGGGCAGTTATCTGGTCGATGGCGCCGTACCCATCCGCGACCTCAACCGGATGCATGGCTGGCATCTGCCGGACGACGAGGCCACCACCATTGCCGGCCTCGTGATCCACGAGGCTCAAATGATTCCGGAAGCGGGCCAGGCCTTCACCTTTCACGGCTTCCGCTTCGAGGTCGTCCGCAAGCGGCGCAACCAGCTGGTGTCGATCCGCGTCACGCCGCTGGCGGAGCGCCAGAGCTAAAGGCAATAGGCAGTAGGCAGTAGGCAGTAGGGAAGAGCACCGGTCATTGCCTATTGCCTATTGCCTATTGCCTACTGCCTACCGCCTACACTTCCCCGGGCGCCCGCGCGACGATGGACAGCGCATGCACCCGCCCGTGAAGCTCGTCCTCGAGCACCGCGTTGATCATCCGGTGCCGCTCGATCCGGCTCTTTCCCGCAAAGGCCGGGGACACCGCATGCAGCTTGAAATGCGTCTCGCCGTGAGGGCGCGACCCGGCATGGCCGGCATGCAGATGCGACTGATCCTCGAGCGACAATTCCGCATCGGGAAATGCCCGCGCGAGTTTCGAAAGAATCGCCTGGCCGACGGTTCCGAGCGCCACCTTGCTACCCCTTGCTGATATTCACATTTTCTTTGTCACCTTTGCCCATCCTCGGCTTGCGGCATCGGTCGCAGGCCACCATAATCTCGAGACGATGAAGCTGACGTCTACATATTTCGACAGCATCCGCGTCAAGCCGCGCAAGCTCGCTGCCGATCAGAATGCCGGTCCGTGCCAATGGCCGGGCTGCTCCCGGCATGGCGGCTATCGTGCCCCGAAGGGCCGCCGGGCCGAGGGCGAATACCACGATTTCTGCCTGGATCACGTCAAGGAATACAACAAGACTTACAACTACTTCGCAGGCATGGACGAGGAAGCCGTGCGGGTCTTCCAGAAGGCCGACGCCACCGGTCACCGCCCCACCTGGAAGCTCGGGGAGAACTCCTGGGCGGAATTGAACGGCGGCCGGTTTCGCCGCGGTGCCGCCGGCGGCGCGCGGCCGGGCCGCGACCCCTTGGGGCTGTTCGGCGAATCTGCCCCGCGGCCTGAGTCTGCGCCGGCGCCGCGTGCCCTTCGCAACGACCAGAAGAAGGCGCTCGAGAGCCTGGGCCTCGACGAGCATGCCACGCCCGGCGAGGTCAAGGCGCAGTACAAGATGCTCGTCAAGCGTTTCCACCCCGACGCCAATGGCGGCAGCCGGGCGATGGAGGACCGTTTCCGAGAGATCATCCAGGCCTATGATCGCCTCAGAAGCTCGGGTTTCTGCTAAGAGGGCGTCGTTCCTCCGCCTTGCGACACTTCTTCTCACCGACTAAAAGCGTCCGTTCGAGCCCGGCACTGGTTGAGATCAGGCCACGGCATTCAAGAAAGTGCAGTCATGACATTGAACACTGGCGAGTTACCTGCCGAATCCGAGATCAGAGTGCCGGACATCAAGGTTTCTGTCCGCCAGCTGTTCGGAATCGACACCAATCTGGAGGTTCCGGCCTTTTCCCAGGTTGGCGAGCACGTGCCCGATCTGGACGAGGACTATCTGTTCAACCGCGAGACGACCCTGGCGATCCTGGCCGGCTTCGCCTACAACCGGCGCGTGATGGTGACGGGTTATCACGGCACCGGCAAGTCGACTCACATCGAGCAGGTCGCTGCCCGCCTGAACTGGCCCTGCATCCGTGTCAATCTCGACAGCCACATCAGCCGCATCGACCTCGTCGGCAAGGACGCGATCGTGCTCAAGGACGGCAAGCAGATCACCGAGTTCCGGCAGGGCATCCTTCCCTGGTGCTATCAGCACAATGTCGCGCTGGTGTTCGACGAATACGATGCCGGCCGGCCTGACGTCATGTTCGTCATCCAGCGCGTGCTCGAAAGCTCCGGCCGCCTGACCCTCCTCGATCAGAACCGCGTGCTGAGGCCCCATCCCGCCTTCCGTCTGTTCTCCACCGCCAACACTGTCGGCCTTGGCGACACCACCGGCCTCTACCACGGCACCCAGCAGATCAACCAGGCCCAGATGGATCGCTGGTCGATCGTCGTGTCCCTCAACTATCTGCCGCATGCCCGCGAATGCGAGATCGTGCTGGCCAAGGTCAAGAGCTACCAATCCGACAAGGGCCGCAAGGCCATCGCCAACATGGTCCGGGTCGCCGATCTCACCCGCAATGCCTTCGTCAATGGCGACCTCTCGACCGTCATGAGCCCGCGCACAGTCATCACCTGGGCCCAGAATGCCGAGATCTTCGGCGATCTCGCCTTCGGTTTCCGCATCACTTTCCTCAACAAGTGCGACGAGCTCGAGCGCGGTCTCGTTGCCGAGTTCTATCAGCGTTGCTTCGGCGAGGAGCTGCCGGAGTCCACCGCCAATGTCGCGCTCGCCTGAGCGATAGGAGCTGACGGTGGCAGCCGACAAGGAAGGACCCGCCGGTCCTTTCAAACGAGCCCTGGCGCTCACTATGAAGACGGTCGCGCTCGACCCCGAGCTGCAGGTCACTTTCGGGTCCGAGCAGCCTGGCCTGTCCGGCCATCGCGCCCGGCTGCCGCAGCTGTCGCGCGATCTCAACCGGCCGGAGGTCGCGATCACCCGCGGCCTCGCCGATTCCATGTCGCTGCGCCTCGCCAACCACCGCGACGACATTCATGCCAGGTATCGCCCCGAGGGCAAGACTGCCCGCGCCGTCTTCGAGGCCGTCGAGCAGGCCCGCGTCGAGGCGATCGGCGCCAATGCCATGCAGGGCATGCGCTCCAACCTTACCGCCATGCTGAGCGATCGCTATCAGCGCCGCGCCACCCAGAACACCACCGATCGCAAGGACGCTCCGCTCGAGGAAGCGGTCGCGCTGATCGTGCGTGAACGCTTGACCGGCGAGCGGCCGCCCAAGAACGCCGCCACCTTGGTCGAGCTGTGGCGCCCCTGGGTCGAGGAAAAGGCCTCGGGCCAGCTCGATTCGCTCGCTGGACGGATGAGCGACCAGATCGGCTTCTCGCGCCTGTCGCGCGAGATCATCGCCGCCCTCGACATGGCCGAGGAGCTGGGCGAGGACCCCGACCAGCAGAGCGACGAGCAGGAGGATGGCGAGGAGGCCGACAGCGGCCAGTCGGAGGAGGTGCGCGAAGGCGAGCAGCAGGCGGAGGCCGCCGAGAGCCAGGAGACGCGCGACAGCGATGCCGAGTCCGACCAGGCGATGGAAGACTCGGCCGAGATCGACAGCGACGATGTGCCGGAGGATCTCGATGCCAAGGATACTCCCGAAGGCGAGGAGCCGTGGCGGCCGCAGCTCCCGTTCGGCTCCGGCACCAATGCCGACTTCTACAAGGTCTATACCAACCAGTTCGACGAGGTCATCGCCGCCGAGGACCTCTGCGACAGCGACGAGCTGGCCCGGCTTCGCAACTATCTCGACAAACAGCTCGCCAATCTCCAGGGCGTCGTCGCCCGTCTCGCCAACCGCCTGCAGCGGCGATTGATGGCGCAGCAGAACCGCTCCTGGGACTTCGATCTTGACGAAGGGCTGCTCGATGCCGCCCGCCTCACCCGGGTCGTCGTCGATCCGCTCCATGCTTTGTCGTTCAAGGTCGAGCGCGACACCGAGTTCCGCGATACCGTCGTGACCTTGCTGCTCGACAATTCCGGCTCAATGCGCGGCCGCCCCATCACCGTTGCCGCGACCTGCGCCGACATTCTCGCGCGCACCCTCGAGCGCTGCGGCGTCAAGGTCGAGATCCTCGGCTTCACCACCCGCGCCTGGAAGGGCGGCCAGTCGCGCGAGCGCTGGCTTGCCGAGGGCAAGCCTCCGGCCCCCGGCCGGCTCAACGACATCCGCCACATCGTCTACAAATCCGCCGACATGCCGTGGCGCCGCGCCCGCCGCAATCTCGGCCTGATGATGCGGGAGGGTCTGCTCAAGGAGAACATCGACGGCGAGGCCCTGATCTGGGCCCACAACCGCCTGCTCGGCCGCTCCGAGCAGCGGCGCATCCTGATGGTGATCTCTGACGGTGCGCCGGTCGACGACTCGACGCTCTCGGTCAATCACGGCAATTATCTCGAGCGCCACCTCCGCCAGGTCATCGCCGACATCGAGGCGCGCTCGCCGGTCGAGCTGATCGCCATCGGCATCGGCCACGATGTCACCCGCTACTACCGCCGTGCCGTCACCATAGTCGATGCCGAGGAGCTTGGCGGGGCGATGACCGAGAAGCTCGCTGAGCTGTTCGAGGAGAACGCCGCGCGCGCCCCTGTCATGCCGGCCCGCCCGCCGCTTCGTCGCCGAGCCTGGCGATGATCGCCGCCGCCGGGGGGCGGGGCTGGGCGGCCCTGGCGCTCGCCCTTCTGCTGCTCGGCTCTGCCGTCGGCAGCTCCATTGGCGCCGGGCCGGACGAAGGCCCAGTCGCGCTCAGGGTCGAGCCCTGGAGCTTCAGCCATGACAAGAACGGTCGCCTTGCTCCCGGCCTCTACTGGCGGGGCGGCATCAAGCTTGCCTCGCCCGATCCGCGTTTTGGCGGTCTCTCCGGTCTTGCCCTGTCCGGCGACGGCAATCGGCTGCTGGCGGTGAGCGACGAGGGCTGGTGGCTGACGGCCCGCCTTCTGTACGAAGACGGCAACCTGACCGGCCTTACCGACCCCGTGATGGCGCCCCTCCTCGACCGCTCCGGCAGGCGCGCTGCAAGCAAGCGCAGCCGCGATGCCGAGGCGCTGACGCTCTTGCGGCCCGGCATGCTCGACGGAAAGGTCGCGGTCGGCTTCGAAAGGCGGCCGC
>DATAOT010000185.1:0-32775 GCA_036265615.1 Aestuariivirgaceae bacterium
CATGGCGAGAATTCTGCTGGCCGAGGATGACGAGGACATGCGCCGATTCCTGGTCAAGGCGCTGGTCAAGGCGGGGCATGACGTCTCGTCCTTCTCGGAGGGCTTGTCGGCCTTCGAGGAGTTGAAGGGGGCGGCATTCGATCTGCTGCTCACCGACATCGTCATGCCGGAAATGGACGGGATCGAATTGGCGAGGCGCGCCGCCGAGCTCGATCCCGGGCTCAAGATCATGTTCATCACCGGTTTTGCGGCGGTGGCGCTTCATCCCGATTCACGGGCGCCCAAGGAAGCCAAGGTCCTGTCGAAGCCGTTCCATCTGCGCGACCTCGTCGCCGAGGTGGAGCGGATGATGGCCGCCTGACGCGCGGCACCTTCAGGTCGTCAAGCCTTGCACCACCGCAGCGATCCCGATATATCCACGAGTTCCCCCGGGCGGTTAGCTCAGCGGTAGAGCACTACGTTGACATCGTAGGGGTCACTGGTTCGATCCCAGTACTGCCCACCATTGTATTCCAAGCCATTTCAAAGATTTCGAATGCGCGCCTCTTTCTGAGAACGATTGCGATCACTGGAGGGATGCTGTGTCGATCCACCAAGAGCCTGATGCGCTTGCGATAAGCCGCCGCAATGTCATTTGTGGCGGAGGGTCGGCCGTGTTCAGTGCCCTGGTCGCTTCGTTGCTTAATGGCAGCAGCCCGGCACGCGCCATGCCGCTGGCTGGAACAGTGCCGGAGGTCGACGCTCTGGACGTGCGGGTGGTGATCGACAGCTACCAGTTTGCGGTGGCGCCAGGCAGAAAAACGGACGACGTCGATATTCAGCATTTCGGTTGGGGAATTGGCGACAAGCCGCCTGACCGGACCCTGATCAGCGAGTTTGGTCTCTCGATGCATGTCCGGTCGCGCCGTGCGGCGGAGACCCGAAACATCCTGGTCGACTTCGGATACACGCCGGAGGCGCTGATCAACAATGTCGATCTCCTCCGCATCGATCCATCGGCACTCGATGCTCTCGTGCTGAGCCATGGGCATTATGATCACTTTGGGGGACTGGTCGGTTTCCTGCGGCATCATGGCGACAAGCTGAAACCCAAGCTCCCCTTCTATATCGGCGGCGAGGATTGCTTTTGCGCACGTGAATGGATCGCCCCGCCAGTCCATGGAAATTTCGGTGTGCTCGACCGGCAGGCGCTCGAGAAGGCGAAACTTGCGGTAACATATGCCGAGGGACCATCACTGCTGGCTGACCACGGCTTCACCACCGGCCAGATCGGCTTGAACAGCTTTGAGAAGCTGCTGTCTCCGACAGCGATGAAGGTTGGCGTCGATCACGGTCTTGGCTGCTATGCCGACAAGCTGCCCGAAACCGAGCGAACGAAAACCGTCGTACCCGATCAGTTCCGGCATGAGATCGCGACTGCTTTCAATCTGAAAGGTCGCGGCCTTGTCGTGCTGACTTCCTGCAGCCATCGCGGGGTGGTGAACGCAATCAAGCAGGCCCAGGCAGCATCGGGAGTTGGCAAGGTGCATGCGGTGATCGGGGGGTTTCACCTCGCGCCATACAAGGACGACTATGTCCGCCAGACAATCGAGGAACTGAAGCAGATCGGCATGGATTACGTCATCCCTCTGCACTGCACTGGTGAGCCGTTTTTCCTGATGGCCAGGGCTGAGATGCCAACTAAATTATTGCGTTCCTATACGGGCACACGATTCGTGTTCGGGTCGTGAGTAGCCGTTCCTCCGCACCGCCGGCGCTCGCCAGGCTCGCGACGGCGCGGCATTGCCCTGAATGACACGGCGCTTCGTTCCTTTCGGCCGTGATTGGCGCATGGGCATCGAGGTGCCGTATTCGCTGGCGGTGCTCGATCACGGCTGCCTGTGGAGCTGCGGCCAGTGCCCGCTCGACCGCGATGCAAGGGTGCTGTTTCCCGGCAAGTTGAGGAACCAGCTCGAGCTCATCGCCGGACGGATCGGCGATGAGCTCGCGCGCTGCGGCCTTGCGCCCGACCGGCTCGGCAAGCTTGTGGCCTATGCGGCAATGGACGCAGCGACGCCGCTGGATGCCGTCGAGCCCATGCTGCGGAAATCGCTCAAGCCGGTGCCGCTGGTTCTGACCATCGGCGTTCCTCAATTCTATTATCCCGGCATGATGGTCGAGATCGACGTGCATGGTGCAACGGACGGTCCACCAACCGCGGAAACGCATCGACCGCATCACGGCGCACAGGCCAGCGTGGTCGCGTTCGGCGGGATCGTTCACCTGAGGCTGGTGCTTGATCCGGGCGCCGACTTATCGCGGCTGAGAGGCCTGGTTCAGGATCTGCTCAAGGGCTTCGAAGCGTCGCTCGATGCAGTCGTCTCGGCGCATCTCTTTCTCGCTGCCGATGCCGCCGCCACGGCACGAACAGAGACCGCCACCGCCGTGCTCGGCGCCGATCCCGGTGCGGCAGTCCTTGCCATGCTGCCGCATGGAGCGGCAGCGGTCGTCGACATCATCGCGGAAGCGGGCGCGACCGGCTCAACCGGTCTCGTCGTCTCGAATGGGGTGTCCCTCGTCGAGCGCCGGGCTGGCAAGGCGCTCGGCCTTGCAGCGCGCTGGACAGGTCCGCAGCAGCCGCCGGCGGCGGCCACCCGGTGCATCATGGAAGTCCTATCCCATCGTCTTGCCGCGCATGGGTTCCGCTTCGCCGATGTGGTGAAGCAGCAAACGTATTATGTCGGCGCGGCCAGCGAAAAGGATCTTCATGCGAATATGACAATCCGTAACGCATATTACGCGCGACCGGGCCCGGCCTCGACGGGGCTCGCCGTCCACGGCTTCCTCGATCCGAACTGCCGGATCACGGTTGAGGTGCTCGCAAGCAGGCGGTCGTGACCGCCTGACCGGCCCTGGCTTTCGACACGCGGCCAGATCTGGGTGCGGCAGAAGATCAGGAGACAGCCCTCGACTTCCATCTGATCGCTGCTCGGCCGCAGATAGACGCTGTAGGTGCGGCCGTCCTGGAGGTTGTAGACCTTGCCCTCCCATTGACCATGGCGGTTCGAGGAGGGTCGAAGCTCGGACAGGAGCTGGAGCCCGATGATCGATGGCAGACCCTTGCTGCTCGCCTCCTTCGCCTCAGCCTCGGAAATCCAGACGATCTTGCCGCACAGGACCTCGCCGCAGTGGTCGATCTTGACGTGAATGCGCCCGTCCCCCGCCGACCACAGGCCGAGCGGACCGGCGGCGTTCGCAGGGTTGGGCAGAAGCCCGAGGACAAAAGCCAATCCAATGATCTTTCGCATGATGCTCACCTTCTCCATAAACGCGGGCGCAGTGCCGACCGACGAGCCCAGCACTGGCAAGCATTTCGTTGCCGTGCTGATATCCTGCCAGAGGGACGCGGGTCGCGCCGGCGGCCTCGACCGAGATCGGAGCCGCATCCGACATGCCGACAGCACTGGGCGGAACAGCGAACGCCCGCATCGTCCGCTCGTCCGGCACCATCGGCTGCTACCTGGTGCTGGCCTTCTTCACGTTCATGCTGACGCTTCAGGGCACGATCGCACCGTTCCTCAAGACGGATCTCAACCTCAGCTATCGGACCGTCGGCCTGCATGCCAGCGCCATCGCGATCGGCGCAATCCTGGTCGGCCTGCTCGGCGAGCGGGCGGTCAGACGACACGGCCGGCGCCGGGTGCTCATGCTGGGCGTGTTCGGCTGCATGGCCGGCGCGGTGCTGCTGGCTGTCGCACCCGGGCCGGCCGTCAGCATCGCCGGCTGCGCCTTGATCGGCATTGGCGGCAGCTTCCTCCCGACCATCGCGTTCGCCATCCTTGCGGATCTTCACGGCGCGCGGCGCAGCCTCGTCATCAACGAAGCTGCCGCCTTGAACTACGCCTTTGCCATGCTGGCGCCGCTGCTTACGGGATTTTGCGTGTGGCTCACCCTCGGCTGGCGGGGAGCGGTGCTGATCAGCGCCGCGATCGGCGGCATGGTCGTCCTCGCATGTCGCGGGATCGCGCTGCCGGAGGCCACCGTTCAGCCGGCGCAATCGCCAACGGTGCGGCTGCCGCGGGCGTTCTGGCTGTTCTGGTGCGCCCAGACCTTTGCCATCGCCATCGAATATTCGATCCTCCTCTGGGCGAGCGAGTTTCTCGAGCGGGTGATCGGGCTCGACAAGGCAGCAGCCGCGTCGGGCGCAGCGGCCTTCGTGCTGGGCATGTTCATCGGGCGGGCATCGGGCAATCTGTAGGCCCGGATCATCGCGGCGCCACCGCTGCTGGTCGTCCAACTTGCAATCACTCTTGCCGGCTTTCTGATCTATTGGGGGGCGAGCCAGCCCGGCGTCGCGATCGGCGGACTTTTCATTCTCGGGACTGGCGTGTCGCTGCTCTTCCCGCTCACCGTCAGCCTCGCCCTCGGCGCCGCCGGGCCGGCCAGCGATGCTGCAAGCGCCCGCTCGACGATCGCCCTCGGGGTGGCGCTCCTCACGATGCCGGTGATGCTCGGCGCGCTCGCCGATCATGCCGGCCTACGCAATGCCCATTGGCTCGTGCCGATCCTGATACTCGCAACGCTCGTTGCGTTCGGGTTCGGCCAGATGCTCGACAGAGGCCACTGATACCGCTCGGTGGGCCAGCCGGTGCTGGCTGGCCCCCGAAGCCTCGATCACCACCAGCGGCGCTTTTGCCACCTGCAGACGCGCACGCCGCGGTACCAAGTCGAGCGACAATAGCCGTAGCGGGGATGATAATAGCGGTCGTAGTAACCGGGATTGTAGTAGTAGCCGGGTCCCACCCAGCCGATGCCAAATCCGGGAGCGACATAGCCCCCGCCATAGCCCGGCCCGACATAGCCCCCGCCATAGCCCGGCCCGACATAGGGTCCCGGACCAACCCAACCTCCGATGCCGGGTGCGATAATGACTTTGGCAGCATCAGCCGTGCCTGCCAGGGGGACCATCAGACTGCCCAACAGCGCAGTGGCCAAAAGGATCTTGCGCATATCTCGATCTGTCCTCGTGCTTTGCGCCGGCACACACCCTCTCCGATGCACCGGCTATTCCTCGTGCCGCGATGCAACTCTACCATGGGCCTCAGAACGACGCGACGGCTTTCCGGATTGCGCCAAAGCTCTTGAAATTATGGGTTAATATCTGGAAAAAAGCCGACACTTCCGAGGCGGTCAGGCCCGCCGGGCGCGAGGGACAAGACGGTCGCCCGAGGTGCTCGGCTGACCCTGCTTGCGGGCGCGCTCGAAATGGCAGCCGTAAAGGCGGCAGGAGCGGGCGCGGGCCGCAAGCTGACGTTCCGCCTTGGCAAGAAGGCGGGTGAGCCTTTCGACATCGGCCCTGAGCACATCGCGTTCGAGCATCACCTTGAGCAGGCCCTGCTCGGTCAGATCCACATTTTCGTTCATGTCGACACCAAACCACTGACGCCCACCGGCACCGGACATCAAGACATCTGGTTGCTGCGTTTCCATGTCGCAAGCAGCCGGTCACCCAGGCGCTGCCAAAGCTGCCGGCGCGGAGGCGGCAGGCCGTCCGGGCTGCGCATCTCGCCTTGGTTGCGCAGCGCCCGTGCCGCCATCGCCTCGCCGGCAAAGGTGAGGAGCTGGGTCGTCAGATCGGCGATGCGTTCGCGCTCCCGATAGGCATCGAGGTCGCGCTCGGCGGCCAGCGTCTGGGCCTTGGCGAGTTCCTCCTTCAGGGTTGTGACGTGCTGCTCGAGAGCAGCGATCAGGGCGGCGGTCGTACCCTGTTCGTCCGGCCGGTCGACCGGCCGCGGGCGGTGTGCCGCCGCAGCCTCTTCCACATCGACCAGGACGCGTGCCTTGCCATCCTCGCCACGCTGGCGCTGCCAGCGAGCGCGGATGGCCTTCTGGCGCGCTGCCTCAGGGGAAATTCCGAGATGCTCGGCAAGCTCAGCGTAACTGACCCAGACTGCGGCCATGAGGACCTCCTCAGCCGTTCGCCGGAATCACCGTCCGTACAGGCGTAGAACAATTCGGTTAACAAATCGTTAAACGAACAATGATTCGTCCCTGAAATGCCCCCGGACATGTGTTGCAGAAGGGTTGGGGGCTTCCTATCTAGTTGAAAAGCCGATCGAACACGGTCGGTTCATGATCAGGATTGCTGTATGACCACTCATCGGGATCGCACCCGCGCCCGCAAAGCGGAAAACCTCCCGGAAATCGACTTGGAAGAGAAGTCCCACTTGGAAGAGAGGTCCCAGGCCAAGAAGCGGCGCTGCCTCATCTGCGACAGTTCCTTCGACAGCTTCGGACCCGGCAACCGCATTTGCCCGACCTGCAAGTCGAGCGCCCGGTGGAAGACCGGATGGTGATGTCCTTCCCCATTTAAGGGAAGCGCGCTGTTCCTATCGGTTCAAATTGCCCTGCCCGGCCAAGGCGGGATGGTGCCGTGCGCCCTCGACTTGGCAACCACATGTGGTTGCAGACCATCGCCGCCGGCGTGTCGGCCCACCGGGGCGGCCGCTCAAACATCCGCGAAAGGGTCTTCAGAGCTCGACCAGCACCTCGAAACCGCCGAAGAACATGCGCTTCGCGTCGAACGGCATGGACTTTACGTCGAGGCCGGCAATGCGGGGGTCCTTCATGACCTGCTCGTTGACCTTGTCGCGGTGGGCGCGCGACTCATAGACGATCCAGGAAAAGACTACGGTCTCATCGGGCTTCAGCTTCACGGCTTGCGGAAACGAGGTGACCTCTCCCGGCTTGACGTCCTCGGCGATGCATTCGACGAAATGAATTGCCCCATATTCCTTCCAGATCCTGCCGGCCTCCTCCGCCATGCGGCGATAGGCATCGACCTTGTCCTTGGGAACCGGGACGACAAATCCATCGACATATTTTCCCATGTCATGCTCCTTGAGAATCAAATCGGGACAGGACCTCGTTGCAAGGACGCAGCCGCACAAAGCCTGCCGACAGAGCCTGCTTCATTCTTTTGACACCTTTGTGGATCATCACCTCGCGCGGGGTCGGGTGAGTTTGGTGCTTGTGCCAGCAACCGACGCAGTTGGCATCGACCAGCTGCCTCTCCAGGCATCGGGAGCCGAGACATGAAGCCGAGTTTTTCCCCAACGACGCGAGATCTGCAGGCCGTCTCGAACGAGGCCTGGGACGAGTTCGCGGCGAGCGCCCCCGGCGGCATCGATCTTGTGGCAGAGGCATCGCTGCGGCGGCTGATGTCGACGCGCATCAGGAAGGCGGCGGCAATGGGGGAAGTCGACCGCCAGGTCTTGCGGGCCAGCGCTTTGGCCGGGCTCTAGTCGTCACCATCGATCGGCGGTCATGAGGCAGGTCGCGTCCAGTGAGGACACGGAGCGCCGGCCGATCTGAGCCATGGTCCGCACCATCTCGTCCCGGATGATGGCAATGGCGCGGGCGGCACCGGCTTCGCCGCCGGCCACGACGCCATAGAGCGTCGGCCGTCCGAGAAAGACGAAATCGGCGCCGAGGCACCTGGCAATGACGATGTCGGCGCCCCGCCGGAAGCCGCCATCGACCATGACCGCGTGGCCGGGCGGAACGGCGGCGCGGATCTCGGGCAGGATCTCGAGCGCCGTCGGGGCGCTGTCAAGCTGGCGGCCGCCATGGTTGGAGACGATGACGCCGTCGGCGCCGAGACGGGCGGCGCGTTCGGCATCGGCCGGATGGATGAGGCCCTTGACGATAAGGGTGCCGCGCCAGCCATCGCGGATGCGCTGGAAATCCTCCCAGGTCTGGATCGGGTAATAATGCGACTTCATGGTCCGAGCCACCGACACGGCATCGGCGCCGGCCGGGGCATAGGGAGCCCAGTTCTCCATCACCGGCAGTCCGCCGGCGCGCAGATAACCGAGAAGCCAGCTGGGATGGCTCAGCACATCGGCGAGGAGGCGCGGGGTGACGGCGAGCGGCAGATCGAAGCCGTTGCGCATGTCGCGCTCGCGCTTGGCCTCGACCGGAATATCGACGGTATAGACCAGCACGCCGACGCCGCAATCGCGGATGCGGCCGATCATGTCGTCGCAGGATCGGGCGTCGCGCGGCGCATAGAGCTGGTACCAGACATTGCCATTGCCGGCGGCGGCGGCGCTGGCGATCGAGCTGGTGCTGGCGCCGGACAGAATGAACGGAATACCTGCCGCAGCGGCAGCGCGCGCCAGCATCAGATCGGCGCCTGGGCGCAGCAGGCCCGCAAAGCCGGTCGGCGCGATGCCGAAAGGCGCATCGTAGCGGCGGGCGAACAACGACGTTTCCAGATCGATGCGCTCGACGTCCTCGAGATAGCGCGGCAGCAGGCGGTAGCGCGCGAACTGGCCCTCGTTGCGGGCAAGCCCGCGCTCGTCCTCGGCGCCGCCTTCGACCCAGTCGAACAGGATGCGCGGCAGCCGCCTGCGGGCAAGCTTCTTCAAATCGGCAATGTTGATCGCCTTGGCGGCAGGCGGAACCGGCATGGGTCAACCCGACGGCCGGTTCCCGATGGATTTCCGGCAAGGCTTCAGTCTATGATCCGCCGCGCCGGGCTGAGCAAGAGAAGAGCGAATGGCAATCAAGAGAATTGATGTCGGCCCAAGGATGAGTCAGGCCGTAATCTGCAACAACATGGTTCATCTTGCGGGCATTGTCGCGCAGAGCAACAAGGGAAAGTCCGTCCGGGAACAGACGACCGAGATCCTGGCGACCATCGACAAGTACCTGCAGCAGGCTGGGACCGACAAGACCAAGCTGATCTCGACCAATATTTGGCTGTCCGACATCAAGAGCTTTTCCGAGATGAATGAAGTCTGGGACAAGTGGGTGTCGCCCGGCAACACTCCGGCGCGCGCCACGGTGGAGGCCAAGCTCGCGGCGCCGGAATACACCGTCGAGATCATGGTCGTGGCGGCGCTTTAAGATCCTGAAGGTGCAGCATGAAGGCCATCGTTCTCGGTGCCGGCATTGTCGGCATCACAACTGCCTATGAGCTCAACCGCGATGGCCACGAGGTCACGGTCATCGACCGCGAAGCGGAGCCGGCGTCGTTCACGAGCTATGCCAATGCCGGGCTGATCGCGCCGGCACATTCCTATGCGTGGTCGTCGCCGGCGGCGCCGCGCATCCTGCTCAAATCGCTGTGGCGCAACGACCAGGCGCTCAGGCTGAAGCCCAATCTCGATCCCGGCTTTCTCTCCTGGATGTGGAAATTCTGGCGGGAATGCACGGCGGAGAAGGCGGCGCTCAACACCCGGCGCAAGGTCAGGCTGTGCAACTACTCGCAGTCGGTGATGCACGAGACCGTGAGGCGGGCGGCGATCGATTACGCCGCGCGGCAGGGCGGCCTCATCTATTTCTACCGGTCGCCGGAGTCCTTCGCGGCGGCAGCGGTGAAGTCGCAGATTCTCAAGGACCATGGGTGCGACATCCGGACGCTCGATCGGGAGGAGACGGTGAAGCTCGATCCGGCGCTCGAGAACGTCAAGCACGAGATCGCAGGTTCTCTCTACGCGGCGAACGACGAGAGCGGCGACTGCCGGCTGTTCGCCCGCAATCTCGGCAAGTGGCTCGCCGAGCGCGGCGTCACCTTCCGGTTCGGCACCGCGGTGACCGGCTTCGAGATGGAAGGCGACGGGGTCAAGGCGGTGGTCACCGACAAGGGGCGCTACAGCGGCGATGTCTATGTGCTGTGCCTCGGCGTCTACAGCCCGAGCGTCGGGCGCGAGCTCGGCGTCGACCTGCCGATCTATCCGGTCAAGGGCTACTCGATCACGGTGCCGGTGGCGGGGCGCAACAATCCGCCGCGGATCGGCGGGGTGGACGAGGAGAACCTCACCGCCTACTGCCCGCTCGGCGACCGGCTGAGGGTCACCGCCACGGCGGAGTTCTCGGGCTACGACACGAGCCACCGGCCGGACGATTTCCGGCACATGCTGAAAGTCATCAAGGGGCTGTTTCCGGACGGCGCCGACTATTCGCAGGCCGAATATTGGGCCGGGCTTCGGCCGATGACGCCGCAGGGAACGCCGATCCTTGGCCAGGGCAAACAGCGCAATTTGTGGCTCAACACCGGTCAGGGCCATATGGGCTGGACCATGAGCCATGGCGGGGCGCGGATCACCGCCGACCTGATCGCCGGCCGCAAGCCCGCGATCCCGCTCGAGGGTCTGACGCTCGCCAGGTGAATTCCCGCGCCGGGTGAATTCCTGGCGGAAAATTAAGGGTGTTTCCGTTTGACACTCAGCCCCGGCCAAGGGCAGCATGAACCGTTACGACGGGCCCGGCACCGCTCAAGCCAACCCCGTCAGGGAGGAAATGATCGAGCCACTGCAGGGCGACAACCCGCTGCACGGCGGACGCTGCGGCTCGGTGTTATCGTGGAAGGAGTTCCAAATGAAAAGAGTGCTGTCCCTGGGCATCTCGGCCTTGGCCGTCGCCGCGCTGGCGGCGGGTTGGACCATGGCCGGTCAGGCGGCGGAAACGAAAGGCCCCGTCACCGACGAACTCGGTGTGGTGGAGATCCCGAAGGACGCGCCGATCACGATCGGCGGGTATTGGGTGATCTCGGGTCCGGACACGGCGCTGGGCGTTGACTCCAAGCGTGGCGCCGAGATCGCCTTCGACGAGATCAACAACACGATTGCCGGCCATCCCATCCAGATGGTCGTCGAGGACGATTCATGCAACGCCGAGGGCGGACAGACGGCGGCAACCAAGCTATCGACGGTGCCCAACATCGTCGCGGTGCTTGGCCCGGCCTGCTCCAGCGCAGCGACGGCAGCGGCGCCGATCCTGTGGAAGGCCGGCATCGTCGATATCGGCACCGCCACCACGGCGCCCTCGCTCACCGCACCCGACCGCAAGCCGGAATATTTCGGCTATATGCGGACGATCTATTCGGATGCCGACCAGGGCTTCAACGACGCCGAGTATTTCTACAAGCAGCTGAAGTGCAAGACTCTCGCCACCGTCCATGACGGGAGCCCCTATGCCTCGCAGCTCGCCAAGGCCGCCGCCAACCACTTCAAGGAGCTCGGCGGCAAGGTGGTCGCCGAAGAGGCGGTGACGCCGACCGACGTCGACATGCGGCCGATGCTGACCGGCATCGCCACCAAGAAGCCGTGCGTGTTCTACCTGCCGATCTTCGTCGCCTCGACGGCGCAGATCATCCGCCAGGCGCCGGAGATCCAGGGCCTCAAAGGCACCCACGTCATCGGCGGCAGCGCGGTGATGGCGCCGGGCTTGCTCGAAGCGGCTGGCGATGCGGCCAAGGACTTCGTCATCACCAATGTCGACATCTCGCCGGAGGCGATGGGCAAGAGGTATCCGCAGTTCGTCGAGAAGTATAAGGCGAAGTACGGCGAAGGCCCGATCAACGCCTTCCATGCCCAGGCCTACGATGCCGCCGCAATTCTCGCGAAGGCGATCGAGAAGGTTGGCAAGACCGACGACCAGGGCAACCTGTATATCGGCCGCAAGGCGCTGCGGGACGAGCTGTTCTCGACCAAAGGCTACGAAGGCATCTCCGGCCCGATCAACTGCAATGAGCACGGCCAGTGCGGCGGCTTCAACTTCGCCGTCTACCAGTTCACCGACGGCGATCCTTCGACGTTCGAAGCGGGCAAGAATCCGAAGAAGATCTATCCCCCCGCGAAGTAAGGCAAGGCCGGCCATGAGGACAGCCAAGTTCTCATGGCCGGTGTTCATTTGCGCGTTCATTGCGCCGGTGTCAGGTCGAGCCGAGATGATCACATCCCCTTCCCTCATGGGCAAGCGCACATGACGGCGAGCGCCGATACCACTCCATCCCCGTCCGCGACCTTCAGCAGTCTGCACAAGATCACCTTCGTCGACATCATCCTGTGGGGATTGCGCATCGCAATGCTCGCGGTGGTGGTGGGAGGCACCATCGGCACCCTGATCAAGGGCACCTACTCCACCGCGCAGTGGCTTGATTTCTTCCTGTTCGGACTGACCATCGGCGGCGTCTATGCGCTGATCGCGCTCGGCTACACCATGGTCTACGGCATCCTCAGGCTGATCAACTTCGCGCATGGCGACATCACCATGACGGGCGCGTTCTCGGCCTTCTTCCTGGCGCGC
Source organism: Aestuariivirgaceae bacterium (assembly GCA_036265615.1). Classification (GTDB taxonomy): domain Bacteria; phylum Pseudomonadota; class Alphaproteobacteria; order Rhizobiales; family Aestuariivirgaceae; genus DATAFF01. The sequence goes on from DATAOT010000185.1 coordinate 12,076, forward strand.
AGCCTGCACCGTGCCGGCATTCTCGACAGCTATCCCATACTGTCGATGACGGCGATCATGCTGCTGTCGATGACGGTGTGCACCGCGACGGCGCTGATCGTCGAGCGGATCTGCTATCGGCCGTTCCGCCATGTCGCCTCGCTCGCACCGCTGATCTGCGCCATCGGCGCATCCTTCGCCATCCAGCACACATTCCGCGGGATGTTCGGCAACAATGTCCGCTCCTATCCCGATCCCGAATGGATGAAGGGGGCGTTCGACATCTTCGGCTACGACATCCCGATCATTCAGCCGATCGTCATCTTCACCGCGCTCGCGGCAATGCTGTTCCTCTATGTCATCGTCCAGAAGACCAAGATGGGAATGGCAATGCGGGCGGTCTCGGAGGACCGCGACGCAGCGGCGCTGATGGGCATCGACAGCAACAGGGTGATCATCTTCACCTTCGTGCTCGGCGCCTGCATGGCCGGTATCGGCGGCGTGCTCTACTGCTTCGTCTACAAGCAGATCTATTTCTATTCGGGCTTCATCCCCGGCATCAAGGCGTTCTCGGCGGCGGTGCTCGGCGGCATCGGCAACATACCGGGCGCGATGATCGGCGGCTTCTTTCTCGGCATCGTCGAGTCGATGGGCCCAGCGCTCTTCCTGGACGGCATCGGCATTCCGGCGCCCTATCAGCTGCGGGATCTCATCGCCTTCACGCTCCTCGTCATGGTGCTGGTTTTCCGTCCCCAGGGTCTCCTCGGCGAAACCCTTGCCAAGAAGAGGGCCTGACCCATGTCGTTCGACATCGTCGCTGCCAGCCGGGTCGAGACGGAGGATGCGCGGCCGTGGAGGCATGCGTTCCAGGTCGGCGCCCAGCTCGGTCTCGCCGGCTTCATGCTGGCGCTGGTGGGCATTCTCGGCATGTTCAACAACCGGCCGATCATCGTCGGCGTGCTGACGCTGGGCTATGCGACGCTCGGGCTGGTCTATGCGAGCATCGGCATCGTGGCGGCGCGCCGCCACCTGTTTGCGAGCGCCGGGCAGACGGTGCTGGCGGGGGCTGCCGCGGGGCTGCTGGCGGCGGCAATCGTGGCAATTCTGCCGCTCGCCATGAGCCTCATCAATCTGCGCACGATCTTTGTCGCGCTCGATCCCCCGCTCTTCAAATTCCTCACCTTCTCCCGTCCGACCCTGCTCGAGGGCATCACCGTCATGCTGCTGCTGGGCGCCGGGTTGGGCGCCGCCGGCGCGCTCCTCGTCGAGCTGCCCGGCTGGCTGCGCCGGCCGCTGACCGGGGGGCTGGTGGCGAGCGGCATGGCCGGGCTGTTCCAGGAGCTGATCCGGCCGGTGCTCGCCAACAGCAGCACCACCAAGCCGCTGCATGATCTCATCTACACCTATACCGGGATGAAGCCCGGAGGGGCTGTGCTGATGTTCGTCCTCGGCGCGATCGCGACGGTGCTCTACACCATGGTCCAGCCACGGATGAAGGCGCGGATCGACGAGATGCCGGCCGGATCGCGGCGGAGCTTGCGGGGCATCGGGCTTGCCGTCGCCTTCGTGCTGTTTGCGCTGTTCCCGCTTTATGCAGGCAATTTCGTCGGCCAGGTGTTCCTGCTGGTCGGGCTCTTCATGCTGATGGGCATGGGGCTCAATATCGAGGTCGGCCTCGCCGGCCTGCTCGATCTCGGCTTTGTCGCATTTTATGCGACCGGCGCCTATACGACGGCGCTCCTGACCGCCAATGACGCGCATGCGCTGGCGCAGCTCACCTGGTGGGAGGCGATGCCGATCGCGGTGCTGGCTTCGGTCATCCTCGGGGTGCTGTTCGGCGTGCCGGTGCTCAAGGTGCGCGGCGATTATCTGGCGGTGGCCACCATGGGCCTTGGCGAGATCGTCAGGGTGATCGTGCTGTCGGATGCGGCGGCGCCGCTGCTCGCCGGCGCCAAGGGCATTCTCAGCATTCCGCGGCCGAACTTCTTCGGCCTCGAGCTCAACACGCCGGTGCTCCTGTTCTATCTGGCGCTGGCCTCGTCGCTGGTCGCGGCCTATGTGGCATGGCGGCTCGAGGATTCGCGCCTCGGGCGGGCATGGACGGCGATCCGCGACGATGAGGACGTGGCGCAGGCGCTCGGCATCAACCTGATCAACGTCAAGCTGCTGGCCTATGGGCTGGGGGCGGCCTTTGCCGGCCTCGCCGGCTCGATCTTCGCCACCATGCTCGGCTCGATCTATCCGCACAGCTTCCAGCTCATCATCTCGATCAACATCCTGGCGCTCATCATCGTCGGCGGCATGGGGAGCCTGCCGGGAGTGGCGCTCGGGTCGCTGGTGCTGATCGGGCTCCCGGAAATGCTGCGGGAGTTCGGCGAATATCGCTATCTCTTCTACGGCCTGGCGATCATCGCGGTGATGCGGCTCAAGCCTGAGGGCCTGTGGCCGTCGGCGGCAAAGCGTCGCGAGATCCGGGCCGAACAGCAGCTGAAGCAGGAGGTCGATGCCGAGCTGCAACGCGAGGGCGCCAAGGCATGACGGTCAAGGCGCTCCTCAAGACCGAGCAGATGACCAAGCGCTTCGGCGGCCTGACCGCGGTCGACAAGCTCGACCTCGACATCGAGGAGCACCGCATCCACAGCGTGATCGGGCCGAATGGCGCCGGCAAGACCACGGTGTTCAACTGCATCATGAACTTCTACCCGCCGGATGCCGGCCGGGTATGGTTCAACGGTGCGAGGGTCGACGGCGTGACCCCCGACCGGGTGGCGAGCGCCGGCATCAACCGGACCTATCAGAACATCCGCCTGTTCCGAAATCTGACGGCGCTCGAGAACATTCTGGTCGGCATGCATATCCATCTCAAATCGACCTGGCTCGGGGCGGTGCTGGCGCTGCCATCGACACGCCGCGACGAGGTCGAGGCGCAGGACGAGGCAGTGCGCATTCTCGACTTCATCGGCCTCAAGGGCCGGGGCGATGTGGTCTCGCGCAATCTGGCCTATGGCGAGCAGCGGCGGCTCGAGATCGGCCGGGCGCTGGCAACCAAGCCGCGGCTGCTGCTGCTCGACGAACCGATGGCCGGCATGAACCCGCGCGAAAGTCGCAACATGATGGACTTCGTCCGGCGGGTGCGCGATCAGCTCGGCGTGACAATTCTCTTGATCGAGCATTCGATGCGGGTGGTGATGGGAATCTCCGACCGCATCAGCGTGCTCGATCACGGCATCAAGATCGCCGAGGGGACCGCTGCCGAGGTGCAAAGCGATCCGCGGGTGATCGAGGCTTATCTCGGCACCACCGCTCAGACGGCATTGAAGTAGGCTGTCAATGGCTCTGCTCGAGGTCCGCAACCTTCATGTCTATTACGGCAAGATCCACGCGCTCAGGGGGGTGTCGCTGGCGCTGGGCGAAAACCAGATCGTGACGCTGATCGGTGCCAATGGCGCAGGCAAGAGCACGACGCTCAGGGCCATCTCCGGCATCCTGGCGGCAGCCGAGGGCGAGGTCGTGTATAACGGCCTGCGGCTGAGCGAGCTGCCGGCGCATCAGATCGTCGCGCGCGGCGTGGTGCAGGTACCGGAGGGGCGGCGCATCTTCAGCCGGCTGACCGTGTCGGAAAACTTGCGGATCGGCGCCTTCCTCAGCAACGACAAGGACTACATCACGCGGACCGAGGAGATGGCGCTGGGGATGTTCCCGGTGCTGAAGCGGCGGTTCAGCCAGGTGGCGGGAACGCTGTCCGGAGGCGAGCAGCAGATGCTGGCAATCGCGCGGGCGCTGATGTCGAATCCCAAGGTGCTGCTGCTGGACGAGCCCTCGATGGGGCTTGCACCGATCCTGGTGCAGCAGATCTTCGAGACCGTGGTCGAGATCCGCAAGCGCGGCGTGGCGGTGCTGCTCGTCGAGCAAAACGCCTTTCTGGCGCTCCAGATCGCCGATTACGGCTATGTCATCGAAACCGGCGAGATCGTGCTCGAGGGCTCGGGCGAGGAGCTGATGGCCAATCCGCAGGTCAAGGAGGCTTATCTCGGGTGACGATCAAGCGCCACGTCGTCATGGGCGTGTCGAGCCAGGGCTCCCCCTATTCGGTGCTGGTCAGCGACGGCGCTTACGCCTTCATGGCCGGGGTGGTGGCGAGCGATCTTGAAGGCGGCGCCGCGGCGCATGGCGATATCGGCGCCGAGACACGGCTCGTCATGGAGGCAATCCGCCGGGGGCTGCAAAGCATCGGGCTCGGCATGGACCGCATCGTGCGGGTCGATGTGCACCTCACCGACCTTGCGACCATGGCGGTGATGAACCAAGCCTATCGGAAGTTTTTCGACGGCGACAAGCTGCCGGCCCGCACCTGCACCCAATCGACGCAGCTCGCCGGCGGCTCGAACGTGGAAATCACCGTGACGGCCCGCCTTTCACCATCATAAGTGGCCGAAATACAGATCATTTCCTTTTCTTACTTCCATTACGTCGCCAATCGCTGAATACGACAGTTGTCAGCATCGCAACGACATTTTTGCTGCAACCTTCAGGGGATCTGCAGTAAGAATGCCTCCTCCGGTTTCAAGGCCATGGGCAAGGCCCCCAGGATCCGGATCGGATAACCCAGAGAAAAGCCATCGGGGGCCCATGACCTGCGAAATGGAACTGTCAAGACTTACCAATGATCCGCGCATGCAGTGCCTCGACCCGGACCTGCTGCGGGCCTTCGTGATCATCGCCGATACCAGAAGCTTCACGCGGGCGGCGGAGCGGCTGCTTCGCACCCAGCCGGCGATCTCGCTGCAAATGAAGAGACTGGAAGAGGCGGTCGGGCGGTCGCTGCTCAAGCGCAATCCGCGGCTGGTGCGGCTGACGCCGGCCGGCGAGGTGCTGCTCGACTATGCGCGGCGAATCCTGGCGCTCAATGACGATCTCCTGGCGCGCGTCAAGGAACCCGACCTGGTCGGCACGGTGCGGCTCGGCACGCCGGAGGATTTCGCCACCATGCATCTGTCCGGGGTGCTGGCGCGCTTCAGCCAAGCCTATCCCGGGGTCGCTCTCGAGGTGACCTGCGATCTCACGCTCAATCTGATCGAGCGCTTCCGGCAGGGCAGCTTCGACCTCGCCCTGATCATGCGCGAGCCGTCGCTCGTCAATGGCGGCATGCGGGTGTGGCGCGAGCCGCTGGTGTGGGTCACGGCGACGAATCTGCCGCTGGCGAAGGAGAATGTCCTGCCGCTGGTGGTGGCGCCGGCGCCCTGCGTGTACCGGCGGCGGGCCATCGGAGTTCTCGACAAGGCGGGAATCGCCTGGCGAATCGCCTATACCTGCAGCTCGCTCGCCGGGTCGCTGGCGGCGGTGCGGGCCGGTCTCGGCACGACCGTGCTGCCGCGCGGCATGGTGCCGGGCGATCTCCAGATGATCGACGGCGAGACGTTGCCCGATCTCAAGGAGGCCGAGTTCGCGCTGCTGGTCGGCTCACCGCTCAGCCCGCCGGCGGAGCGGCTGCAGAGCCAGATCACCCGGGCGCTGGAAATCGGCGGCCTGGACCAGAACTAGGCGGTCAGGGTCCAAGCCCGGTCAGAGGTCGCGGCAGAGCCGCATTGCGTCGAGCATTGCCGCGTGGATGTTGCGAGCGGCCCAGGCATCGCCGATGCGGTAGAGGCTGAAACCGCCGCGACCGCCGGTGCTGCCATTGGCAGGTTGGGCGCGCGCCGCCACCAGGCGAACGAGGTCGACGGCCCCCGCATTATGGGACAGCGGCTTTAGCTCCTCGTAGAGATCGGCGTTGGGCAGCGTGGCGCTGTCGGCGACCAGAAGATCGATGCGGCGCTCGCTCTCGGCGCCGGAGTAGCCGTTGGCAAGGCGGGCAACGAGACCGTTGCCGCTGCGGCTCAGCGAGACGAGCCGCGTGTCGGGCGTGACCTTGATCCCGGCCCGGTAGATCTCGGCCATGTGGGCGCCGAGATTGGTATCGGAGAGTTCGAGGCCGGGGGCCCGGTCCGGGGTGACGAGCTCGACCTGGGCACCCTTGGATGCAAGCACCTCGGCGCAGGACAGCGGCGCATGCCCGCCGCTCATGTCGACGACCAAGGCTTCGCGGCAGCCGCCCTCGCGCAAGGAGGCGACATCGCCCGAAAGCACGTCCCAGACCGTTGCGGCGAGGTCCCGACCGGGGAACTGTCCGGTTTCCGGCAAACCGCCGGTGGCGATCACGACCACATCCGGCATCTCAGCGACGACGTCGCTGGCGGTTGCCAGGGTGTTGAGCCTGACATCGACGCCGAGCCGCGCCATCTCGCCGGCGAGCCAGCGGGCAATGCCGAGAAGCTCGCGCCGCCAGGTGGCCCGGGCGGCAAGCAGGACCTGGCCGCCCAGCTCACCCGATGCCTCGAACAGCACGACACGGTGGCCACGCAAGGCAGAAACCCGCGCCGCTTCGAGGCCGCCGGGCCCACCGCCGACGACGACCACGGTCTTGGGTGTCCCAGGGGCAGGCTCGATCACATGGTCGAGGACGAGCTCGCGGCCGGTCGCGACATTGTGGAGACAGAGCGCATCCTTGCCCATGAGGACGCGGTCAACGCAGTAGCCGGCGCCGACACAGGGGCGGATCTCCGCTTCGCGGCCCTGCCGCAGCTTGGCGATGTGGTGGGGGTCGGCAAGGAAGGCGCGGGTCATGCCGACCATGTCGACCAGGCCCTCGCTCACGGCGTGGACGGCGGTCGCGGCATCGGTGATGCGGGTGGCATGCAGGATCGGAATCGCGACCGCGGCGCGGATGGCGGCGGCAAGCTTCAGATAGGGCGCGGAGGGCAGCCACATGGTTGGCCAGATCTCGGCCGACGCCTTGTAGTCGACGGCGGTGCCGCCGACGACGCTGATGAAGTCGATGAGGCCGGAGGCGGCATAGGTGCGGGCGATCTCGAGGCAGTCATCCTGGCTCAGGCCGTCCTTGAGCCGCTCGTCACCCGGCATGCGGATGCCGATGATGTAGTCGTCGCCGACGGCGCCGCGGCAGCTTTGGAGAATTTCGAGGCCGAAGCGCATGCGGTTTTCGAGGCTTCCGCCGTAGCCGTCGCGGCGGCGATTCATCGCTGGCGACCAGAACTGCTCGATGAGAGTTCCGGCCTGAGTCGAAATTTCGACGCCATCGAGATCGCCGTCGCGGGCCCGGCGGACAGCTGCAGCATAGTCGTCACGAATGCGCCGGATGTCATGCGCCTCCATCTCGGCGGGGAAGGAGCGGTGGATCAGCTCGCGCAATGGCGAGGGCGCGAAGGCCGGCAGCCAGTTGACGTCGTCCCAACGCTCGCGGCGGCCGCCATGGGTGAGCTGAACGGTGCAGACCGCGCCATGGCCATGGAGGGCGGCCGCCATGCGGCGATATTGCGGGACGACGGCATCGACGGCGCCGTTGATCTGGCCGTAGTGGAAGGAGTTCTCGATCGACACGGCGGTGGCGCCGCCGAACTGCACGAGCCCGACACCGCCCTTGGCCTTCTCGCTCTCATAGGCAATATAGCGGTCGGTGATGTTGCCGTGCACCGCATAGCCCGGCGCGTGGCTGGTCGACAGGAAACGGTTGCGGATGGTGACGCCCTTGAGCGCCAGCGGTCGAAACAGCGGATCGAGAGGCGCCATGCCGAAGCTCACTCCTCAGACGAGATCGAGGCGCTCGAGCACCCACAGCCCCAGCGCCTGGACCATGTCGTCGCGCCATGACAAGGGACCGGGGCGGTAGAGCACCGACTGGAGGGCTCGCTGCTGCCTTTCAAGGATGCCGACATCCTCGCGGCCGACCATCTCCCAGCGATCGTAATAGGCTTGCGCCTTGGCGGCAAAACGCGGGTCGGCGAAAACATCCTGTGGGAAGCAGCCACCGATCTCGAGGCGGGAGCGATCGGGGGCGAGCGGCGTGACATTGAGCCACCACATCGAGTCCTGGGCCACGGCGAACTGACAAGTGGGCAGGATCACGGTGAAATAAGTGCCCTGGCGGGCATCGTCATCAAGGCCGGGGATCGGCGGAAAGGGCGGCTCGGCGCCTGGAAGGGTGGCGATGCTGCGGCCGGAAATCACCTGGATGCACAGCCAGTCGCCGGCGACGGGAAGGGTGCGCGACTGCTGGGCACCGACCGTGCCCTTGTGGACGATGCCGGTGTGATAGGTCTCCATGGCGTTCTCGAGAATGAGCTTCCAGTTGCAGCGCGGCTCGAGAACGATGTCCCAGGCCCAGCGCATGCGGTCGAGCCGGTGCGAGGCGAAGCGCTGCGGCAGATTGCCGAGGTGGTCCAAGAGCGACGGCCCCTCGGCGGCAAAATTGGCGAACAGGAAGCCGGCATAGGAGTCGAGCCGCAGCGGCACGAGGCCGTTCTCGACGCGATCAAACCCCTCGGCGTCCTTCATGTCGGGACAGCCGTAAAGTCGACCATCGGTGAAATAGCTCCAGCCATGATAGGGGCATATAATCCGAGCGCCGGTATTGCCCCTGCCCTCGAGCAGAATGGAGCCGCGGTGGCGGCAGTAATTGGCGAAGCAGTTCAGACGCGCGTCACGGCTGCGCACCAGCACGATGGGCCCGCCTGGCGTGTCGAAGCTGCGATAATCTCCGACATTGGGCAGCTGGTCCTCGCGGCAGAGAAAAAACCATTGCTTGAGGAAGATCCTCTCCCGCTCGCGGTGGAAAATCTCCGGATCGGTGTAGAAACCTGCCGGCATTGAACGGGCGCGGTTGAGCGGTGCGGCTGCGGCACCGATCTCGCCAGGTGCGATATTCATGCAGAATGTTCCATCGATCGCCGGCGTTCAAAACTCAGCCGTCGAAATTCGCAAGTCAAGTCAACGGCCGAGAGAAAGGGCGCAAGGCAGCCATGTCGGCAAAGGAACAGGAGGGTGGGCCGAGCGTTAACTTTGCGTGCCGAGGCGTTGAAGGCATGGAACGCCACGGCGGCAGGCTTCACCCCACAGGAGGAATAGATGGCAGAACGAGACCGCTTCAGGAGTGACGAGCGATGGAATCGAGACGACGACTGGCGGCGCGAGGGCAGCTCCTATCGATCGAGCGATGAGTCGCGGCGCGGCTTCGGCGAAGGCAGCGAGGACTATTATCGCAGCCGCGACTTCGGCTCGCGCGGCGAGTACGGCCGTGGCGACTTCGGCCGCAGCGACTACGGCCGGAGCGACTTTGGACAGGGCCGCGGCGATTTCGGGCGCGACTATGGTCGTGGCCGCGATTACGGCAGCTCCTTCGGCGAGCAGAGCTTCGGCGGCGGCGATTATGGCCGCGATTTTGGACGCGGCGATTGGGGCCGGTCGGGCGACTGGGGCCGGTCGGGCGACTGGGGCCGGTCGGGCGATTGGGGCCGGTCCGGTGACTGGGGCCGATCAAGCGACTGGAACCGTCCCGAAGCCGGGCGGTGGAGCGGCGGCGACTTCTGGCGCGACCAACGCGGGACTTATGGCGGCCTTGGCTATAGCGGCAGCCCATCGGGCTTCGGACGCTATGGCGAGGGCGTTCCAAGCTCGCGGGATTTCGGCAGCAGCCGTTCCTACTATGGCAGCGACTATGGACGGGGCGATTTCCAGCGTGGTCGCGAAGACGACCGCGGCTTCATCGAGCGCGCCACCGATGCCGTTTCCTCCTGGTTCGGAGGCGGTGAAGGACCGCGGCACCACCGCGGCCGCGGCCCGAAGGGCTACGCACGGTCCGACGACCGGATCCGCGAGGACGTCTCGGATCGGCTGGGCGACGACTGGCTGGTCGATGCCACCGAAATCGAAGTGTCGGTGGTCAGCGGCGAAGTGACATTGTCGGGCACCGTGAACAGCCGCGACCAACGGCGGCGGGCCGAGGACATCGCGGAATCCGTGTCGGGTGCAAGGCACGTCCAGAACAACATCCGGGTAAGCGACAACACCACGGCCGGCTTCGGCAGCAACCCCGGCACGACGGCGTCCAGCGGCACCTCGACTAGCTCGACGAGTCGCAAGACCGGCAGCACGTCCTAAAGAATTGTGTCAAAAAAGCTGTAATTCCTTAAAAAATGATTAAAGGCGCCCCTCGGGGCGCCTTTTTAATTTGCCTGGACGTCCGACTCACCCGAGATTGTGATGGGGCAGACAGGAGTCGCGTCGGGGTTTCACGACTGTTGTGAGGGGGCAATCGCACGATGGCAGACAATGTCGTCAGCTTGTTCGGACCGATGGCAAGCGCACAGCCTGAGGGGCAGCCGAACGCAACCGTGATCGAGGAGCTCGAGCGGCTGCTCGAGGCGGCCCGGGCGGGAGAAATCATCGGGCTCGCCGGCAGCTATGTGCACCGGGACAAGGTCGTGACCTATTCCTTCGCCGGGATCGTCGGCAGCTATGGGCTGATCGGCGGGCTCGACTGCGTCAAGGAACGGCTCATCCGCATCGCCTTGGCGAAGGACTGACCGAGGAATCGACTCCCTGATTCAGCGCTGAAAATCGACGGTTTTCGTCATTTCCGGCGGCGCGCCATCCTGCCAGAGCAGATGGAAGGCCTGCAGCGCCGCCATCACGACGAGAAGAACGGCCCAGGCGGCGAGCGCCTGCTTGATGCCAGCCTGCTTTTCTTCCCCATAGTCTGACGCCATTGTGGTCTCCCATGCGAGCCGGGATCGAGATTTCGGGTGCGCGCAAACTGGCAGCGCCGGCCCGTCGCGTCTGTGGGGAGAGTCACAAACGAGGCAGCAGGGAATAGGCAATAGGAAGTGAGCTGTGCTCTTCGCTACTGCCTACTGCCTACTGCCTCCGCCTTCCGGCTCCTCCCCCGATTGACTCCCGACATCGGCTCAGCCGAGACTTGGCCGTGAGGCGGCATGTCTTCACCGCCCTAGGGAGAGAAGAACAATGAAAGTTTCATCCGCAGTGCTTGTCACGAGCGTGCTTGCCGGGCTTGTGCTGACGCCGCTTGCATCGCGAGCCGAGGTTGAATCAAAGGATCCGATCAAGATCGCGCTGTTCGACTGGACGAGTGTCAATCTCAACGCCAAGATCCTCGGCGGAATTTTAGAAAAGCTTGGCTATACAGTCGAATATCCAACCGCCGACTATCTTTCGAGCCTCACCACCGGGCTGACCAATGGCGACCTCACCGTCGGCATGGAATATTGGGACACGACCGCCGGCGAGGCGATGAAGGCTTCCGATCAGACGAAGCAGACAGAACGGTTGGGCAAGCTCGGCCCGAAGGCCAAGGAGGAGTGGTGGTATCCGCTCTACATGAAGGAAAGATGCCCCGGCCTGCCGAATTGGGAAGCGCTGAAGGATCCAAAATGCGCCGAAGCCTTTTCCACGCCCGAAACGGCACCGAAGGGGCGCTATCTCGGCGGCCCCGTGACCTGGGAGGGCTATGACGACGAGCGGGTCGATGCGCTCGGGCTGCCATTCACGGTGGTGCATGCCGGGACCGACGCGGCGATGTTCGCCGAGCTCGATTCCGCCTATCAGCGCAAGGCGCCGATCATGCTGTGGATCTACTCGCCGCATTGGGCGCCGGCGAAGTATCAGGGCGAGTGGATCGAGTTCCCGAAGCACGAGCCGGCCTGCTACACCGATCCGAAATGGGGGATCAATCCGAACAAGGCCTATGATTGCGGCAAGCCGTCGGGCGAGATCTGGAAATATTCCTGGGCAGGTTTCAAAGACAAATGGCCAACTGCGTATAAGGTGGCGAAGGCCTATCAGATCGACACCAAGGAGCTGAACGCGATGTCCGGCCAGGTCGATCTCGAAGGCAAGTCGATCGAGGATGTCGCGGCAAAATGGATCGCCGACAATGAGGCGACCTGGAGGGCGTGGGCAAAGTGACCGACCAAGGCGCCGGGCGGGCCGACCCGCCCCGCGCCCTTGACCGGCGGGTGAAGCTTGCCTGCTCGCAGCTGTGGAAGCTCTACGGGCAGGGTGCCGACCATTTCATCGCGGCGCAAGGCGGACGGGCAGACGACGGCGAGCTCGCGGCCATGCAGCTGATCGGGGCGGTGCGCGACGTCAACCTGACGGTGCATGAGGGCGAGATCTTCATCGTCATGGGTCTGTCGGGCTCCGGCAAGTCGACGCTGGTGCGCTGCCTGTCGCGCCTGATCGAGCCGAGCTATGGCAGCGTCATGCTGGACGGCCGCGACCTCCTCAAGGCCAGCAATGCGGAGCTCATCGACATCCGCCGCCACAAGATGAGCATGGTGTTCCAGCACTTCGCGCTTCTGCCGCATCTGACGGTGCTCGGCAACATCGCCTTTCCACTGGCCGTCCAGGGGGTGAGCAGGCCGCGACGTGAGGCGCGGGCCCGCGAGCTCATCGAGCTTATCGGGCTGAAGGGCCGCGATCGCTACTATCCGCGCGAGCTTTCGGGCGGCCAGCAGCAGCGGGTGGGCATCGCCCGGTCGCTGGCGGTCGAGCCGGAGATCTGGTTTCTCGACGAGCCGTTTTCAGCGCTCGATCCGCTGATCCGACGCGAGATGCAGGACGAGCTCATTCGGCTGCAGGGCGTGCTGAAGAAGACCATGGTGTTCATCACGCATGATTTCGACGAGGCGATCCGGCTGGCCGACCGCATTGCCATCATGAAGGATGGCGCGGTGATCCAGATTGCGACGCCTGAGGAACTGGTGCTGAGACCGGCGAGCGATTATGTCGCCGCCTTCACCCGCCATGTGAACCGCGCCAAGGTGATGACGGCGCGCAGCCTGATGCGGCCGATCACGCCGGGCGCCCGCCATGGCGGCAGCGTTGCGGCCAGCGCCAAGATCGCGAGCTTCGCAGCCGAAATCGTCGGCGACCACCAGGCTTTCGCGGTGATGGATGACGGCCGCGCGATCGGAGAGGTGTGCCGCGAGGCGGTGATCGATCTTCTCGCCGGGCGCGACAGGGCCGAGAGCACGGCATGACGGCGGCGATGCTCCCCGAAGGCGCCTCGGCGGCACCCGGTCAAAGCAAGCTCGTCTTCTCCCTCGCCGCAGCAGTCAGCGTTCTCGTTGCGCTCATCCTGGTCAGTCGGCTCGTTCCCGCCGCCGCCGCGTATCCGGCGGCTGCTGTCCTGCCGGCCGCGGAATGGATCGGCGCCTTCTTTCAATGGCTCAAGATCACGGTCTCGGGCTTCACGCGAGGACTCGCAACGGTGATGGCCGTGCCGCTCGACCTTGCGACCGGCCTTCTCGCCAAGGGGCTGAAGCTGCCGGTCGGCGCCGACACATTGGCGTTGCCGCGGCTGTCATGGCTTGGCGTCATCCTTGCCGCAGCACTCATCGGACATGCGCTTGGCGGCATGCGGATGGCTCTGATCGGCGGGCTCGGCTTCCTCTATATCGCGGTGTTCCGCCAATGGGACAGCGCGATGCTGACACTGGCGCTGATCGTGGTGTGCGTGCCGCTCTGCGTGGCCGTCGGCATGGTGGTCGGCATCTGGGGTCATGCCTCGCCCCGCGCCGACCGGCTGGTGATCACGCCGGCACTCGATCTGATGCAGACCATCCCGACCTTCGCCTATCTCATCCCGATGCTTCTCCTGTTCGGCATCAGCCCGGTCTCGGCCTTGCTCGCCACCGGCCTCTTCGCAACCCCGCCGATGGTCCGGGCCACCATGCTCGGCCTGCGCAAGGTCACGCCCGAGATCAGGGATTTCGCCGACATGGCAGGGTGCACGCCGTCACAGAAGCTGTGGCGCGTGCTCATTCCCTCGGCAAAGCCCTCGCTCATGATCGGGGTGAACCAGGTCATCATGCTCGCGCTCAACATGGTCATCATCTCCTCCATGATCGGCGCCGGCGGCCTCGGCTACGACGTGCTGCTGGCGCTGCGGCGGTTGGCAGTCGGCCAGGCGATGGAGGCGGGCCTGGCCATCGTCGTCGTGGCCATCGTCCTCGACCGGATGAGCCAGGCCGCTGCCACCGAGGCACGCACCAGCGCCCCGCGGTCAGCGGGACTCCACCTGATGCTCGCCGCGGCGGCGATCATCGCGACGACGCTCATCAGCCTCGGATGGCCGGCCCTCGCCAAGGTGCCGGGCGCCATGACCTTCTCGACGGCGCCGTGGTGGAAGGCGGTGATCGACTGGATCACCGTCAACTACTTCGATGCGCTCGAGATCTTCCGCACCGGTTTCCTGCTCAATGTGCTCAACCCGCTCAGAGCTCTGTTCGAGGGACTGCCATGGTTCGCGGTGACCGGCATGCTGGCCTATGCCGGCTGGCAGCTCGGCAATTGGCGGCTCGCGCTCCTCGTGGCCGCGCTCACCGCCTTCTGCGCCGCAACGGGCCTGTGGGTTCAGACAATGGCGACGGTTTATCTCTGTGGCGTTGCAGCATTGATTGCAGCAATCATCGGGATCCCGATCGGCGTGCTCGCGTCCAAAAGCGACCGGGTCGCGGGCGTCATCCTGCCGATCATCGACACGCTGCAGACCATCCCCTCCTTCTGCTTCATCATTCCGGTGGTGATGCTGTTCCGGGTCGGCGATGTCACGGCGGTGATCGCCACGGTCGCCTTCGCCATCGTGCCGGCGATCCGCTATACCGACCACGGGCTGCGCCAGGTGCCGCAGGAGCTGATCGAGGCAGGACGGGTGTCGGGCTGCACGCCCTTGCAGCTGTTCTTCCGGGTCGAGCTGCCGGTGGCCTTGCCGGAGATCCTGCTCGGCATCAACCAGACCATCCTGATGTCGCTCAGCATGATCATCATCTGCGCAATGATCGGAACGCGGGATCTCGGCCAGGAGGTATTCAAGGCGCTGGCCAAGGCGGATGCCGGCAAAGGCGTCGTTGCCGGCCTGTGCATCGCCTTCATCGGCATCGTCGCCGACCGGCTGATCACCGCCTGGGCGGCGCGGCTTCGAGCTAGAGCATGATGCTCTACACCAGCGACTTGATCTCGCCGGTTTCGACGTTGCGCCAGTTCCGGATCGTGACCCGCGCAAAGCCGAGAAGGTGCTGGCGCTCCGCATCGCTCCAGACGTCGAGCCCGGCGAGCAGACCGGCGATGGCGGTCTCGGCGGCACGGCTTGCGCCGTCGCTGCATTTGAGCGCGACGCCGAGGCCGGCATGGGGAACGGCGGCACAGAACACGCCTTCGGCGCCGGTCTTGACGAAGGCGCGGGGCACGGCGCGCATGAGATCGGTGCAGAAGCGCTTCGAGCCAGCCACCATGAAGGGATGGGCGCGGACAGCCGCGATGATGCGCTGCGCCGCAGCGGCACGGGCCGGCGGTACGCCTTCGCCCGAGGCAAAACGATGAAAGGCGCGGGCGAGCCCATGCAGGGGAAGGGCCCAGGTCGGGACCGAACAGCCATCGACAGCGCGTGGGGCGGCGGCGAGGTCGGATCCGGTGAGCGCGCCGAGAATGGCGGCGATCCGCTGCTGCACCGCGTGGCCGGGCCCGACATAGCCGTGATGGGAGACGCCGAGCGCGAGGGCCAGCGCCAGCATGCCGGCATGCTTGCCCGAACAGTTGTTGTGGAGGGGACAGGGCATCTCGCCGCGCCGCGCAAGCTCGCGGGCCGCGGCCGGGTCAGAGGGCCAATGAGCGCCGCATTCCAGAGCCTCGGCGTCGAGCCCCGACTTGGCCAGCATGGCGCGGGCAGTCTCGACATGCTCGGGCTCGCCACCATGGGAGGCGCAGGCGAGCGCGACCTCGGCGTCAGTAAAGCCGAAGCGCTCGGCAGCGCCGCTCTCGATCACCGCCAGGCATTGCAGCGCCTTGATCGCCGAGCGCGGAAAGACCGGACGCTCGATGTCGCCCTGTGAGCGGATCACCGCATCACCCGGCCCGACAATGGCATAGGCGCCAAGATGGCGGCTTTCGACAAATCCGCCCCGGATCACCGCGGCGAGCGGCGTGTCGGTCACAGCGCGATCTCCGCCCGGGCATCGGCCGCCGGCCGGCCGGCGAAGTACCAGACGAGGGACAGCGACTGGACGGTAATGCAGATGCCGATCGCCACCTGATAGGCCTGCGGATGGTAGCTGCCCGGCCCCTGCGACGGCCACAGGTCGAGAATGGCGCCAAAGCCATATTGGGCGGCAAAAGCGGTCATGAAGACCAGCACATTAAGCGCTGAAATGGTGCGGCCAGCCGCACGTGAACCGCCGAAATAGCCGACGAGCCAGGGATAGAGCAGGATCGGCGTCTGGCCGAACATGCCGAAGACGAGGACGAGCAGGAACGGCCAGCGCGTGATCCCGGCCAGCATCAGCCACTCGGTCAGGAGATAGATCATCACCAGCACTGGCGTGACCGCCAGCACGCTGATGCCGCGCGCCGCAAGCCGGTCGGCAATGGCACCGGTGAGGAGGGTGCCGGCAAGAAACCCGGCCGCCATCCAGGCGAGCCCCTGCGCCACTCCGCTGCGGTCGAGGCCGGCGACGTCGGCAAGCCAGGGACCGGCCCAGAGGGACTGGATGCCGATCTGGCAGCCGCAAACGGTGGCGACGAGCGGCGCCAGGCGCCAGAACACGGGATTGGACAGCACGGTGCCAAGACCACGGGCCTGGCCGATGAAGGTGACATGGCCGACATCGCGCGATGGCCGCTCGGGTGCTGCCGCAAAGACGAGAAGCGCAATGACCAAGCTCGTGGCGGCGAGGCCGACAAACAGCGACCGCCACCCCCAATGGGCGGCAAGAATCTCGGTGGGAACCGTCGCGAAGAGGAGGCCGACGGCGCCGACCGCCATGATCGAGGCATTGGCGAGGGGCTGGCGCTGCTCCGGCACTGTCAGACTCACGGCCTTGAAGCCGGAGATCAGGCCGCCGGCCGAGCCGATGCCGATCATGGCGCGGCCAACCGCGAGCATGGGGAAGCCCGCGGCGAGACCGAAAATGGTGGCGCCGAGCGCGGTGAGGCATAGAAGCATCGCCTGCACGCGCCGCGGTCCGAAGCGGTCGAGCAGGATGCCGAGCGGCAGCTGGAAAATGGCGAAGGACACGAGATAGGCGGCCGTGAGAAAGCCGAGGCCGGAGGCGGTGAGATGGAGGTCGCGGACCAGATCCGGCGCAACGACGGCATTCACCGCGCGATAAAAATAGGACAGGAAATAGCCGAGCCCGAACGGGGCGAAGACCGTCAGGAGAAAGGCGCCAAGGCCGAGATGGATGGGAGCGACGTCATCGCGCATGCGAGTTCTGGATCATGTCATGCTCCCGCATCAGTCCTTGGCGCGCTCGACGTAGGAGCCGTCCCCGGTCATCACCACGATCCGCGTGCCGGAGACGACATGCGGCGGCACCGATGTCCTGACGCCGTTCGAGAGCAGCGCCGGCTTGAAGGAGGAGGCAGCGGTCTGCCCCTTGACCACGGGCTCCGTCTCCACCACCTCGAGCGTCACCCTGGCCGGCAATTCGATGGCGATCGGCACGCCGTTGTGCAGACTCAGCGTGCATTCCATGTTTTCCTGCAGATAGACCGCCTGGTCGCCGAGGATGTCGCGCGGCACCGTGACCTGCTCGTAGTTTTCCGGATTCATGAAGACATAGCCGTCGCCATCCTCATAGAGGTAGGTGTGCGGCACGGTCTCGACAAAGGCACGCTCGCATTGGTCGGTGGTCTTGTAGCGCACCGACACCTTGATCCCGTCGGAAATCCGCCGCATATCGATCTGGGTGGTCGGGGTGCCTTTGCCGGGGTGAAAATTCTCAGCCGACAGCACGACATAGAGCTTTCCGTCGTCGTCTTCCAAAACGTTGCCCTTGCGCACCTGGCTGGCGATGACCTTGACCACGGACCCGTCTCTTTCTCCAAATTCCCGACCACGGAGGTCATATTGAGACAACAGCCATTAGGCAATAGGGGGTTTCATTTCGATCCGGTATCGCTGCCATGACAACGCCTTGGTATCATCCCGACCGTCATGTGGACCGCCGGCCGTTGCTGGTTCGCCGCGGCACGATCAGCCGGGCGGTGCACGACTATTTCCAGCAGAGCGGCTTCACCGAGGTCGAATGCGGCGCGCTGCAGGTGACGCCGGGGCTCGAGACGCATCTCCACGGGGTCAAGGCAGAGCTCGAGGGACCCGACGGCGCGCCGCAGCATCTTTATCTTCACACTTCGCCGGAATTCGCCTGCAAGAAGCTGCTCGCCGCCGGCGAGAGGCTGATCTATGTGTTCGCCAGGGTTTATCGCAGCCGCGAGCGCGGCCCGCTGCATGCGCCCGAGTTCACCATGCTCGAATGGTATCGCGCGGGCGCCCCCTATCAGGCGGTGATGCGCGATGCGGTCGAGCTGGCGCGGTTCGCGGTCGAAGCCTCAGGAACCGGGCAGCTCACCTATCGCGGCAGTGCCGCCGATCCCTGGCGCGAGCCCGAGCAGCTGACGGTGGCTGAGGCCTTCCAATGTCATGCCGGGATCGACCTTCCGGCAACCCTCGATGCGGACGGGAATGGCCAGCGCGATGCGCTTGCGGCACAGGCCGAGGCGATCGGGATCCGCCCCGCCGGCGACGACACCTGGTCGGATCTCTTCTCGAAGGTGCTGGTCGCGCGGGTCGAGCCGCGGCTTGGAATGGGGCGGCTCACCCTTCTCACCGATTACCCGGCCGCGGAGGCGGCATTGGCCCGACGCTCGCCGGACGACCGCAGGTTCGCCGAACGCTTCGAGCTCTATGCCGCCGGGGTCGAGCTTGCGAACGGCTTCGGCGAGCTGACGGACCCGATCGAGCAGCGGCAGCGCTTCGAGGCCGAAATGGCGGAAAAGCAGCGCATTCATGGGCAGCGCTATCCGCTGGACGAGGAGCTCCTGGCAGCGCTTGCATTGATGCCCGAGGCGAGCGGCGTCGCGCTGGGCTTCGATCGGCTGGTGATGCTGGCGACCGGCGCACGGCGGATCGAGGAGGTGATGTGGACGCCACCCCCTTATTAGGCAGTAGGCGTTAGGCAATAGGCAATGAGCGGCGCCCTTCCCTACTGCCCGCTGCCCTATTGCCTACTGCCCATCGATAATGCCAACTGCCCCGATGACCACCCTCCTCATCACCCACCCGGTCTTCACCCGGCATGCGCCGCCGCCCGGACATCCGGAGCGGCCGGACCGCATGCGCGTCATCGAGAAGGTTCTGGCCCACCCGCTGTTCGCCGATCTCAAGCGGCGGGAAGCCGAGCGGGCGGCGGCCGACGACATTCTGCTCGTCCATCCCGAGTCCTATCTCGAATCGATCGAAGCCAAGGCGCCGGAGCCCGGCGATGTGGTGGCGCTCGACCCGGACACCTGGATGAACGAGGCTAGCCTCGAGGCGGGCTACCGGGCGGTCGGCGCCGGCATTGCGGCGGTCGACGCGGTGATGAGCGGCGATGCCGACAATGCGTTCTGTGCCGTCAGACCGCCCGGACATCATGCCGAGACCAGCCGAGCCATGGGCTTCTGCCTGTTCTCCTCGAACGCCATCGCCGCCCACCATGCCAGGGTCCGCCACGGGCTCGAGCGGGTGGCGGTCATCGATTTCGACGTGCACCATGGCAATGGCACCCAGGAAATCTTCTGGTCGAAGCGCAATCTGTTCTACGGTTCGACGCACCAGATGCCGCTGTTCCCGGGAACGGGCGCCTTGCGCGAGACCGGGGTCGGCAATATCTGGAACGCGCCGCTCAAGGCCGGCGATGGCACGGCACAGTTTCGCGAGGCGCTGGAGAGCCGGATCTTTCCCGCCCTCATCGCCCATCGGCCGGAGCTGATCCTGATCTCGGCCGGGTTCGACGCGCATCGCAACGACCCGCTCGGCGGGCTCGAGCTCGCGGAAGCCGATTTCGCCTGGGTGACGCTGAAGCTCATGGACATTGCCGACCGGGTGGCCGGCGGACGGGTGGTGTCGATGCTGGAAGGCGGCTATGACCTCACAGGCCTGTCGCGGTCGGTGGCCGCCCATGTGCAGGCGCTGCTGCGCGGCACCGGCGAGGGCAGCGCAGCCGCAGCGGAGGACAGTGGCGATGGTCAATGACACACCGGTCGATGATCTCGATTTCGAGACGGCACTGCGCGAGCTCGAGGAGATCGTCAACCGGCTCGAATCGGGGCGGGTCGATCTCAAGGCCTCGATCGCCATCTATGAACGCGGCGAAGCGTTGAAGATCCATTGCGAAAATCTGCTGCGCGATGCCGAGGCGCGGATCGAGCGGATCACGCTGTCGCGCGACGGCCGGCCGACCGGCACGGAGCCGCTGGATGGCAAATGATCCGCCTCGATCTCCTGCTGGTTGCCCGCGGACTCTATGCCAGCCGGGCGCGGGCGCGCGATGCCATTCGGCGCGGCACCGTCCGGGTCGATGGCCGGATCGCCTTGAAGCCCGGGATGCTCGTCGAAAGCACGGCGGCGGTCGATATCGATGATCCGGCGCAAGGGTTCGTGTCGCGCGGAGCGCTCAAGCTCGCCCATGCGCTCGATCATTTCGGCCTGACGCCGGAGGGGGCGGATTGCCTCGACATCGGCGCATCGACCGGCGGCTTCACCGAGGTGCTGCTCCGGCGCGGGGCGCGCTCGGTCACCGCGGTCGATGTCGGCCATGGGCAGCTTGCAACACGGCTCGCCGAAGACCCGCGGGTCAGGCCATTGTCCGGCGTCAATGCCCGGAACCTGTCGGCGCAGCAGCTGCCGGCCCGCCCCGATTTCATCGTCGCCGACGTCAGTTTCATCTCGCTCAAGCTGGTGCTGCCGCCGGCGCTCGAGCTGGCGCAAGAGCGGTGCACCCTCATCGCCCTGGTCAAGCCGCAGTTCGAGGCCGGGCCAGCGGCGCTGTC
>DATAOT010000186.1:0-6344 GCA_036265615.1 Aestuariivirgaceae bacterium
TCGGATGCGGGAACACGGCATGCATCAGCTCCTCCTCGGTGGTTTCGAGATTCATCGCGATCACGAAACCCTGGATGAGCTCGGTGACCTCCGGTCCGACCATATGGGCGCCGAGGAGCTCGCCGCTTTCGGCATCGAAGATGGTCTTGATCAGCCCCTGATCCTCGCCGAGCGCAATGGCCTTGCCATTGCCGACAAAGGGAAAGCGGCCGACCCTGACCTTGCGCCCCTCGGCCTTAGCCCTGGCCTCGGTCAGGCCGACCGAGGCGATCTGCGGCTGGCAGTAGGTGCAGCCCGGGATCTTCAGCTTGTCGAGCGGATGGACCGCGAGGCCCTTGATCGCCTCGACGCAGATCACCCCCTCATGCTCGGCCTTGTGAGCAAGCATCGGCGGGCCCGCGACATCGCCGATGGCATAAAGGCCCTGGACATTGGTGCGGCCGAGGCCGTCGACCTTGATCATGCCCTTCTCGATGGCGACGCCCAGCGCCTCAAGCCCGAGCCCCTCGACATTGCCGGTGCAGCCGACTGCCGAGATCACGCGCTCGAACTCGATGGTGACGGCATCACCCTTGGCCGGCTTGATCTCGGCCCTGACGCCGGCCGCCGTCTTGCTCAGGGACGCGACCTTGGCGCCGGTCATGATCTTGATGCCCTGCTTCTCGAAGCGCTTGGCGGCGAAGGCGGCGATCTCGCCATCCTCGGCGGGAAGGATCTGCTCCAGGATCTCGACCACCGTCACCTCGGCCCCGAGCGTGCGGTAGAAGGACGCGAACTCGATCCCGATCGCGCCCGAGCCAATGACCAGCAGCGACTTCGGAATGGCGGGCGGCTTCATCGCCTCGAAATAGGTCCAGATCCGCTCGCCATCGGGCTCGATGCCCGGCAGCACCCGCGGCCGCGCTCCGGTCGCGACGATGATGTGCGCGGCACGATAGGTGCCCTCCCCGAGCAGGCCGCGCGGCGCCGCCAGGGCCGGCTGCACCGGCGGCTTCGAGGTCTTGCCGACCGTCACCTCGCCGGGCCGCGCGAGCTGCGCCTCGCCCCAGATCACCGCCACCTTGTTCTTCCTGAGAAGCCCCGAGACGCCGTTGTTGAGACGCCCCGAGACCGCGCGCGACCGTTTGACCACGGCCGCCGCATCGTAGCCGATGCCCTCCGCCTTGAGGCCGAAATCGGCGGCATGCTGCATGAGCTGATAGACCTCGGCCGAGCGCAGCAGCGCCTTGGTCGGGATGCAGCCCCAGTTGAGGCAGATGCCGCCCAGATGCTCGCGCTCGACGACAGCGGTCTTGAGGCCGAGCTGGGCGGCGCGGATGGCGGCGACATAGCCGCCGGGCCCTGCCCCGATGATGATGAGGTCGAAGGTGGTGTCAGCCATGGATTAGGGTGGGGATGCTGCCGATTTCAGAGCTTTGATCTCGGCGTCGATATGCTCCAGCTGGTATTGATGCTGGAAAGTGACCCCCATATGGAAGGTCATGATGGAATGGAGCGCGGCGAATTTCTCGTCATGTTCGCGCAGCTTTTCGAACACCTGGGCGAACCTTTCCTCCGTAGACCGACGAAAATCCGCAAGGTCCTGCTGAATGGTCTTGAGGATCCGCAAAACGATGTCGTCTGGTTCAGGCACGGCACTGAGTCTCCCATCAACCCCTGGTTCAACCTCAGGTAGATGTAGTGCCTTTCCGGTTGTCATTCAAGCCACCATCAACACGGGCTGCTCCACAAATGCCTTGAAGGCATCGAGGAACCGCGCGCCGAGCGCACCATCGACGGCGCGGTGATCGCAGGACAGCGTCACCGTCATCATGGTGCGGATCTCGATCCGATCGTCAACGACCACCGGCCGCTTCTCGCCGACGCCCACTGCGAGGATGGTGGCGTGGGGCGGGTTGATGACCGCGTCGAAATTCCTGATGCCGAACATGCCGAGATTGGAGAGCGCGGTGGTGCCGCCCTGATATTCATGGGGGGCGAGCCGCCGCTTGCGGGCCTTGGCGGCGAGCTCCTTCATCTCCTGCGAGATCTCGCTCAAGGACTTCTGATCGGCATTGCGGATCACCGGCGTGAACAGCCCGCCCTCGATCGCGACCGCCACCCCGACATCGGCCTTGCTGTGCTTGAGAAGCGCATTTTCGGTCCAGGTGACATTGGCATCGGGAACGCGCTTCAGCGCCAGCCCCAGCGCCTTGATCAGGAAGTCGTTGACCGACAGCTTCCAAAGGGGATTGCCGTCCTTGTCCTTCCCCGCATGGTCGTTGAGGGTGGCGCGGGCCTCGAGCAGCGTGTCGAGGGCGCAGTCGATGGTCAAATAGAAATGCGGGATCGTCTGCTTGGCCTGGAGCAGGCGGGTACCGATGATGCGGCGCATGCCGTCATGCGGCACGATCTCGAAGCTGCCCGGCTCGAACAGCTTCATCACCTGCTCATCGCTCATCGCCGGGGCGATGACCGGGGCGCGGGCCCCAGCCGGCGCCTCGGCGCGAGTCTGCGGCCCGGCCTTCTCGATGTCGACCTTGATGATGCGGCCGTTCGGCCCCGATCCCTTGAGAAGGCGGATATCGATGCCGGCTTCCTTGGCCATGCGGCGCGCCAGCGGCGAGGCAAAGATCCGCCCGTCGCCCGCCTCCGCGCCTGCCTCCGCGGCCGGGGAAGCAGCAGGCTTCGGCGCCGGCGCGGTCGCCTGCGGCTTCGCCTCGGCGGGTCTGGCCTCCGCAGGCTTCGCCTCGGCCGGTTTCGTCTCGGCGGGCCTGGCCTCCGCCGCTTTCGCCGCCACCGGCTGCGGCGTGGATGCGGCGATGGCGCTCGCATCCTCGCCGTCGGCCAGGATCATCGCGATCGGGGTGTTGACCGCGACATCGTCGGTGCCTTCCGGGACGATGATCCTGCCGAGCCGCCCCTCGTCGACCGCTTCGACCTCCATGGTGGCTTTGTCGGTCTCGATCTCGGCGACAACATCGCCGGACCGCACCGTGTCACCCTCGTGCTTCAGCCATTTGGCGAGCTTGCCCTTCTCCATGGTCGGCGACAGCGCGGGCATCAGAATCGGCGTCGGCATATCCTCTCTTCCTGTCTTAAGACGGCGCGCTCAGCGATAAAGCACGGCCTTGACGGCCGCGACGACGTCCTCGACGGTCGGCAGGGCCAGCTTTTCGAGATTGGCCGCATAGGGCATCGGCACGTCCTTGCCGGTGATGCGGATGACCGGGGCATCGAGCCAGTCGAAAGCATGGACCATCAGCTGGGCCGCGATCTCCGAGCCGATCGAGCAGACGGGCCAGCCCTCCTCCACGGTGACGCAGCGATTGGTCTTCTTGACGCTTTCGACGACGGTCGGAATGTCCATCGGGCGCAGCGTGCGCAGGTCGACGACCTCCGCCTCGATACCTTCCTGGGCAAGCTTGTCGGCGGCACCCAGCGCATAGGTCATGCCGATGCCGAAGGAGACGACGGTGACATCGCGGCCGGGGCGAGCGATGCGGGCCTTGCCGATCGGGACCAGCCAATCGTCGATCTTCGGCACGTCGAAGGTGCGGCCGTAAAGGATCTCGTTCTCGAGAAAGATCACCGGATTGGGATCGCGGATTGCCGATTTGAGCAGGCCCTTGGCGTCGGCCGCTGCATAGGGCTGGATGACCTTGAGGCCGGGGATCTGGCTGTACCAGGCGGCAAAGTCCTGGCTGTGCTGGGCGGCCACCCGGGCGGCGGCGCCGTTCGGACCGCGGAACACCATGGACGCGCCCATCTGGCCGCCGGACATGTACAGGGTCTTGGCGGCGGAATTGATGATATGGTCGATCGCCTGGAGCGAGAAGTTGAAGGTCATGAACTCGACGATGGGCTTGAGGCCGGCGAAGGCGGCGCCGACGGCAAGCCCGGTGAAGCCGTATTCGGTGATCGGCGTGTCGACCACCCGCTTCTCGCCGAACTCCTCGAGCAGGCCCTGGCTGATCTTGTAGGCGCCCTGATACTGCCCGACCTCCTCACCGATGAGGAAGACCGAAGGGTCGCGCCGCATCTCCTCGGCGATGGCCTCGCGCAGGGCCTCGCGCACGGTCAGCGGCACGAGCTCGGTGCCGGCGGGCACATCGAGATCGACGGGCGGGCTCGCTTGCGGAGGGGCGTGGGCGACGGCGGGGGCAGAAACCGGCGCGACAGGCGGCGGCGCGGGGGGTGCCTTGGGCTGGTCGCTTGCCGGAGCTGGTTCCTCCCGGGTCCGGGCGACCGGCTCCGGGTTCTCGCCGTCGCCGGCAATGACGGCGATCGGGGTGTTGACCTTGACCCCTTCGGTGCCCTCGGGAACGAGAATCTGCGACAGCTTGCCGTCGTCGACCGCCTCGACCTCCATCGTGGCCTTGTCGGTCTCGATCTCGGCAATGACGTCGCCGGAATGCACATCGTCGCCGACATTCTTGAGCCATTTGGCGAGCTTGCCCTCCTCCATGGTCGGCGACAGCGCGGGCATCAGGATTTCCGGCATGTCTGCTCCTCACGCCGCGACATAGACATCGGTCCAGAGTTCGGAGACGTCCGGCTCCGGATCGGACAAGGCGAAATCCGCCGCATCGGTGATCCGCTGGCGGATCTCGGCATCGACGCTCTTCAGTTCCTGCTCGCTCAACAAGCCTTTCTCCAGAAGCCGCATCTTCACCTGCTCGATCGGGTCGTGCTCCTCCCGCATCTTCTGCACCTCCTCCCTGGAGCGGTATTTGGCCGGGTCGGACATGGAGTGGCCACGATAACGGTAGGTGAGCATCTCCAGGATGAACGGGCCGTTGCCGGCGCGACAATGCTTCACGGCCTTGTCGCCGGCCTTCTTGACTGCCCGCACATCCATGCCGTCCACCTGCTCGCCGGGGATGCCGAAGGCGGCGCCGCGGGCGAAGAGCTGCTCAGCGCGGGCGTGCGAGCGGGTCACCGCCGTGCCCATGGCATAGCGGTTGTTCTCGATGATGAACACCACCGGCAGCTTCCACAGCGCGGCCATGTTGAAGGTCTCGTAGACCTGGCCCTGGTTGGCGGCGCCCTCGCCGAAATAGGTGAGGCAGACCAGATCGTTGCCACGATAGCGGTCGGCGAAGGCGAGGCCGGCGCCAAGCGGCACCTGGGCGCCGACGATGCCGTGGCCGCCATAGAAATTCTTCTCGCGGCTGAACATGTGCATGGAGCCGCCCTTGCCCTTGGAATAGCCGTGGCGGCGGCCGGTGAGTTCGGCCATGACGCCTTTGGGATCCATGCCGCAGGCGAGCATGTGACCATGATCGCGATAGGAAGTGACGACCTGGTCGCCCTCCTTGAGGGCCATCTGCATGCCGACGACCACGGCTTCCTGGCCGATATAGAGATGGCAGAAGCCGCCGATATGGCCCATGCCGTAGAGCTGGCCGGCCTTTTCCTCGAAACGGCGGATCAGCAGCATGCTGCGATAGGCCGCGAGTTCCTCATCCTTGGTGAATTCGGCGATGCGGACGTCTTCAGCCACTGCCTGGCCGGATTGGGCGCGTTTGGCCATTGATCCTCTCAAGAGCGATGCCTCGCTCACCATCGTGCCCGGGAAGAAGCGGTACGGCAACAGGCGAGACTTAGGATTATTTGGCCTTTGCCGGAGCAATCTCAAGCACGATCTCGCTCTCCCTGACGTAGCCCAGCGATCGCCGCGCGATCTCGTCCAGGAGATCGGGATCGATGGATTGCGGCCTGAGCAGCGCCACCCGGGCGTCCCTCGCAGCGCGCTCGGCCGAGACCTTGGCCAGCTCGTCCTCGAGGCGGGCCACCTCGGCCTCGATGGCAGCCTCGTTGGCGAAGCTGCGGGGTCCGTGGAGGCCGTGCCAGCCGAAATAACCGAGGAGGCCGAGGGATCCCACGGTGACGGCAATGTCGAATGCCCTGAGCCGCATGTTCCGCATTCCCTTCATCTCGCTCGCGATGGCGAGCATGGAGCCGCAATGGTAAATGGATTCATAAGCCGCGGTGGGCCCTTGAACGGCGATTCGGGTCTGCCGATATTAGGGAGGCTTGAGAAGGGCGCGGCGGATGCTGTCGTCGTCGAAATTCGTCGTGGCGCTCCATATCCTGACGGTGCTGGCGCATCGCCGCGGCCATGGTCCGGTCTGCTCGAAAATGATTGCCGACAGCGTCGGCACCAATCCGGTGGTGATCCGTCGGCTGATGACTGCGCTCGAGGCGGCGACGCTGGTGAAATCGACGGCGGGACGACATGGCGGGTTCGAGCTCGCCCGCGAGCCGCGGCAGATATCGCTTGCCTGCATTTACCGGGCGGTGGAGGGCAAGGGCCTGTTCAAGCTGCACGAACCGCCGGCCGACGGCCGCTGCCCGGTCGG
>DATAOT010000187.1:0-2331 GCA_036265615.1 Aestuariivirgaceae bacterium
GACGATGAACGTGACCAAGCCGCCCTTCGACAAGCTCGAGGTCAGGCAGGCGGTCAACATGGCGATCAATCGCGATCGCATCGTGCGGCTGATCAACAACCGCGCCGTCCCGACCGGGCAGGTGCTGCCGCCCGCCATGCCGGGCTACGATCCCAACAACAAGGGCTACTCCCACGACCCCAAAGCAGCTACGGCGCTGCTGGCCAAGGCCGGCTATCCGAACGGGCTTTCAACCGAGCTCTATGTGATGAATGTCGATCCGCACCCGCGCATCGCCCAGGCGATCCAGCAGGATCTTGCGGCGATCGGCATCAAGGTCGAGATCAAGTCGCTGGCACAAGCCGAGGTCATCGCTGCCGGGGGCGGCGGCACCGCGCCGATGGTGTGGTCGGGCGGCATGGGCTGGCTCACCGACTTCCCCGATCCCGCCGGCTTCTTCGGAGCGATCCTGAGCTGCGCCGGTACTGCGGAAGGCGGCTGGAATTGGGCCAAGTACTGCAACAAGAGCATCGACGAGCGCGCCGCCAAGGCCGATGCGATGGTCAAGCTGGAGGAGCGCGCGGCGCGCATCGCCGAATGGCAGGCGATCTTCGGCGACATCATGAAGGAGGCGCCCTGGGCGCCGATCTACAATGAGAAGCACATCACCTATCATTCGGCGCGGGTCGGCGCCGATCGCAACGTGTTCGTGGACCCGTTCGATACGCCGCTGAACTACCGCTACATCTATGCGAAGGATGCGCAGTGAAGGCAGCAGGCAAACAGGCAGCAGGCGGTTAGTGGTGCCCTTCCCTACTGCCTACTGCCTTTCTATTCGCAGATCCGGTAATTGGCTGACTTACCATGCTGGCCGAGGTCGAAGTGCAGGTGGTTCTTGTGGGCGGCGTTGGAGCCGGGCCCGAGAACCGTCGTGAAATAACCGCAGGCGCTGCTGCGCAAGCCGCTGAGCGCGGCCGCATAGTTGCCCGTCGGCATCTCCTCGACGGTGACGTGCTGCTTGTTCTTGAGATCGAAGCGCATCAGGTCGAGGGCATTGCCACGGGCGTGCTCGCTGATCTTGGTTAAAGAGCCGCCGACCCGGTTGCGACAGACGAAGGCCGATCCGGTCTGAATGGCCGACAAGGGCGAGCCCAAGCGCTGGTCGATGATGGGAGACCCGACCTCGTTCAGCCAACGGCTGAATTTGACGGCGAAGGGGCACAGCATCCTGGGACGGCCGGGCAACGAGACGCGGCCGGCCGGCGTCGGAACGGAAATCAGGATCACCGCGCCGTCAAGCGTGCAGCCCTCCTCGACGACGTGGAAAGGCCGCTCGAACTCGATGCCGCTTGCCTCGAGGTCCTGCAGGCAGGCGGCATATTCTTCGTTGGGAACGACGGCCAGCGACACGATCCCGTGCGGCAGGTCCTTCAGCTCCCCGGGTTTTGACATCGGAACCGGGATCGGCTGCTGCGGGCCGAGCGGTGCTTTCTGCGGGATGCTGATCTCAGGCTTCGGCTTGGGCTCGGGGATCGGGACCCGTCGCGGAGCGGCCTGGCCTGGCACTGAGAGCCCGAGCAGCAGGAACCCCGTGAGGAGGGCCGGTTTGAGACCACGGCAAAGGCTGGCGTTGCACCAGCGCATGGCGGTGCTGGATTGCGTCATCATCGCGAGACCCCTTTGAAATTAAACGAGGAGCTCGCCCTGACGTTCCGTTAACCTTCAGGGCCTCTTTGTGACCCTGCATGATGTTCGCCCTGCATTCTCAGGGTGCTAGGTCAATCTTGCCGGGAAGCCGTCGGCGCGGAGAGCGGTTCCGAGCAGATCCTCGAGGAGCTTCACGATCTGAGTCGACTGGGCGCTGCCGCCATAGGCGGTCCTGCCCTTGATGAAGGTCTGCGTGGTCAGGCCGGCGAGGTCGAGCGGCACGCCGAACTCCTTCCCGAGCTGCATGGCGAAGCTCAGGTCCTTCAGCGCCAGATCCATGGTGAAGGCGATGTCGTAGCTGCCATTGAGGATCAACTGCCCTTCGGTCTCGTGCACGAAGCTTGTGCCGGAGCTCGCCTTGATGGCGTGCCAGGCCTGCGCCAGGTCGAGCCCGCCGCGCCTGGCAAGCATCAGGGCTTCGCCATCGGCCACGAGATGAATGAAGGCCAGCATGTTGGTGATCACCTTGATGATCGCGGCGGACCCCAATGGCCCCATGTAAAAGAGCTGACCTCCCATGGCCGCAAGTGCCGGACGGTGCTGTTCGAAGAGGTCCTTGTCGCCGCCGGCCAGCACAGTGATCCTGCCGCTTGCCGCCAGATGAACGCCGCCGGTGACCGGGCATTCGAGCGTGCGGACACCCTT
>DATAOT010000188.1:0-14230 GCA_036265615.1 Aestuariivirgaceae bacterium
GGTGCATTGATCGTGGGTTGATTCAGAACGGCCGCCGGGCCCGCATGGCGGCGATCAACGTGCCCTCGTCAAGATAGTCGAGCTCGCCCCCGACCGGGACGCCATGGGCAAGCCGCGACACCGCGATCCCCCGTTCCTTGAGACGGTCGGTGATGAAATGCGCCGTCGCCTGCCCCTCGACGGTGGCATTGACCGCCAGCACCACCTCCTTGACAACCCCGCCGGACGCCCGCTCGACCAGCTTGTCGATCGCCAGATCCTCCGGGCGCACCCCGTCAATGGCCGACAGCCTGCCGCCGAGCACGTGATAAAGCCCGTTCATGGCGCCCGACCGCTCGAGCGCCCACAGGTCGCCGACCTCCTCGACGACGCAGAGGAGCGTCCGATCGCGCCGCGGATCGGAGCACAAGGTGCACGGCGTGACCGTGTCGACATTGCCGCATTCCTGGCACACCTCCACCTTGCGATGCGCATCGGCCAGCGCATCTGCGAGCGGAGCCAGAAGCTTCTCGCGGTTCTTGATGAGAAAGAGCGCAGCCCGGCGCGCCGAGCGCGGCCCAAGCCCAGGCAGCCGCGCCAGCAGCTGGATCACCCGATCGATTTCCGGCCCCGTGGTTCGTCGGCTCATGCGTCAGAACGGCAGCTTGAACCCCGGCGGCAGCGCCAGGCCGCCGGTGACCGACTGCATCTCGCGTCCCACCGCTTCCTCCATCCGGGCCCGCGCTTCGGCGTGGGCCGCCACCAGCAGGTCCTCCAGGATCTCCTTCTCGCTCGCCAGCAGCAGACTCGGATCGATGGAGACGCTGCGCAGCGCTCCCTTGCCGTTCAGCTGGACCATCACCAGCCCGCCGCCGGCCCGGCCCTCGACCGTCATCGATTCGAGCTTGGCCTGCACCTCCTGCATCTTGGCCTGCATCTGCTGGACCTGCTTCATCATCTCGCCGATGTTCTTCATCGCTCTCCCCAGTGTCAGTCCGCCAGCGGACCGGTCTCCTCGACTGCCTCGCCGCCCGTCTCCGCCACCACGGTTGTCTCCTTGACCTCGAGGATCTCGGCATCCGGGAAGCGCGCCAGCACCTGCTGCACCGCCGGGTCCTGCCGTGCCACCCTGAGGAGGCCTTCGCGGCGGTCATGGGCCTGCTGGGCGAGCGGCTTGGCGCCGCCGGAAGACGCCACCAGCACCATCCAGCGGCGGCCCGTCCAGGCCTCCAACGCTTGCGACAAAGCGCCCGGCAGCCCGCTCGGCGCCCCAGGCTCGAGCGCGATCTCCACCACCCCGGGCTCGACTCGAATGGGCCTGGCATGACGCTCGAGATCCAATTTCAGCTTGATGTCGCGGCGGCTCACCGCGGCCGCGATGATGCCGGCGAAGCTGGTGATGTCCGCCGCTTCGACAAAACCGACCGCGCTCGGAGCCGGCCCTTCCTCGTTGCGCGGCGCCGGCGCCTCCGGCATTGGCGGGCGCGGTTGCGGCGGCGGCGCCGGGCTCTCGGCGCCGGCCTGCGATCCATCGACCAGCCGCCGCACCAGGTCAACGGGCGCCGGCAGCGTCGAAGCATAAGCAAGCCTGATCAGAATCATTTCCGCCGCCATGAGCGGATCGGGGGCGGTTTCAACCTCCTCCAACCCCTTGAGGATCATTTGCCACGCCCGGGTCAGCGCCGGCATGGCGAGCTTGTCCGCGAAATCGCGGCCGCGCCGGATCTCCGCCTCGCTCAGCGCCTGGTCGCCGGCAGCATCGGGAACGATCTTGAAGCGGGTCACCAGATGGACGAATTCCGCAAGATCGGTGAGGAGCGCCGAGGCGTCCGCGCCATGCGCATGCTGGTTCTCTGCAAGCTTGATGGCGGTTGCCGCATCGCCCCGCATCACCGCCTCGAAGAGATCCACCACCTGCTCGCGATCGGTGAGGCCGAGCATTTCGCTGACCGAGCCGGCGGTGACCGCGCCGCCGCCGAAGGAGATCACCTGGTCGAGCAGCGACAGACCGTCGCGCACCGAGCCCTCCGCGGCCCGCGCGATAAGCCGCAACGCCTCCGGTTCCGCCGCCACGCCTTCGCTCGCCGCCACCTTGCCGAGATGCTCGATCAGCCGCTGTGCTTCGAGGCGCCGCAGGTCGAAGCGCTGACAGCGCGACAGCACCGTGACCGGAACCTTGCGGATCTCGGTCGTCGCGAACACGAATTTGATGTGCGGCGGCGGCTCCTCCAGCGTCTTCAGCAGCGCATTGAACGCCGCCTTCGACAGCATGTGCACTTCATCGATGATATAAACCTTGTAGCGGGCGCTCACCGGCGCATAGCGCACCTGCTCGATGATTTCGCGAATGTCGTCGATGCCGGTGCGCGACGCCGCATCCATCTCGATGACGTCGGGATGACGCGATTCCAGAATGGCTTCGCAATGATCGCCCATCGCCGGCATCTCGACGCTGGGCTCTCCGGCACCTGCTTCGGAATAGTTGAGGGCGCGCGCAATCAGCCGAGCGGTTGTCGTCTTTCCGACACCCCGCACACCGGTGAGCATATAGGCCTGGGCGATCCGGCCTGTGAGGAACGCGTTGGTCAGGGTTGTGACCATGGCGTCCTGTCCGATGAGATCGGCGAAGGTCTTCGGCCGGTACTTTCGAGCTAGGACGCGATAGCCGACTGCCCCGGGCGTCAATTCGCTCATGTCGCTGATCGGCACCGTTCGTTGAGGCGGGAGGCTGGACGGGCAACCCGAGCCGTGCTCGTTAGGGCTGCTTCCTTCCGGACCTGACCCGGTTGGCGAGCGGCGCGTCCGCCGCCAACCTCCCGGGCCCTATATCGGCTTAAGACGAGCAAGATGCAAGGGCCGGCGGAACCGCCTATGATGGGATCCGATCCTTCATCCTGCCGGCTCATATGCCGGCCCCCCATTCAGGAACCAACCCGTCCTCATGACCGAAACCCTTGATGCCCGAAGCCAGCCGCTCAGGCCGAAAATCGCCCGCGGCGGGCCGCGACCGCCGGGCTTGTCCCAGGTCTTGCGCGCGCTCGCCGAACGCGATGATCCGCAGGTCTCGCTGCGCGAGATCATGACGGCGTTGTCCGACCGCAGCTTCGGCGCCTTGTTCATCCTCATCGCCGCGCCCAATCTGATCCCGCTGCCGCCCGGATCGTCCTTCATCTTCTCGGTTCCGATCATCATCATTGCCGTCCAGCTCGTCTGGGGCCGCGCCTTCCCCTGGCTGCCCTCGCGCATCCTCGATCGCCGGTTCGACAGGAGCATCCTGAAGAGCCTCGCCGACCGGCTGGGACCGGCGCTGGCGCGCCTGGAGGGACTGCTCAAGCCGCGCTTCACCATTCTCGAGCCGCGACTTGTCGATCGCATCGTCGGTCTTCTCGCCCTGATTGCCGGCGTCATCCTGTTCCTGCCGATTCCGCTCGCCAATTTCGCTCCCGCGCTCGCCATCGTCCTGCTCGGCCTTGGCATGATCGAGCGCGATGGCATCGTCATGCTGATCGGCGTGCTGCTGATCCTCGCGAGCTTCGTCATCGTCGCCGCCGTCGGTGGTGCGGCAGCCTCCGCTGTTTTGGCGATATGGGGCTATTTCGGCCTATGAGGCAGGCAAGCTTCCTGAGCGCCGTCCACGACCGCATTGCGCGCCAGCGCGCCGACCCGGCATGGCTCGCAAGCGCCCGCTCCGATCCCTTGAACCGCCTCATCCTCTTCATCGACGAGCGGCCGCTGCTCCGCATCGCCGAGGCAGGTGCCGCCGAGCTTGTCACCATCGGCGTCAACGACCATCCGGGCGAGCTTGTCCTGATCGGCCGCGACGATCGCAACCGCCTGCTGTTCGCCGCCGCGGTCGATCCCGATAGCGCCCTCGCCAGGACCAGCTCGGCAGTCGACCTGCGCAGCGTCGCGCTGCAGGGTCTCCTGGCAGAGCCCGAGCTTGCACAGCTGGCGCAGGCGAGAAGCCTTCTGACCTGGCATGCCCGCAACGGCTTCTGCGCCAATTGCAGCAGCCGCACCACGCTCGAGGATGCCGGCTATCGCCGTCACTGCCCGGCCTGTCAGGCCAATCACTTTCCCCGCACCGATCCCGTCGCCATCATCGTGGTGCGCCATGGCGGCCGCCTTCTGCTCGGCCGCCAGCCGAGCTTTCAGCCCGGCATCTATTCGGCACTCGCCGGCTTCATCGAGCCGGGCGAGACCATCGAGGATGCGGCGCGCCGCGAGGTCTTCGAGGAGGCGGCTATCCGGGTCGGCGACGTGCGCTATATAGCAAGCCAGCCCTGGCCGTTCCCGTCGAGCCTGATGATCGGGCTAGTCGGCGAAGGCCTGACCACCGACGTCACGATCGACGCGGCCGAGCTGGAAGATGCGCGCTGGTTTGATGCTGCCGAGGTCGTGGCCATGCTGGAACGCCGCCACCCCGACGGGCTCAACGTGCCCCAGCCCTTCGCCATCGCCCACCACTTGATCCTGGCGGCACTGTCCTAGGGTCAGGACCCTTCTCCCCGCTGTCGCGGGGCGAGGGGAAAATCGAGCCATCGAACGAACTGAGTCCCGACCCTATCCACCCACTGTATCGAACGAGGCTGCGATCTCCGCCCGATACGGGCTCGCGCGGTAGATCCCGAGAATGCGCAGCGAGTTGGTGAAGAACGCCAGCTCCTCGAGTGCCAGCCTGACCGGGCGGTCGGCGGGATGGCCCTCGATGTCGGCATAGAACTGGGTCGCCGAGAACTGGCCTTCCAGCTGATAAGACTCAAGCTTGGTCATGTTCACGCCATTCGTGGCGAAGCCGCCCAGTGCCTTGTAGAGCGCGGCCGGCACATTGCGCACCCGAAACACGAAGGTGGTGATGACCGGCCGCTCCTCGGGCTCGGCATCCTGCGGCTCGACGGCAAGAACGAGAAACCGCGTTGTGTTGTGCTCCTCGTCCTCGATATTCGCCCGGCGGATCTCGAGCCCGTAGATCTGGGCCGCCAGCGTCGTGGCGATGACCGCGCGATGACGGTCGCCGCTCTCGGCCAATTCCCGGGCGGCGCCGGCCGTGTCGGCGGCGACGATCGTGCGCAGCCCGAGCTCGGCGATCACATTGCGGCATTGCCCGAGCGCATGCACATGGCTCGCCACCGTCTCGAGCTCCTCGAGCCTCGATCCGGCTACCCCGAGCAGCTGATGGTGAACCCTGAGGAAATGCTCGCCGACGATGTGGAGATGCGACGCCGGCATCAGGTGATGGATGTCGGCCACCCGCCCCGCAATCGAATTCTCGATCGGGATCATCGCGAGATGCGCCGCACCGGAGGAGACCGCGGCAAACGCGTCCTCGAAAGTGCGGCAAGGCAGCGGCTCGTGGTCCGGGAACGCCTCCGCACAGGCGATGTGCGAATTGGCCCCCCGCTCCCCTTGGAAAGCAATCTTCAAAGATTCCGGCACGCGCAAACCTTCAGCCTCGCTCGGATCGCGCCGGCCGCAAACGGCGCGGCAAAATGGTCCCGCGGCCTTATAAAGATTGCAGCAGTTTTCAGAAAGAACTAGTTTCTGCCCCGACTTGCGGGCGCCACCTCTGCGAGAGCGCCATTTGTTGCCCTCGTCTCTTCCAAGGTTGAGGACTGTTCGGATTTGACAGCTTCGAGCTGAACAAGATCGCCGGCGCCGTGCTTGGCACCCTGCTGGTGACCTTCGGCCTGTCGCAGCTCGCTTCCGTCATCTACCAGCCGCGCCGCCCGGAAAAGCCGGCCTTCTCCGTCCCGGTGGAGCAGGCCGCGGCGCCGGCTCAGGGAGCTGCGGCCGCCGGTGCGCCGGCCAAGCCCATTGCCGAGCTCCTCAAGACCGCGAGCGCCGACAAGGGCCAGGCCGTTGCCAAGGCCTGCGCTGCTTGTCACGACCTGGCCAAGGCCAACACCAACAAGGTCGGTCCGGGTCTATGGAACGTGGTTGATCGGCCGATTGCATCCCATCCGGGCTTTGCCTATTCCGACGCGATGAAGGCAAAATCCGGCGAGAAATGGACCTATGATCATCTCAGCGGCTTTATCGCCAATCCCAAGGGCTATGTACCGGGCACCAAGATGACCTTCGCTGGCGTTCCGCGCGACGACCAGCGGGCCGATCTCATCGCCTATCTTCGAACCCTGTCCGACAATCCGCCGCCGTTGCCGGCGTCGCAGTGACGTGAAGGTTTTTGGCTTACGAAGAATTCACTCCCCGGCTGTTGCGGCGCGGTTTCCATTTCTGATATCGCCGGATAATTGAGGAGGACGACCGATCATGCGACTGGACCGGCGTAGCGCGCTCAGGCTTCTCGCAGCGCTTGCACCTGCCTCCTCGGGCTTGCGGTACATCCCCCCGGTTCTCGCGGCGACCCCCGAAACCCAGTGGCGCCACGGCCTGTCGCTGTTCGGCAGTCTCAAATATCCCGTCGACTTCAAGCACTTCGACTATGTCAATCCACAGGCCCCGAAAGGCGGCCGGGTGCGGCTCGGCGCTCCCAACTCCTTCGATTCGCTCAATCCCTACACCTACAAGGGCGATGCCGCCGCGCTCGTCTCGCTCACCAACGACACGCTGATGACCAGCGCCTTCGACGAGCCGAGCACCGAATACGGCCTCGTCGCTGAAGCCGTCCAGCATCCCGGCGACTCCTCCTTTGTTGTCTATCGCCTGCGCCAAGGTGCCCGCTTCCACGACGGCAAGCCCATGACTCCCGAGGACGTCGTGTGGTCGATGGAGGCGCTGCGCGGCTCCCATCCCTTTTATTCCGCCTATTACAAGAACATCCGCAAGGCCGAGCAGAGCGGTGATCGCGAGGTCCGCTTCGAGTTCACCGAATCCGGCAATCGCGAGCTGCCGCAGATCGTCGGCCAGCTGCCCGTCCTGCCCAAGCATTGGTGGACCGGCACCGACGCCAATGGCCGCCAGCGCGACATCAACGCCACCACGCTCGAGCCGCCGCTCGGCTCTGGCCCTTATCGCATCACCAATGTCCGCCCCGGCGCCTCCATCACCATAACCCGTGTCGCGGACTATTGGGGCAAGGACCTCCCCGTCAACATCGGCGCCAACAACGTCGACGAGATCACCGCGATTTATTTCGCCGACGAGACGGTGATGCTCGAGGCTTTCAAGGGCGACGAATACGACTTCCGCAACGAGAACAGCGCCAAGAATTGGGCCACCGGCTATGATGTGCCGGCCGTGCGCCGCGGCGCCATCAAGCGCGAGCAGGTGACGCTCAAGAACCCCGAGGGCATGCAGTGCTTCTGCCTCAACCTGCGTCGCCAGAGATTCGCCGACCCGCGCGTCCGCCTCGCCTTCAACCATGCCTTCGATTTCGAATGGGCCGACGCCAACCTGTTCTACGGGCAGTATGTCCGCACCGCCAGCTACTTTGCCAATTCCGAGCTCGCCCAGTCGGGCCTGCCGAGCCCCGGCGAACTGGCGATCCTCGAGCCGCTGCGCTCTGAGATTCCGCCCGAGGTGTTCACCACCACTTACGTGAACCCGGTCAATGCCAATGCGCAAGAGCGCCGGCAGAACCTGCTCAAGGGCCGCAACCTCTTGGCCGACGCCGGCTGGAAAGTTGGGAGCGACCACATCCTGCGCAACGAGGCCGGCGAGCCCATGCAGGTCGAGTTCCTGCTCGTCTCCCCCACTTTCGAACGTATCGTCCTTCCCTATGTCGAGCAATTGAAGCTGCTCGGTGTCCGATCCGCGGTGCGCACCATCGACGGCGCCCAATATGAGCGTCGCATGCAGAGCTTCGATTTCGACATCGCCGTCGTGTCGTGGCCCGAGTCGCTGTCGCCGGGCAACGAGCAGCGCAATTTCTGGAGCTCGGAGGCTGCCGACCGCCAGGGCAGCCAGAACTATGCCGGCATCAAGAACCCGGCCGTCGACAAGCTCGTCGACCGGATCATCTATGCCAAGAGCCGCCAGGAGCTGGTCGACGCCTGCCGGGCGCTCGACCGCGTCCTGCTCTGGAATCAATATGTCGTGCCGATGTGGCATCTTCCTTATGAGCGCCTGGCATTCTGGGATCGCTTCGGCCGCCCCGATCCATTGCCGCCCTATGCTGTGGCATTTCCGACGATCTGGTGGTGGGACGCCGCCAAGGCTTCGGCCATCGGGGGAAAGACGTGAGACGTCTTGCGCTTGCTGCCGCCGCATTGGCGATGCTGCTGACCGGCAGCGGCGCAGCCTTGGCCGAGCCGCGGCATGGCTGGTCGATCTTCGGCGAGCTGAAGTATCCGCCCGGCTTCGATCACTTCGACTATGTCAACCCGGACGCGCCGAGAGGCGGCCGCATCGCCACCATCGGCACCTCGAGCGTCAACACCTTCGACAGTCTCAACGGCTATATCCTGCGCGGCGACGCCGCCCAGCGCCTCGACCTTCTGTTTGACACGCTGATGGTCCGCGCCACCGACGAGCCTGATGCCATGTACGGCCTGGTCGCATCGACCATCGATGTTCCTCAAGACAGGAGCTATGCCCTGTTCACGCTCAGGCCCGAGGCGCGCTTTGCCGATGGCACGCCGCTCACCGCCGACGATGTGGCCGAAACCTTTCGCCTGCTCAAGGAGCACGGCCATGAGAACATCCGCACCTCGATCCGCGATGTCGGCAAATGCGAAGCCATCGACAAGCACACGGTGAAATACACCTTCACCGGCAACAACCGGCGCGACCTGCCAGGCATTGTCGGCGCCCTGCCGATCTTCTCGAAGGCCTATTACCAGGCCCATGATTTCACCAAGTCGACCCTCGAGCCGCCCTTGGGCTCAGGTCCCTATAAGGTCGGGCCGCTGCGTCAGGGCGAGTACATCACCTATGTGAAGCGCGACGACTATTGGGCCAAGGACCTCAACGTCAATCGCGGCATCTACAATTTTGGCGAAGTTCGCCTCGAATATTTTCGTGACCGCACCGCCGAGCTCGAAGCGTTGAAGGCCGGCGCTCTCGACCTGCGCGAGGAGTTCAGCGCCAAGTCGTGGTCCACCGAGTACAACCTCAAGGCCGTTACCGAGGGCCGTCTCAAGACCGAGACGCTGCCTGACGAGACCGCCACCGGCGCTCAGGGCTTTTTCCTCAACATGCGCCGCCCCACCTTCGCCGATCCGCGTGTGCGGGAGGCCTTGGGCCTCGCCTTCGATTTCGAGTGGTCGAACAAGAATCTGTTCTACGGGCTCTACAAGCGCACCGCCAGCATCTTCGAGAATTCCGATCTCAAGGCCGAAGGCCCGCCGTCGCCCGACGAGCTTGCCCTGCTCGAGCCGCTGCGCAGCCAGATCCCCGAGGAAGCCTTCGGTCCCGTCGTGTCGCCGCCGGTGAGCGACGGCTCGGGCCTCGATCGCAAATTGCTGATGAAGGCGAGCCGTCTTCTCGATCAGGCCGGCTGGAAGCTCAGCGGTTCCTTGCGCCGCAACGACAAGGGCGAGTCGCTGAAGGTCGAGTTCCTGCTCGATGACCCGAGCTTCGAGCGCATCGTCGGTCCCTACGTCCAGAACCTGAGGCGCATCGGCGTCGACGCCTCGATCCGCATCGTCGATGATGCGCAGTACCAGCAGCGGCTCAAGGATTTCGACTTCGACACGCTCACCCAGCGCTTCGGCGTCGGCCAGACGCCGGGCACCGAACTGCGCGCCTTCTTCAGCTCGGCTGCCGCGGCGGCCAATGGCAGCTACAATCTCGCTGGTGTGAACTCGCCGGCGGTCGACAGTCTGATCGACAAGGTCACCCAGGCAAAGTCGCGTGACGAGCTGAAGGTTGCCGCCCATGCTCTCGATCGGGTGCTGCGGGCCATGCGCTTCTGGGTGCCGCATTGGCACAAGGCCAGTCACACCGTTGCCTATTGGGACGTGTTCGGCAGGCCGGCGATCAAGCCGAAATATGACCGGGGGATTATCGAGACATGGTGGATCGAC
This sequence comes from Aestuariivirgaceae bacterium, assembly GCA_036265615.1. Lineage (GTDB taxonomy): Bacteria > Pseudomonadota > Alphaproteobacteria > Rhizobiales > Aestuariivirgaceae > DATAFF01. The sequence goes on from DATAOT010000188.1 coordinate 9,906, forward strand.
CCTGCCAAGGCGGCTAGTCTGAAGCGGGGACCCTGACCTAACAAGACGGCATGGCGACCTATATACTGAGGCGACTGCTGCTGATAGCCCCGACGCTGTTCGGGATGCTGCTCCTGTCCTTCATCCTGATCCAGTTCACGCCCGGCGGGCCGGTGGAGCGGGTGCTGGCTCAGCTTCAGGGCACCGATGTCGGCGCCACCGCCCGCATCGGCGGCTCGAACTCCGGCGAGGCCGGCGGCGCCAATGCTGCCGCCGCCCAGGGCGATGCCGGCATGGCCGGCAAATACCGCGGCGCTCAAGGGCTCGATCCGGAATTCATCAAGAAGCTCGAGAAGCAGTTCGGCTTCGACAAGCCGGCCTATGTCCGCTTCTTCATGATGCTGCGCGACTACCTCACCTTCAATTTCGGCCAAAGCTATTTCCGCGACGTCTCGGTGCTCCATCTCATCGTCGAGAAGATGCCGGTCTCGATATCGCTCGGCCTCTGGCTCACCCTGATCTCCTACTTGATTTCCGTTCCGCTCGGCGTCGCCAAGGCGGTGCGCGACGGCTCGCCTTTCGATGTTTGGACCTCGGCGGTGATCATCGGCGGCTATGCCATTCCCGGCTTCATCCTCGCCGTCCTGTTGATCGTGCTGTTTGCCGGCGGCTCCTATTGGAGCATCTTTCCGCTGCGTGGCCTGACATCGGACAATTTCAACGAGCTGTCGGTCATGGGCAAGATCGCCGATTATGCCTGGCATCTGGTGCTGCCGCTGACCGCGCTTGGCGTCGGCTCCTTTGCCACCATGACGCTTCTTACCAAGAACTCCTTCCTCGACGAGATCCGCAAGCAATATGTCATGACGGCGCGCGCCAAGGGCTTGAGCGAGAACCAGGTGCTCTACCGCCACGTCTTCCGCAATGCCATGCTCATCGTGATCGCCGGCTTCCCCGGCGCCTTTGTCGGTGCCTTCTTCTCAGGCTCCCTCCTGATCGAGACCATCTTCTCGCTCGACGGTCTCGGGCTCCTCGGTTGGCGGGCCGCGATCGACCGCGACTATCCGGTGCTTTTCGCCACCCTCTACATCTTCGGGCTGTTCGGGCTGCTGACCAATCTCCTGAGCGACATCACCTATACGCTCATCGATCCCCGCATCGATTTCGAGACCCGGGAGGTCTGACCGGCGATGCGGGCCATCACCACCACCGAGCCGCGCCGCGGCAAATGGCTGACCGGCATCAATCTTCGCCGCTGGCAGCTCTTCCGCGCCAACCGGCGTGGCTTCTGGTCGTTCTGGATCTTCCTCGTTCTTTTCGTGACCAGCCTGTTCGCCGAATTCATCGCCAACGACCGCCCGATCGTTGCCCACTACAAGGGCGAGTGGCTGTTTCCGATCTTCGTCGACTATCCGGAGGAGAAATTCGGCGGCTTCTATGCCGTCACCGATTTCCGCGACGCCATGATCCAGCAGGAGGTCGAGAGCAACGGCTGGATGGTGTGGCCGCCCATCCGCTACAGCTATCGCACCGTCAATACCGAGTTGCCCTCGCCGGCGCCCTCGCCGCCGGCCTTCAGCCTGACCCGCGCCGAGGCCTGCGCCAAATATCCGAACGGCGTCAACGATCCGAACTGCGTCTTCGGCAACATGAATTGGCTCGGCACCGACGACCAGGGCCGCGACGTCATCGCCCGCCTGATCTATGGCTTTCGCATCTCGGTGCTCTTCGGCCTCGTCCTGACCATCGCCTCCTCGATCATCGGCGTCATTGCCGGCGCCGTGCAGGGCTTTTTCGGCGGCTGGGTCGATCTCGTCTTCCAGCGGCTGATCGAGATCTGGAACTCCGTCCCGACGCTTTATCTGCTGATGATCCTGGCCGCCTTCATCGCTCCCAATTTCTGGATCCTGCTCGCCATCATGCTGGTGTTCTCCTGGACCTCGCTCGTCGGCGTGGTGCGGGCCGAGTTCCTGCGCGGCCGCAATTTCGAATATGTGCGGGCGGCGCGCGCCCTTGGCTTGTCCAACGGCAAGATCATGTTCAAGCACATCCTGCCCAACGCCATGGTGGCGACGCTGACCTTCATGCCGTTCATCGCCTCGGCCTCGATCGTCACCCTCACTTCGCTCGACTTCCTCGGCTTCGGCCTGCCGCCGGGCTCGCCCTCGCTCGGCGAGCTGATGGCGCAGGGCAAGAGCAATCTGCGCGCTCCCTGGCTCGGCATCACCAGCTTCGTGGTGGTGTCCCTGATGCTGTCGCTGCTCGTCTTTGTCGGCGAGGCGGTGCGCGATGCCTTCGATCCGCGAAAGACCTTCCGGTGACGAGCGAGCCCCTTCTCAGCGTCGACGATCTTGCAGTCGATTTCCAACAGGGCGCCGCGGTCACCCACGCCGTCAAGGGCGTCTCCTTCGCGCTCTCCAAGGGCGAGACCCTGGCGCTGGTCGGCGAATCCGGCTCCGGCAAGTCGGTGACCGCCTTGTCGATCCTCAAGCTCCTGCCCTACCCTTCCGCCAGCCACCCCACCGGCTCGATCCGCTTCCGCGGCGAGGAGCTGCTCGACGCCGACGAGCACGACCTGCGCAAGGTGCGCGGCAACGACATCACCATGGTGTTCCAGGAGCCCATGACCTCGCTCAACCCGTTGCACACGGTCGAGCGGCAGATCGGCGAGATCCTCGATCTGCATCAGGGACTGACCGGCCCCAAGGCCCGCCGGCGCATCGTTGAGCTGCTCGGCCTGGTCGGCATCCGCGATCCCGAATCGCGGCTCGACAGCTTTCCGCATCAACTCTCCGGCGGCCAGCGCCAGCGCGTCATGATCGCCATGGCGCTTGCCAACAATCCCGATCTCTTGATTGCCGACGAGCCGACGACGGCGCTCGACGTCACCGTCCAGGCTCAAATTCTCGAGCTTCTGCGAAAATTGCGGCGCGAGACCGGAATGGCGCTGCTGCTCATCACTCATGATCTCGGCATCGTGCGCCACATGGCCGACCGTGTCGCGGTCATGCGCCATGGCGAGATCGTCGAATCAGGGGTGACCAAGGAGGTCTTCGCCGCGCCCCAGCACCCCTACACCCGCCAGCTCATCGATGCCGAGCCGAAAGGTGCGCCGCCACCCTATGTCCCGACCGCGCCGGTCGTTGTCGAGGCGAGCCGGCTCAAGGTCTGGTTCCCGATCAAGCGCGGCCTGCTTCGCCGCACCGTCGGTCATGTCAAGGCGGTGAACGGCGTCGATGTCCGGGTCCGTGCCGGCCAGACGCTCGGCGTCGTCGGCGAATCGGGCTCGGGCAAGACCACGCTCGGCCTGGCGCTCTTACGGCTCATTTCCTCGGATGGTCCCGTCCTTTATCTCGGCCAGCATATCGAAGCCTTTCAGAGCCGCGAGATGCGCCCGCTTCGCAAGGACATGCAGATCGTCTTCCAGGACCCCTATGGCTCGCTGTCGCCCCGCCTGTCGATCCGCCAGATCGTCGAGGAGGGGCTGCTGATCCAGAACCCTTCCATGAGCGCCGAGGAGCGCGAGCGCCGGGTCTCGTCGGCGCTGCAGGAGGTCGGCATCGAGCCTGCATCAATGGAGCGCTACCCCCATGAGTTCTCCGGCGGCCAGCGCCAGCGCATCGCCATCGCCCGCGCCATGGTGCTCGAGCCGAAATTCGTCATGCTCGATGAGCCGACCAGCGCTCTCGACATGTCGGTGCAGGCCCAGATCGTCGACCTGCTGCGCGATCTTCAGGAGCGCCATGACCTCGCCTATCTGTTCATAAGTCACGATCTCAAGGTGGTCCGGGCGCTCGCCAACGAGGTGATCGTGATGCGCAATGGCGAGGTCGTCGAGCAGGGCCCGGCCGCCGAGATCTTCGACCGGCCGCAGAGCGACTATACCAAGGCGCTCCTTGCCGCTGCCCTGCATCTGCGCACCGCGCCGGTGGACGTGGTCCGGCAGTAGGAAGGCACTAGGGGTCCGGACCCTACTGACTACTGCCTATTGCCTATTGCCTATTGCCTACTGCCAATTGCCCACTGCCTATTCGCCTGACGCTTGTCACCATGCCGCCGCCCAGGGCAGCGATCCGGGCGATCGTCACCGACAGAGGCTCGATCACCACCTTCATATGATGGCCATTGGCATGGATGATCCGCTTCTCGTCGAGCATCATCCCGACATGGCCTTTCCAGAACACCAGGTCGCCGCGCCGGAGCGACGCCTCGCTCGCGCCTTCGAGCGGCATGCCCACCGCCGCTTCGATCATGTGGCTGTCGCGTGGCGCCTTGATGCCCGAGGCCTGGAGCGCCAGCTGGACGAGGCCCGAGCAGTCGATGCCCTCATAGGACTTGCCGCCCCA
>DATAOT010000189.1:0-15565 GCA_036265615.1 Aestuariivirgaceae bacterium
GTCCGGCAATGACGGTGTCGCGGCCCTTGAGCAGCACCACCGCCCCGGATTGCTGCGCCGCGGCTGCGGCGCGCTGCCATTTGGCCTGATCCAGCGCAAGGGTCCCGAACAGCCGGCGGAACTCGCCTTCATGCGGGGTCAGCACCACCGCCCGATCCGATCGAGCCATGATGGCGGCGGCAAGGGGAGCGAGATTCCCTTCGTAGGCGGTCAGGGCACCGGCATCGAGCACCACTGCACATGGCGTGGCGAGGACCGCCTCGACCATTGTCCGGGTCGATTCATTCGGCTCGAGACCGGGGCCGAGGCCGACCGCGCGCGCGCGCCGCCGCGCCATCATCGCCAGCAGGGCTGGCGGATCGGCCACGCCTTCGAGCATCACCGCGGTGAGATGCGCGGCATTGACCGGCAGGGCCTCAGGCGGCGAAGCAAGGGTGACGAGCCCTGCCCCGACCCTGAGCGCGGCAATGGCCGCCAGACGCGCCGCGCCGGTGTTCCAGGGGCCGCCGGACACCATGACAGCATGGCCGCGCTGGTATTTGTGGGCCGCTTCGGGGTGCGTCAGGCAGGCGCGCCAGAGGCGGGGATCGTTGCGGAAAAGCCGCGGCCCGATCACGTCGAGCACCGTCGCAGGAATGCCGATGTCGGCCACCACCGTCGCGCCGCAATGGTCGCGTCCGGGCAGCAGGAGGTGGCCTGGTTTCAGCCGGAAGAATGTCACGGTGAGGCTGGCCTCGACGGCGGCACCGCGTATGGCGCCCGTCGTGCCGTCGATCCCGGAGGGCAGATCGATCGCCACGACCGGCAGGTCGGAGCCATTCACCCCTTCCACGAGGTCGCGCGCCTTCCCGTCGAGATCGCGGCTGAGACCGGCTCCGTACAGTCCGTCGACGACAAGCTCCCGGCCGGCCAGCCGGCTCGGGTCGGCGGCATGGAGCGGCCCGCGCCAGCGCTCGGCCATGCTCAAGGCATCGCCGGACAGCCGGTCGCGCGCGCCAAGGAGGGCGACCTCGAGCGGCCAGCCATTGTCATGCAGATGACGGGCGACAACGAAGCCGTCGCCGCCGTTGTTGCCTGGGCCGCACAGGACGAGGACCGGCCGCCTCGGCCAGCGCGCCATGATCTCGCGGGCAACGGCCCGTCCGGCAGCCTCCATCAAAGCGAGCGATGGGACGCCGGAGGCGACGGCCAGCGCGTCGGCGCGCGCCATCTCCGCCGGCGTGAGGAGCTCGAGCGGTGCGGGCTCGGTCATGGATGCCTCGCTGGGCAGCTGCATAAAAATCGGTCAATTGCCCAATGACTAGGCCCGCGGCATCGCGATGATCGGCGGTGTTTCGAGCCAAACCATTGATATTCTTGATAATCAGCCCTCCCGGCCAGTTGGCATGGGCCGTGCACTCGCGGTCGACAAGACCGCAAGTCTGCCCTGACCACCCACATGCCAGGATGAGGATTCATGAAGAAAATCGAGGCGATCATCAAACCGTTCAAGCTCGACGAGGTGAAGGAGGCGCTGCAGGAAGTGGGTTTGCAGGGCATCACAGTGACCGAAGCGAAAGGTTTCGGGCGCCAGAAGGGACATACCGAGCTCTATCGTGGCGCCGAGTATGTCGTGGACTTCCTGCCAAAGGTAAAGATTGAAATCGTCATTGCGGACGAGCTCGTCGACAAGGCCGTCGAAGCCATCCAGACGGCGGCCCGCACGGGACGAATCGGCGATGGCAAGATTTTCATTACCCCTGTAGAACAAGCGATCCGGATCCGGACGGGTGAGACCGGGACGGACGCGCTCTGAGGGGTTTCAGAAAGCTCACTTGGAAGCTCTTACAATCCGCTGAAACAATAGGGCAATGCACATGGCAAAGAGCAAGAGCGCCGAGTCGGTGCTCGCGATGTTCAAGGACAAGGACGTCAAATATGTCGACCTGCGCTTCACCGATCCACGGGGGAAGATGCAGCATCTGACCATGGATGTGTCGCTGATCAACGAAGACGCATTCGCCGACGGTATCATGTTCGACGGCTCGTCGATCGCGGGCTGGAAGGTGATCAACGAGTCGGACATGACCCTCATGCCCGACCCCGATTCCGTCCACACCGACCCGTTCTATGCCCAGACCACCGCGGTGCTGTTCTGCGACATTCTCGATCCCGGCACCGGCGAGGCCTATGACCGCGATCCGCGGATGACGGCGAAGAAGGCCGAGGCCTTCCTCAAGCAGTCCAAGGTGGGCGAGACCGTCTATGTCGGCCCCGAGGCCGAATTCTTCATCTTCGACGACGTCCGCTTCACGACGGAGCCCTACAACACCGGATACCGCATCGACTCGGTCGAGCTGCCGACCAATGCCGGCACCGAGTACGAGATGGGCAACCAAGGCCACCGGATGCGCACCAAGGGCGGCTACTTTCCGGTCAACCCGATGGATTCGGCCCAGGACATGCGCTCGGAAATGCTGTCGGTGATGGCCGAGATGGGCGTCGTGGTAGAGAAGCACCATCACGAGGTCGCGGCGGCCCAGCATGAGCTCGGCATGAAATTCGCCAACCTGGTGCGGATGGCGGACCACATGCAGATTTACAAATACGTCATCCAGAACGTCGCCCATGCCTATGGCAAGACGGCAACCTTCATGCCGAAGCCGGTGATGGGGGACAACGGCTCAGGGATGCACTGCCACTTCTCGATCTGGAACGAGGGGCGGCCGCTGTTCGCAGGCAACCAGTATGCCGACCTGTCGGAGACCTGCCTCTACTTCATCGGCGGGGTGATCAAGCACGCAAAGACGTGCAATGCCTTCACCAATCCTTCGACCAACTCCTACAAGCGGCTGGTACCCGGTTACGAGGCGCCGGTGCTGCTCGCCTATTCGTCGCGGAACCGGTCGGCGGCATGCCGCATCCCCTACACCACCAACCCCAAGGCGAAGCGGGTGGAGGTGCGGTTCCCGGATCCGTCGGCCAATCCTTACCTTGCCTTCTCGGCGGTCCTGATGGCCGGGCTCGACGGCATCCTGAACAAGATCCATCCCGGCGATCCGATTGACAAGAACCTCTACGATCTGCCGCCGGTCGAGCTGAAGGAGATCCCGACGGTGTGCGGCTCGCTCAGGGAGGCCCTGGCCACGCTCGACCATGACCGCGAGTTCCTGAAAAAGGGCGGCGTGTTCACCGACGACCAGATCGACTCCTATATCGAGCTCAAGAACGAGGAGGTGTCACGCTTCGAGATGACGCCGCACCCAGTCGAGTTCGACATGTATTACAGCTGTTGATGTAGTGAGTAGTGAGGTCGCGAGTGGTGAGTAGAGGATGGGCAGAGCACGGCCCGAGCTACTCACTATTCACAACTCGCTACGCAGTCCTCGCAGCGCCTGGCCGAGTATCTGGCGGGAGCGGAACAGCACCAGCTCCCGCCAGGGGTCGCTATCGGGGTAGAAGGCTCGGCGGATATAGGCCTTGACCCGCAGCGTCTCGGGATGGCTCCAGCCGGCATCCGCCCGATTAAGCCGATGCCACTGCTCCTGACGCAGGCTGCCCAAGGTCGTCGACCACGGAAAGCAGCCATATTCGAGCGTCAGGCACACCGCACGGTCGCCGAGCACCGCCTTCCAACCATCCTCGACGAAGCCGAACTGGGCGTGTGAGCTCGTGGTGCCGGTCAGGCTGTTGGTCACCGATTCTCCGAACCAGCGGACGGCCCGCTGCTCCGGCACCGACCCGGCGGGCGCGCCGATCATCGCTTCGCCATAGCCATAAGGGCCAAGGCCGGTGTGGTAGTCGACGAGGCATACGAGGTCGCGCTCGGCAATGGCATGGTCGGCGATGATCGTCTCCATGGTTCGACGCGACCAGGTCGGCCCGCGGCCGCCGAAGAACAACCCGTCGGGATGGGTGTACTGGCCGCCGCTCTCAGCAATGCGCAGCGCATCGATGCCATGGGCCCTTGCATAGGCCTGCATCCGCCCGTCGGCCGCGGCAAGGGATGCTTGCGTCCATTCCTTCGGGACAATTGCGTCGGCAAGCTCCTCGTAGCCCGGATTGCGCGGCAGGGGCTTTGCGAAGTCGACATGGTTGCGGTTGAGGTCGACGCCTTCCTCGGTGACGCGCCGGAGCCAGGCAAAGCCATGAGGATTGAGCGCATGGATCGCGAGGACCGCGACACCGTCCGGCAGTGCCGGACGGAGGTTGAGCCAATCGATCTGCGATCCCGAGCCGCAGAAACCCTCGACCCCGTGAGTTGCCGAGATGGTGACCAGAAGCTTCGGCGCATCCTTCGGCCCGAGCCAGGCGGCGTCGGTCCAGAGCTCCTCGCCGGCGGGCCCTTCCTGCGGATTGCGATAGCTTCGCAAGCTGGCGTGAGCCGCCTCGCCAGCGGCCATGAATCTGGCCCGGGCCGCGGCATAGTCGGGGGCAAAGCAGGTCAGGTCGAAGATCATGCGCTTTCCTTCTCCAGCGCTGTCCCGGGCAGCCAGAAAACCTCGCCTTCGCTCGTTTCGGTATCGAGCCAGAAGAACGGCAGATGCGGAAAGGCACGCTCCAGGAGATCGCGCCCGGCGCCGATCTCGCACAGGAGGCCGCCCTGGGCGGTCAGGCGTCCCGGCGCATCGTCCAGGATGCGCCGCACGACGTCGAGGCCATCGACGCCGCCGGCCAGCGCCAGCTCGGGCTCATGGCGATATTCCGGCGGCAGCTTCGCCATGGTGGCACTCGCGACATAGGGCGGATTGGCCAGGATGAGATCATAGGAGCGGCCGGGGAGCGGGTCGAACAGATCGCCGCGGTAAAGGCTGACCTGCCGCGAGAGGCCATGGTCATCGACGTTGCGCCTGGCGACGGCGAGGGCGTCGCTCGACACATCGACGGCATCGACATGGGCGTCAGGAAATGTCAGGGCGGCAAGAATGGCGAGGCAGCCCGAACCGGTGCAAAGGTCGAGAATTCGCGCGATCAAGCCCTCGTCGGGAATGAGGCCGGCATCGGCGAGCCGGCGGCTTGACAGCAGCTCGCCGATGAATGAGCGCGGCACGATGACCCGCTCGTCGACATAAAAGGCCACATCGCCGATATAGGCGCGGTTCAAGAGGTAGGCGGCGGGCTTGCGGGTGAGGATCCGGCGCCCGATCAGCGCGATGACGTCGCGCCGCTCGGCACGGGTCAGGCGGGCGTCGAGAAAGGGCTCGATGCCGTCATGGGGCAGCCGGAGCCGCTCGGCAATGAGGAACACTGCCTCCTCGAGGGCGGTCTCGGTGCCATGGCCGTAGCTCAGGCCGGCGCTCTCCATGCGCGTCACGGCAAAGCGCAGGAGGTCGCGAATGGTGAAGAGCTCTTGCTCGGCGGTCACGGGATCGGGGTGTTGGTCATTTCAAGGTGGAGCCTGGTGCCGGTATAGGGGTGGCTCTCTGCCACCGCTTCATCGAGCTCGATGCCGAGGCCCGGCTCGTCGGGCGGGATGACGTAGCCGTCCTCCCAGCGGATCGGGGTCTTCAACAGCTCGGCGTGGAAGCCGCCCCAGGTCTGAATGCTTTCGAGGATCAGGAAATTGGGAAGGCTGGCAGAGAAATGGATGTTCGCTGCGCCTTCGACAGGCCCGCAATAAAGATGCGGCGCGATCTGGGCATAGTAGGCCTCGGCCATGGCGGCGATCTTCTTGGCCTCCATGATGCCGCCGACGCGGCCGAGCGCCATCTGCAGGATCGAGGCGGCCCGGCATTCGAGGACCCGGGCAAACTCGTATTTCGTGGTCAGCCGCTCGCCGGTGGCGATGGGAATGGAGGTGCCGCGCGCCACCAGCGCCATTTCCTCAGGCTTTTCCGGCGGCACCGGCTCCTCGAACCATAGCGGATCATAGGGCTCGAGACGCTTGGCGAGGCGGATCGCGCCGGAGGGGGTGAACTGGCCATGGGTGCCGAACAGGAGGTCGGCGCGACTGCCGACGGCCTCGCGCATGAGGCGGCAGAACTTGGCGCAAAGATCGAGCGATTCCAGCGAGGGCTGGCGCGGATCGAACACCGAATACGGGGCGGCGGGATCGAATTTCACCGCGGTGAAGCCGGCCGCGACATATTCGGCGGCGCGGCGTGCCGAGCGCTCCGGGTCCCAGTAGATGCTCTCGCTCTCGCCATCCTCGATCTTCGGATAGATGTAGGTATAGCTTCTCAGCTTGTCGTGGACCTTGCCGCCTAGGAGAGCATGCAACGGCTTGCCCAGCGCCTTGCCCTTGATGTCCCAGAGCGCGATCTCGATCCCGGAGAGCACGCTTACCAGCGATATGTCGGGCCGCATGCTGTAGCCGGTGCCATAGACGCGGCGCCACAGGGCCTCGATCGCGAACGGGTCCATGCCCTCGACATGCCGCGCGAAGACATCGGCGACCATGGCGGCGATGACGTCGGGGCCGAACGTATCGCAATAGATCTCGCCGATGCCGCTGATGCCGTCATTGGTGGTCAGCTTCACGAAAATGAAATAGCGGCCGCCGAATGACGGCGGCGGATTGCCGACCACGAATGTCTTCAGGTCTCGGATGCGCATGATTTCCTCGTCTGCCGGCAAGCTAACACGGGCGAAGGAGGCGTACAGTCGGAATAGGGCGCCAGCTCCCCTCCCCCAACGTGGGAGGGGTCGGGGGTGGGGGGGGAACGCAGGCTCGCGCTCAAGACCCCCCACCCGGCGCTTCGCGCCACCCTCCCCACCAGGGGGAGGGATTAACTCCTCAACCCTGCCCGCCTTGCGCCACCTTGGCCTCGGGCTGGCCGTCGACGAATCCGGAATTGTCGAGGTCGTAGACGTCGGGCCGGAAATGGGCTTCGCCATCGGCGGTGACCCAGCCGGTGAGATAGGCGAAGCGCAACTGCGGCGGATCGGCGACCTTGACGTCCAGCCGGTCCTTGCTCTCGGTGATCGCGGCGATCTTGGCCTGGTTCCAGCCGTCCTGCCCGGCCAGGATCCAGTCGGTCAGCAGATGGACCTTGTCGACGCGCACGCAGCCCGAGCTGAAATAGCGCGCCGATTGGGTGAACAACTGCTTGGTCGGCGTATCATGCATGTAGACGGCATAGGGATTGGGGAAGCTGATCTTCACCGAGGCCATGGCATTGTCGTTGCCCGGCTCCTGGCGGAAGTGGTAGCGATCGGGCTGGACCTTGCTCCAGTCGATCGTCTTGGGATCGACCTCAGGACCGTTGAGACCGTCATAGATCTTGATCTTGAGCTGGCTCAAAATCTTGGGATTTTTCTGGACCTGGGGAATGATGTCGCGCTCGACGATCGAGACCGGGGCATTCCAATAGGGGTTGAAGTTGATCTCGGTGATCTTGCTCTCGACCACCGGCGAGGGCCGATCGATCTTGCCCGCGATGACATTGTGGCGCGAATGGACGCGCCCCTTCTCGACCGATTCGAGCTGCGCTGCAGGAATGTTCACCACGACATAGCGCGACCCGAGGCCCTTGGCGTATTGCGTGACGCGGGGAAGATTGGCCTTGAGGGTGGCGAGCCGGGCGGTCGCAGGGACATTCAGCGCCGCCAACGTCGTTGCCTCGACGCGACCGTTGGCAAACAGCCCCTGATTGAGCTGAAAGTGGCGCACCGCCTCCTCGACTGTCTCGTCATAGGTGTCGCCCTCGCCGGCGGCGGCCGGCAGATAGCCTTCGATGACGAGCCGCCGCCGCAAGGCGGAGACCGCCTTGCCCGTCGACCACAGCATGAGCGTCCGGGTGTGCGGCACTTCCGGCCAGCCGCCCGCCTCGACAATCTTCTGATAACGGCCGATCGCGTCCTGAAGCAGCCGCTCGCTTTGCAGCGACAGCATGGGGCTCTGCTCGCCGACCACGAGTTCGGTGCGGGTCGGGGGCGCGGGCTCGCTGGCAAATCCGGGGCGGGCGATGCTCTCGAAATCCCTGTCGCCCCGATCGGCGACGGCCGGGCCGGCGAAGCCCGAGAACGCAAGGGCAGAAATGGCGACAATCGTTGCGCGGCAGACCCCCGCACCCGCTTTCCTCGCATCGGGCATTCTGACTCATCCCCATTTTTGGCGACGAGGACTGCCCGTGGTGCGCTCGTGGAGCGCAACGATCAATTCCCCGCCTGACGTGATGGGCTATTAACTAAGCGACCTCGGTGCGGCGCACAATGGTCCGAGGCGGGCGGCAGATCAATCTGCAACGCTCTGATGCAATTGAGACACAGTGGGCCGGCCCGGCCTCGTCCCGGGTGCTTAGAGGCGGTACAGGATCTGGTCGGTCCAGAATCGCTCAAGGCGCCCTAACGCCTTGTTCAAGTGGTCGAATTCCTCGGCGTTGAGGCCCGCGACCTCCTGAATGGACAGAAGCTGCCGGTTATAGAGCTGATCCACTCTTTCGCGAATGGCGTTGCCTTTGGGTGTCAGGCCAACCCGCACCGAGCGCTTGTCGGTGGACGAACGCTCATGACTGACATAACCGGCTTCGACCAGCTTCTTGAGATTGTAGGAGACGTTGGATCCCTGGTAATAGCCGCGGCTGCGAAGCTCGCCGGCCGTCAGTTCGTGGTCGCCGATGTTGAACAGCAGCAAAGCCTGGACAGAATTGATCTCCGGTTCGCCGGCACGCTCGAACTCATCCTTAATCACATCGAGAAGCCGGCGATGAAGGCGCTCGATGAGATGGAGCGCTTCCAAGTATTTCGGCTTGAGCGCCAGCTGATCCGCACGAGGGTGCAGCTCGCGATTGGCCGACTTCAGTTGAGTACGCATTTAAATACCGCCCTGTTGACTCGCAGGATTTGATAATTCTCCTGCTGTTCTTTGCAATACAACGTTAGTCGAGTGGCGTTAAATTGTGCTCAACACGCAGAGTAAATTTGGCGTTATTAACTCCGCGATAGCCGCAAACATTTTGTAACTTTAAGGCGAAGTTGCTTGGGCTACCGGGTGACCACGCCGCGATATCCGTCCATGACGCGACGGGCGGTGTTCCAGCCGCACCAGCCGCGGCTCGCGACCATCCGGGCCCGCGACTGCGCGGCCGCGACGGCATAGGCGCCGCCTTCCCGAGCCGCCGCGCGCTGATCCTGAAGGATGCTGCGCCAGAAGCGAACGGCGTCCGGTCGTGTCAAATGATGGCAGCGCAGATCGAGATAATAGGCCTCGAGCCGCATGGCGTAGCGGTCGAGCGCACTGGCGTCAGGCCCGGGAAGCGACGGTTGCGGTTGGCCGCTGCCATAACGCCGGCTGGGCTGCCGGGGCACCTGCTCGGGCGAGGGTGCGGCGGCCGCCCGGCGGCCGGGCAAGCCGGATGCGGCGCTCCGGGCCGAGGCATAGGCGGAGCGGACGAGGCGGGCGCTCTCATCGTTGCAGGCGCCGGTCGAGCCTTCGGCGCGGCCGCTCGCCACCGCTTGCGTGGCTTCCTCGGGGCCGCCTTCGCCGGCGGCAGCGACTTCGGCGCGGGCGGCAAAGGTCTTGAGCGCCTCGTGATCGGCGGCATCGAGAAAGCGGCATCTGCCGTCGATGGCCTCGACACGTGCGAGCAGGCGGGCGGCTTCGCCGCTCGACAGCGCCTGAGCATGGCCGAGATCGATCCCGAGGCCCAGCAGCGCCATCAAGGCAATCGCCGGCACGGCACGGCGCACCTCGACTCTCATCATGTGATTCCCCGTCCCATGATCGATGGCCAAAGGTAACGCTCCATTGAGCGGCCGGCCAGCCCTCCCTTGCACCGCTCCAACGCGGCGGGCATTGTGGCGCATGACCAATTGCCGGGTCGCCTTGGCGTTTCTTCTGTGGCTCACGACAGCCGCGAGCCAGGCTCTCGGCTGCACGCCGATGGCCGATTCCTTCGAGGGCCCGAGGCTCGACACCGAGAAGTGGTCGACGATCCAGCTCCTGCCGGGGCGCTTCCGGTTCGAGCCGATCGACGAGGTCAGCGGTCCGCGCGCCTTGTCCCTTGCCATCGGGCCTGAGGATCGCGGCTGCGGCGATGACTGCCAGCGCAACGAGGTCCGCGAATCCTCGAACTATCGCACGATGTTCGGCGACGAATGCTGGTATGCCTTCCGCTTCCGGATCGAGGGCGATTTTCCGACGACGGGCAGCCAGCGCTGGGTGATCGGGCAATGGAAGCAGCAGAACGGCTTTAGCCCGTTCCTGGCGCAGCGCTTCGACAACGGCGTCTTCCACATCACGGTGGAGAGCGGCCAGCAGCGCGTGTTGCTGGCGAAGGCGGAGGGCGATCCGGAGCAGGTCGCGCGGGCGCTGATCGGCGGCGACCTGTCGGCCTTCCGATTCCTCGCCGACAAATATCGCTTCCGCGGCAAGAGGAAGCTTGCGCTCGAGATCGGCGATGATCCGATCCTGCCCGACCCGAAGAAGAACTGGGTCGAGATGATGTACCGGGTGCGCGGCGGCTATGACGGCACGGGGGTCGTCGAGGTCTGGGCGGATCGCCGCTTCATCGTCCGCGCCACCGGCCCGATCGGGGCGGAAGGGGCGGAAGGACCCACGCAATATTTCAAGTTTGGACAATATCGCGCCTTGATGCCTGGCAGATCGACAATATGGATCGAAGATTTTCGGCGAGGTCCGACGCGCCAGGATGTCGAGAGGACGCCGTCAGCCGGCAGCGGCTGAGGCGAGATCGTCGAGATCGAGCTCCACCGCGAGCGGTGCGAAGTGCCGGTCGATCGCCTGGGGAGAGACCTCGGCCAGCGTGGCGGGGTTCCAGCGCGGCGTCTTGTCCTTGTCGATGACGAGGGCGCGGATGCCTTCGAAGAAGTCGTGACCGAGCGGGATGCGGCTGACAATGCGAAATTCGCGGCGGATCGCCTCCTCGAAGGCGAGGTCGCGGCCTTCCCGCAGCTGGCGGAAGGTGATGGCGAGGCTGGTCGGCGACTTGGTCTCGAGCTGCGCATGGGTGGCGCCGGCAAAGGCATCGCCGTCGTCGCGGAGCGCCGCCATGAGGTCGGCAAGGTTCGGCGCCGCGGCGAAGAGCCGGTCGATGGCCGGGCGCTGCCGAGCCAGTGCACCCGGCGCAGGCGGGTGAGCGAAATCGGCAAGGCAGCGGTCGAGATCGCGGGCATCGGCCAGCGCCGCGGCGAGCGCCGGAAGTCGCGCCGATGGAACGCAGTGGGTGACAATGCCGGACCAAAGGGCGTCAGGTGCCTCGACCCGCGCGCCGGTCAGGCCGAGATAGAGGCCGATCGCGCCGGGAAGCCGCGACAGCAGGAAGGTGGCGCCGACATCGGGGAAGAGCCCGATGCCGGTCTCGGGCATGGCGAACACCATCCGCTCGCCGGCAACGCGGTGGCTGCCATGGAGCGAGACCCCGACTCCGCCACCCATGACCAGCCCGTCGACCAGCGCGACGAACGGCTTCGGGTAGCGCTTGATGTAGGTGTTGAGACGATATTCCTCGCGGTAGAATGCGGTGAACTCGGGCGACCGGTCGAGGCCCGGCGCATAGAGCGCGCGGACATCGCCGCCGGCACAGAAGGCGCGCGACCCATTGGCGCGAATCGCCACATGCGCGACATCCCGGTCATCGGCCCAGCCCGCGAGCTGCCGGTGAATCCGGCGCACCATCCCCAACGTCAGGGCGTTGAGGGCTTCCGGGCGGTTCAGCGTGATGAAGCCGACATGTCCCAGCCGCTCGAACGTGACCTCCGGCGGCTTCATTGCCGAGCATGATGCATGGGATTGCCTCACCTTCGCCTCGATCCAGCGGCGTGATAGGCATGGCAGGTGGAGCGGGTCAAGGCCAGCGCTCGCGATTCGGGACGTGGCATGAGACGGTGGTTCGGGGTCCTTGCGATGATCGTTGCGGCGAGCGTCAGCGCGCACGCGGCCGAGGGCGGCCTTCGCGCCTCGCCGCGCCCCGGTCCAGCGCTGGCGCGGGGCGAGATCCCCCTGCCCCGGCCGAAACCGGCCGATGCGTCATGGCTGCCCACGGCAGCGGCGGCGAGCCAGGCGGCTCGCCAGCTCCATGTCGAGGGCGCGCTCAGCACCGATGCGAGCGGCGAGCTCAACGTGTCGGTCGACCGCATGAAGCGGGAGCGGGACCCTTACGCCTCCGCCGATCTTCAGCCGGCCGAGGTCACCAGCTGGAGCAAGGAGGACGTTCAACAGGCTCAGCAGCAATGCGCCATGGTGCTGGCGGCGCTCAATATCGAGGCGGACACGCTCCAGCCGATCGGCGGACCGGGGGGCTGCGGCATTGCCGCACCGGTCCGGGTGTCGCGGTTCGGCGCCGTCGAGGTGAAGCCGGCGGCAACCATCAATTGCCGCCTGGCGGCTGCCGTCTACAAATGGATAACGGATGTCGTGCAGCCGGCGGCGCGGCGCCGCTTCGGCGAGCCGGTGGTCGGCATCGTCAATGCTTCGGCCTATTCCTGCCGCCGGCGCAACGCGGCCGCGACGGGTCGGATCAGCGAGCATTCCTTCGGCAATGCGCTCGACGTCAGGTCATTCCAGCTCGCCTCGGGCAAGGAGATCAGCGTGCTCGGCGAATGGAGCACGGCGGGAGCGTTTTTCGGGATTTTCAAGACGTCGAGCTTTCTGAGCGACATCCATCACGGCGCCTGCCCGATCTTCTCGACCGTCATGGGGCCGCGCGCCAATGTCCATCATGAGAATCATTTCCATGTCGATCTCGGGCGTGACGGGGCGTACAAGTTCTGCAAGTGACGCCCCAACCGGATCGTTCGAGCCATGAAGGAAACCACCTCGTCAGCCGCAGCCGGCGTGCAGCCCTGGGGAATGCCGGCGCCGGGCTACCCCGCGACGCGCTTGCGACGCAATCGCCGCGCCGGCTGGTCGCGCCGGCTCACCCGCGAAACCACGCTTGCCGTCGATGATCTGATCTGGCCGATCTTCGTCATCGAGGGCCAAGGCCGGAGCGAGCCCGTCCGGTCCATGCCGGGGGTGGAGCGGCTCTCCGTCGATCTTGCGGTCAAGGCGGCCGAGGAGGCGGCAGGCCTCGGCATTCCGGTCATCGCGGTCTTTCCCTATACGGCGCGCGAGCTGCGCAGCGACGATGGCCGGGAGGCCTGGCGGCCGGACAATCTGGTGTGCCGGGCGGTCAGGGCAATCAAAGCGGCGGTGCCGGAGATCGGCGTCATGTGCGATGTCGCGCTCGATCCCTATACCAGCCACGGCCATGACGGGCTCGTGCAGAATGGGGAGATCGTCAACGATGCGACCATCGCCGCCCTGATCCGCCAGAGCCTGGTCCAGGCGGAAGCGGGCTGCGACATTCTCGGGCCGTCGGACATGATGGACGGGCGGGTCGGCGCCATCCGGGCGGCGCTCGAGGACGAGGGCCGCAGCGACGTCCAGATCATGGCCTACACGGCGAAATATGCCAGCGGCTTCTATGGTCCGTTCCGCGATGCGGTCGGCTCCTCGGGCATGCTCAAGGGCGACAAGCGCAGCTATCAGATGGATCCCGGCAACGGCGCCGAAGCGCTGCGCGAGGCGGCGCTCGACATTGCCGAAGGCGCCGACATGATCATGGTCAAGCCGGGCATGCCCTATCTCGACGTGCTGTATCGGCTCAAGGCGGAATTTCAGATGCCGACCTTCGCGTACCAGGTGTCGGGCGAATATGCGATGCTGATGGCGGCAATCGGCAATGGCTGGCTCGACCGCGAGGTCGTGGTGCCGGAAGCGCTGATGGCATTCAAGCGCGCCGGGGCCGACGGCGTGCTCACCTATTTCGCGCGCGACATGGCGCGGATGCTGAAGGGGCAGGCAGTAGGCAAATAGGCAATAGGCCGAGCGAATAGCGAATTGCATTTTACCCCTTCCCCTTGTGCGGAGGGTGGCCGCGCGGAGCGAGGCCGGGTTGGGGGTCTTCGGATTCGTTTGCAACACGCAATCCCCCCACCCCCGGCCCCTCCCCACAAGGGGGAGGGGAGAAGGTGGCCGAAGGCCGGATGAGGGGTCTAGGACGGCTTCTCTGACTGCCTCTGTTCGATCGCCGGCAACTCACCCAGGGTGATCCGTCGCGGTGATTGAACATCCGGCGGAGGAGACGAAGTCGTCGTGGTCGTGGTGGTTCTCGTCGTCACGGATAAGGAACCTTCGAAGCGCGCCAGCTTCTCCCTGAACGTCAGTTCTTCCGGATCAACCTCCCGCTCTGCCGTCGTTTGAATTACGACCGGCGCAGGCGGGCGCGGACTCGTCCGCACGCTCAAGACAACCGTTTCGATCTTCGGTCTTTCGCCGGTGCTTTCGACGATTTCGATTTCGTGCTCACCGCTATATTGCCGCAAGTGCTCGACGAGCTTCTGCTCCGTCTTCTGTTGGAGCGCCCTTTGTCGATCGATTATCGGGAACTGCTTTCTTGGCGAAGTCTTGGTCTCGAATTTTCTTATTCTTTCGGCCGCAATTTCAGCCGCCCTCGGACTGGGCGCCTGCTCTTTCTCCTGCTCGGATTTTTCTTTGCGGGGCGGAGTCGGAGGAAGCGGCCGGTTGTGGTTGATACCTCTGTCCGTCATGCAAAGTCTCCCTGATTCGCGGTTGTGCGACGGGCGCATATTGCGCGAACCCTCAGGGACGGCTGTGCCAAACGGCACAGCCGCTCATGGACCTGGTGACCAGTTCGACCGCTCAGGATTTCTCATCCCGCGGCTTCTCTCGGGGCGTTGCCGGAGTCCAGTTGCTTCCTGGTGTCGGGAGTGGAGTTGGATCCTGCTTCGTCTCCCCGGCGTCACGTCTCGGCGTTGCAGCCTTCCAGCCGTCGACGTCCAACTTTTCTCTTGGTGTTTGTGCCAATTTGGGGGCAGGTGTCGAGGGTCTTGGCGGCGCCGGCATTTGAAGCGGTGGAACCTTGGCCTTAGCCTTGGCCTTACCCTTTGCAAGTGGAGAAAAACCGAGCGAGCCCGTTCTCACATGCTCGGATGCCTTTTTTACTTTTGAGATAATTGATCCCCTATCTTTGACCTCATTTGAAGCAAGGACATCAGCCGAGCCGCTTCTTGTGTGCTTCGTATGCTTTGTAACCTTCTTTGCCAATGTAGAGATCACGTCCGTTTTGGTTTTATCTTTCTCCGGGAGTGCAGGCACTTCTGGTAATTCAGGCCTTGGTGCCGCTTCGGCTTCCGGGTCAAATGAGTTCTGCGGGTTGGGACGAGGACTCAAGATCACGTGCTCTATGGTTTCCTGTTCCACAATGTGTATTTCTGGATGTATGTCGCCTTCACTTTCCCCAGCTTCTTCCGCATGAGGGCTTGAGGACGACGTCCCATCATCGAAGTTTTCCGTCTCGAGGATCATCTTCATTTCGGCATCGATATCCTCTTGCGTGATGTCCGACCATTTAACCATTTTTGGTGGAATGTCTACGTCTTCATCTGCTATCTGCTTGCCTCGCCCAGTTTCTCCAAGTTTCACATTTCCTGTTCTTTGACCCCGTGGCGTTTGAGGCCAATTTGCTTGAGCATTTGCCTGCTTGGTTCTTGGCGTTGGCTGAGCTTCCTGTCCAGTGTTGTCAGATTGCGTGCCTGCTTGGCCAGGCGGCTTGTTGAAGCCAGGTACTATGCGACTCATGAATTCCCCCTGATATGCGTGTTAGCCCACACGCACATCATG
>DATAOT010000190.1:0-13167 GCA_036265615.1 Aestuariivirgaceae bacterium
CATAGACCGGGAGACGAAACGAGATAACGTTGCCAAGGTGACGAGGACGCATGCGCAGCACACTCGCACTGCCTCGCAATCGGTCAAACTTGCAACTGCCGCCGTGGGCGTGAAGGCGGAGAAGGCCGAGAAGCCCGAGAAGCCCGAGAAGGTCGGGACGGGGACATGGAACATGGAGGCCATGGACAAGGCCGTCCAGCTTCGCGCTTTGCTGGCGCGTCCAAATGCCAAGCCGGAGAAGATCGTCAAGGCGGCATCTGAACTCTACAAGGCCGCCAAGGGGTTGGACCCGGCGCCTGAGGATCTCATGGCTCGCAAAGTGAGGGAGTTTCCCGAAGAGGTACGAAGAAATATCGCCGCAAATGCGGACTGGATATTGAACAACCCTGATAAAATTCATGCGAAGGGAAGTGCCGTCATCGACCTCCTTCAGGCGGTCAGCAACGCCGCGAGGATTTGAGCCGCCAGCGACTGCCTGTTGACCGGCAAGCGCGTCGGCATGAGACTTCAGACTGCGTCGGGGACCCTCCCGGCGCAGTTGCTTCTTGAACGGGAGTGCATCCGTTGCGGCGATTGGCGCTTGTCTTTTTGGTCCTGCTGAGCCTCGCCCCGCCGGCCTTCGCCCAGAGCATGCTCGACCAGGTCGACCTGTCCTCGCCCGCCATGACCAAGGCGGAGATCGACCGCGGCGCGGTCCTGGCCCGGATCGCCGCCGCCCCGCCCGGCAAGCCGCCGGACCTTTCCGGCTTGCGGCTGAGCGGCCTCGATCTCTCCGGCATCGACTTCAAGCGGGCGATCCTGCGCAATGCCCGGCTCAACAACACGCGCCTCGTCGGCGCCGATCTCGACGGCGCGACCCTCGACCAGGCCTGGGCCCTCAAGGCCGACTTCACCGGCGCGAGCCTCAAAGGCGCGAGCCTCTTCGCCGCGCAGCTCGTCGGCGCCCGTCTCGCCAAGGCCGATCTGACCGGCGCCCGCATCGCCGGCGACCTCACCGGCAGCGATCTTCGCGGCGCCAGGCTCACGCAAGCCAATCTTTCGGCCGACATGAAGAACCAGTCCATGGGGCTGATGCGGGCCATCCTGAAGCAGGCGAGGCTCGACGGCGCCGTTCTCGACGGCGCCAATCTCTCCCGCGTCATGGCGGAATTCGCTTCCTTCCGCGACGCCAGCCTGCGCAACGCCAATCTCGTCTCGGCGGAGCTCGGCGGCGCCGACCTGAGCGGCGCCGACATCGCCGGCGCCGACCTCGCCAATGCCGACGTCACCTCGACGCGCCTCGCCGACCTCAGGGGCGAAGCCCAGGCCCGCAACATGGACCGGCTGCGCAATGCGGCGCGCGCCTTCCGCGACGCGGGCGACGCGATCAAGCCGCTGCCCGTCATCGAGATCGCGCCCGGAATCTACGTCTTCCAGGGCCAGCACCAGCTGATGAGCGAGGACAATCGCGGCGCCATCGCCAATGTCGGCGTCATCGTCGGCAAGCGCGCCGTCGCGGTGATCGACACCGGCGGCAGCGTCGCCGAGGGCAGCGCCCTCCTTGCCAGCATTCGGCAGGTCACGCCGCTGCCGGTCGCCTATGTCGTCAACACCCACATGCATCCCGACCACATATTCGGCAATGCCGCCTTCCAGTCCGAGAAGGGGGTGCGCTTCGTCGGCCACCACGCGCTCGCCGCGGCGCTTGCCGCCCGCCGCGACCAGTATTTGACCGCCAATGCGCGGCTGCTCGGGCCGAAGCTGATCGCCGAGGTCAAGATCATCCCGCCCGACATCGCCGTCGACAAGACGCTGGCCCTCGATCTCGGGGGCCGGGTGATCGAGCTCACCGCCTGGCCGGTCGCCCATACCGACAACGACGTGACCGTGCTCGACCGTGAAACCGGCACGCTCTTTGCCGGCGACCTCGTCTTCATGGGCCATCTGCCGGTGATCGATGGGCGCCTCACCGGATGGCTCGCCGTCATGGACTCCCTGGCCAAGCTGAAGGTCGCCCGGGTGGTGCCCGGCCACGGACCAGCCACGGTTTCCCTCGCCGCGGCGCTGGCCGATCAGCGGCGCTACCTGGAGCGGCTGGCGAGCGATCTGCGCGCCATCATCAGGCAGGGCGGCGACATCGGCCGGGCGTCGTCGTCGGCCGGTCAGTCGGAACGCGGCCGCTGGAGCCTGTTCGACGAGTACAATGCCAGGAACGCCACCGCCGGATTTGCCGAGCTCGAATGGGAGTAGGCGGCGCCGCGACGTCATGGCGGCCATGACGGGGCGGGACGGGCGTCCTATATTCGGGCCGAAGCAATGCCTCATTAGGAGAGCATCGATGATGCGACCTGCGGCCCTCGCACTCGGGATTGCCGTGAGCCTGTCGCCCGGCTTGGGCCTGGCCGACGATGACCCCTGGCCCGGGCTTCAGGCCGATGCCTTCGACGCGCGGCCGATGACCACCGACAGCGGCGTCGTCGCTCTCGAGGCGCCCTACCGCGCAGAGGATGCGGCCATCGTCCCGATGACCATAACGCTCAAGCCGGCGGCGGCGCCCGTCCGCAAGGTGACGGTGGTCATCGACCGCAACCCGGCGCCGGTCGCTGCGGTGTTCACCTTGGGAGAGAAGTCGGGCGTCAGCCGGATCTCGACCCGCTTTCGCGTCAACTCCTATACCAGGGTGCATGTCGTTGCCGAGACCAGCGACGGCAGGCTCCATGTGACCGAGCGGTTCGTCAAGGCCTCCGGCGGCTGCTCGGCGCCGGCCGGCAAGGATCCCGCCGAGGCCAAGGCCAATATGGGCAAGATGAAGCTCCGCCAGTTCGCCATGCCGGACGGCCGTCGCGAGGTGCAGCTGATGCTGCGCCACCCGCAGCATTCCGGCTTCCAGATGGATCAGATCACCCATTACTACACGCCGGCCATGTTCGTGCGGCAACTGACGATCCGCCAGGGCGATGCGCTCATGCTGTCGGTCGAGGGCGGCATCTCGCTGTCGGAGGATCCCAACATCCGGTTCGACTTCACCCCCAACGGAGCTGACAAGTTCACGGTCGAGGCGGTCGACACCGACGCGCACCATTTCAGGGGGGAGTTTCCCGTTGAAACCGTCAGCCAATAGGCCAATAGGATTTGGTCCATGAACTGGAAGCTTGCTGCCCTTTTCGCCCTCCTGTCTGCCGTTCCGGCTTCTGCCGCTGTGGTCAACGATTATCCGACCGCGGCGCGTGCCGACTATGTTTTCGGCTGCATGGCGACCAACGGCGAGACCCGCGAGGCCTTGGATAAGTGCTCCTGCTCGATCGACGTGATCGCTACCATCATTCCTTATGACAGATACGTGGCCGCCGAAACCACGCTCAGCATGGGCCAGGTGCCTGGCGAGAACGGCGCCCTGTTCCGCCAGAGTGAGCCGGCGCGCCAGGCTTTGACCGAGCTGCGGCGCGCCCAGGCGGAGGCGGAGGTTCGGTGTTTCTGACCCGCCGTCGACTGATCGCGACGCTGGCGACTTGCGCCTGCCTGCCGGCGCTCTCCCGGCTCGGCGGCAGCGCTGCCATGGCCGCCGCCGCGGCCACCCCCATTCGCATCGCCACGCTGAAATTCGGCACCGTCGCCTGGGAGATGGACGTCATCAGGACCCACGGGCTCGACAGCAGGCACGCCATCCGCATCGACCTCGTCGACCTTGCCGGCAAGCGTGCCGCCGACCTCATGCTGATGGGCGGCGAGGCGGATGTCATCACCACCGACTGGCTGTGGGTGTCGCGCCAGCGCAGCGCCGGCAGCGACTACGCCTTTCTGCCCTATTCGCGGGCCGTCGGCGCCGTCATGGTCGCGGCCTCCTCGCCCCTGAGGTCGCTCGCCGATCTCAGGGGCAAGCGGATCGGCGTGGCCGGCGGCCCCACCGACAAGAGCTGGCTCATCATCCGTGCCATTGCCCTGCAGCGCCACGAGCTTGATCTCGCGCGCGATGCCGCCCCGGTCTTCGCCGCCCCGCCGCTCCTCAACGAGGAGGCGCTCGACGGCGAACTCGATGCCGTGCTGAATTACTGGCAGTTCCTGGCCAGGCTCGAGGCGAAGGGCTTTCGCCCGCTGATGCGCATCGCCGATGCCGCTGTCGAGCTCGGCCTCGATCCCGACCTGCCGCTGATCGGCTTTACCTTCCGCGAAAGCTTCGCCGCGGGCCATCCCGGCGCCATCGAGGGTCTTGCCCAGGCTTCTGCCGAGGCCAAGGACATCATGCTGCGCTCCGATGCCGAATGGGAGCGCCTGCGGCCGCTCATGCGGGCTGCCGACGATGCCGAGTTCAAGGCGCTCCGCGACGGTTTCCGCGCCGGCATCCCCAAGCCTGGACACCCCCCGGACCCAGCCAGCGCCGCCAGGATGTTCGCCCTCCTGGCAAAGCTCGGCGGACCCGATCTCGTCGGTCCCGAGGCTCGTCTCGCCGACGGTACATTCTTCCAGTTGAAATGAGTTGCAGTGGCCCGAGGACGCCGCATCGCTGCTGACCCTAGCCGACCGCTTTGGACCGCGCTGTCGCTGACGCTTCTCGTCCTTGGCTGGGCAGCGATCGCCGCGGTCCTGCAGTCGCGCTATCTGCCCTCGCCGGCCGAGGTCGCACGCCTTTTCCTCATCGAGCTCACGACGGGAGATCTGCTGCGCAACGTCGCGATCACGCTTGCACGGGTTGCCGCTGCGGCGCTGATCGCCTTTCTGATCGGCACCGCCATCGGCATCTTTCTCGGCCGTCACCGCGACGCCGATCGCTTTTTCGACAGCTGGCTCATTTTCTTTCTCAATGTCCCGGCGCTCATCACCATCGTTCTCTGTTACCTGTGGATCGGCCTCGACGAGGCAGCGGCGATCACCGCCGTCGCCCTGAACAAGATCCCGAATGTCGCGGTGACGTTGAGGGAAGGGGCACGGGCCCTTGACCCGCAATATGACGAGATGGCGAATGTGTTCCGGTTCGACCGCCTCAAGCGGCTGCGCCATGTCCTGCTGCCGCAGCTCGAGCCCTATCTTGCTGCCGCCGCCCGTTCCGGCCTGGCGCTGATCTGGAAGATCGTGCTGGTGGTCGAGCTCATCGGCCGCTCTTCGGGCGTCGGTTTCGAGATCGAGCTCAATTTCCAGAATTTCGAGATCGGCAAGATCTTCGTCTATGCCCTCGCCTTCATGGCGGTGATCCAGGCCATCGACTTGGCTGTGCTGCAGCCTTGGGAGCGCCGTGCCACCCGCTGGCGGCGGGAGGCTTAGAGCATGATGCGGGTCAGCATCGCCGCCAAGAATTTTGCCGACCGCCAGGTGCTGCGGGCCGTCGATTTCGAGCTCGGCGACGGCGAGGTGCTGGCCGTCGTCGGGCGCTCCGGCGCCGGCAAGACGACGCTTTTGCGGCTGATCGCCGGTCTCGATCGCGCCTTCGATGGCACCATCGATATCGCGGGTCCGATCGGCATGGTGTTCCAGGAGCCGCGCCTCCTGCCGTGGCGGCGCACCATCGACAATGTCGCGCTCGCGGTGCCCGGTTCGCCGCGCCGGCCGGAGACGCTCAAGGATGCAGCCGATGCTCTCGCCCAGGTGGGGCTCGCGGCCGAGCACGATACCTTCCCCCGGGCACTCTCGGGCGGTATGGCGCGCCGGGTGGCGCTCGCCCGCGCCTTGGTCATCCGGCCGCGGCTCATGCTTCTCGACGAGCCCTTTGCCTCGCTTGACGAGGCGACCGCCGACGCGCTCCGCCGGATGGTGGCCGATCTGTGGCGGCAGCATCGGATGAGCGTGGTGCTCGTCACCCATGACGTTAAGGAAGCGCTGACCCTCGCCGACCGCATCATTCGCCTCGAGGGCCAGCCCGCCACGATTGCTGCGGATGTCACGTTCGGCACACCCCCCGACGGCCGAAATGAGCTATGGAGGAGCGAGACGCTCTCTCGGCTGGTGGGAACTTCCTGAACCCTCTTTGCGCCGCCAGGGCGGATCGCTTATCTAAGTCATGACTCTTCGACGAATTGACGACGACAGGACAGCACATGCGCGACCCGATCGACACCTACGCATCCGTTCTCGTTCCCATGGTGGTCGAGCAGACAAATCGCGGCGAGCGCGCCTACGACATCTATTCGCGGCTCCTCAAGGAGCGGATCATCTTCGTCACCGGCCCGGTCGAAGACCATATGGCAACCCTGATCGTCGCCCAGCTCCTGTTTCTCGAGGCTGAAAATCCGAAAAAGGAGATTGCGATGTACATCAACTCGCCGGGCGGGGTGGTGACGTCGGGTCTCGCCGTCTACGACACCATGCAATTCATCCGGCCGGCCGTATCGACGACGGTCATCGGCCAGGCCGCCTCCATGGGGTCGCTGCTTCTCTGCGCCGGCCAGCACGGGATGCGCTATGCCCTGTCGCATGCCCGGGTGATGGTCCATCAGCCCTCCGGCGGCTTCCAGGGGCAGGCCTCCGATATCGAGCGCCACGCCAAGGAAATCCTTGATCTTCGCCGCCGGCTCAACGAGATCTATGTCAAGCATACCGGCCAGCCGCTGGATGCGATCGAGGATGCGCTCGAACGGGATACGTTCCTAACCGCCGAGGGCGCCAGGGAATTCGGTCTTGTGGATCAAGTTATCGAGAAGCGTCCTGAAATAGCTGGTGAAAAGTAGGGAATTGTGGGGTCAGGCGCGCTCCGTCGCGGTCTGGGACATCTGTCAAGGGTTGATTAACCATCCGCTACCATGCTGAGATGGTGGGGAGGCTTCTTCTGGCTGAGAGTCGCGGGCGCGGAACTTGCTCGGCATCGCGGGCACATGCGTCAGAACGGTCACTGGTCGGTGACGGAAGCGTGACGAACTATAGGGGGCGCGGCCCAAAGGAGGACCGATGAGCAAGTCTAGCGGCAGTGACTCGAAGAACACGCTTTACTGCTCGTTCTGCGGAAAGAGTCAGCACGAAGTTCGCAAGCTGATCGCTGGTCCGACCGTTTTTATCTGCGACGAGTGCGTCGAGCTGTGCATGGACATCATCCGCGAGGAGAACAAGTCCTCGCTGGTGAAGTCGCGCGACGGGGTGCCGACGCCGGCGGAAATCTGCAAGGTGCTCGATGATTACGTCATCGGCCAGAATCACGCCAAACGTGTTCTGTCGGTGGCGGTCCACAACCACTACAAGAGACTGAACCACGCCCAGAAGAACAATGACGTGGAGCTTGCCAAGTCCAACATCCTCCTGGTCGGACCCACCGGCTGCGGCAAGACCCTGCTGGCGCAGACGCTCGCCCGCATCCTGGACGTGCCCTTCACCATGGCCGATGCCACGACCCTCACCGAGGCGGGCTATGTCGGGGAGGATGTCGAGAATATCATCCTGAAATTGCTGCAGGCCGCGGATTACAACGTCGATCGCGCCCAGCGCGGCATCGTCTATATCGACGAGGTCGACAAGATTTCCCGCAAGTCGGACAACCCCTCAATCACCCGCGACGTCTCGGGCGAGGGCGTCCAGCAGGCGCTGCTCAAGATCATGGAGGGAACCGTCGCCTCGGTGCCGCCCCAGGGCGGGCGCAAGCACCCGCAGCAGGAATTCCTTCAGGTCGACACCACCAACATCCTGTTCATCTGCGGCGGCGCCTTCGCCGGTCTCGAGAAGATCATCTCGGCGCGCGGCAAGGGCTCGGGAATTGGCTTCGGTGCCGAGGTGAAGTCTCCCGAGGACCGGCGCACCGGCGAGGTGCTGCGCGCGCTCGAGCCGGAAGACCTCCTCAAATTCGGCCTCATTCCCGAGTTTGTTGGCCGCCTGCCGGTGATCGCCACCCTCGAGGACCTCGACGAGGAGGCCCTGGTCCAGATCCTCTCCGAGCCCAAGAACGCGCTCGTCAAGCAGTATCAGCGGCTGTTCGAGATGGAGGACGTCCGCCTGACCATCCCGGACGAGGCCCTGCGCTCGATTTCCAAGAAGGCGATCGACCGCAAGACCGGGGCCCGCGGCCTGCGCTCGATCATGGAGGCAATTCTGCTCGACACCATGTTCGACCTGCCCGGCATGACCGGGGTGGAGGAGGTGGTGATCTCGCGCGACGTCGTCGACGGCGATGCCAAGCCGCTCCTCATTTATGCCGATCGAGAGCCCACCCTGACAAAGGCGAAGGCCTCGCTCGGATCCTGAAGGATGGGCGGGGAGGGGGCGGCAACCGCGGGCGGTGACATGCCGTTGCGCTTGCGCAACGTCTGCCGACTTCTTGGCTCGAGCAGCGGGCCGGACTTGAATTCGGCATGGCCGGGGGCCATGTTAGCCTCCGTCGCGAATTCCTATCCCGCATTCTATCGGAGCCGGTTTTGCCGGTTTTTCGGACGAGCCAGACAGGCTTCGCGCCAGGCTCAACGAGGGTCTGCCGCCGCTGTTTAGATTGCGCGCGTTTCGCCAGCTTCAAAGGGAAGCGCGCGAGCCCGGGGCAGCCCCAAGCGAGGCCCAACGCAGAAAGGAACTGAAATGATCGAATCCACCTCCAGGCCTGCCTCGGTCGGCGGACAAGACATTTACCCGGTGCTGCCGCTCCGCGACATCGTCGTGTTCCCCCATATGATCGTGCCGCTGTTCGTCGGCCGCGAGAAGTCGATTCGCGCGCTGGAGGAGGTGATGCGCGAGGATCGCCGGATCCTCCTCGTGGCGCAGCGCAACGCCACGGATGACGATCCCGCTGCCGACCAACTCTACGGCGTCGGCACCCTGGCCACCATCCTGCAGCTGCTGAAGCTGCCCGACGGCACCGTCAAGGTGCTGGTCGAGGGCGCCGAGCGCGCCAAGCTGCATGGCTTCACGGCGCGCGAGGAGTTCTTCGAGGCTCACGCCGAGATCATGCCCGACGTCGTCACCAACCGCGACGAGGTCGAGGCCCTGGTGCGCACGGTGGTGGCCCAGTTCGAGAGCTATGTGAAGCTCAACAAGAAGGTCCCCCAGGAGGCGGTCGCCTCGATCGGCCAGATCACCGATTACGCCAAGCTTGCCGACACGGTGGCGGCGCATATCGCGGTCAAGATTCCAGACAAGCAGCAGCTCCTCGAGATGCCGTCGGTCTCGGAACGGCTCGAGAAGGTCTTCGCTTTCATGGAAGGCGAGATCTCGGTGCTGCAGGTCGAGAAGCGCATCCGTTCCCGCGTCAAGCGGCAGATGGAGAAGACCCAGCGCGAATATTACCTCAACGAGCAGATGAAGGCGATCCAGAAGGAGCTCGGCGATGGCGACGAGCGCGACGAGATCGGCGAGCTGGAGACCCGGATCGGCAAAGCGAAGCTGTCCAAGGAGGCACGCGAGCGCGCCATGGCGGAGGTCAAGAAGCTCCGTCAGATGAGCCCGATGTCGGCCGAGGCCACCGTCGTGCGCAACTATCTCGACTGGCTGCTTGGCATACCGTGGGGTCGGCGCAGCAAGATCAAGCGCGACCTCCCCTTCGCCGAAAGCGTGCTCAACAACGATCATTACGGTCTGGAGAAGGTCAAGGAACGGATCATCGAGTATCTCGCGGTCCAGAGCCGGACCAACAAGCTGCGCGGCCCGATTCTCTGCCTGGTCGGCCCTCCCGGCGTCGGCAAGACCTCGCTCGGCAAGTCCATTGCCAAGGCGACGGGCCGCGAATTCGTGCGGATGTCGCTCGGCGGCGTGCGTGACGAGGCAGAGATTCGCGGCCATCGCCGCACCTATATCGGCTCGATGCCCGGCAAGGTCATCCAGTCGATGCGCAAGGCCAAGAAGTCGAACCCGCTGTTCCTGCTGGACGAGATCGACAAGATGGGCATGGACTTCCGCGGCGATCCTTCTTCGGCGCTCCTGGAAGTGCTCGACCCCGAGCAGAATTCCACCTTCATGGATCACTATCTCGAGGTCGAGTACGACCTCTCGGATGTGATGTTCGTCACCACCGCCAACACGCTCAACATCCCGCCGGCGCTGCTCGACCGCATGGAGATCATCCGCATCGCCGGCTACACCGAGGACGAGAAGCTCGAAATCGCCAAGACTCACCTTATCCCGAAGGCAATCGAGCATCACGGGCTCGATTCCAAGGAGATCGAGATCACCGAGGACGCGGTGCTCGAATTGATCCGCCGCTATACCCGCGAGGCCGGCGTGCGCAATCTCGAACGGGAGCTGAACTCGCTCTCCCGCAAGGCCGTCAAGAAGCTGATGCTGTCGCAGGGCAAGAAGAAGAAGGTCAAGATCAGCGCCGAGAAGATTCCAGATTATCTGGGTGTTCCCAAATTCCGCTATGGCATGGCCGAGCTCGAGGACCGCGTCGGCGTGGTCACCGGCCTCGCCTGGACCGAGGTGGGCGGCGAGCTCCTGACCGTCGAGGCCTTGATGATGCCCGGCAAGGGCAAGATCACGGTGACCGGCAACCTGCGCGACGTCATGAAGGAATCGATCTCGGCGGCGGCCTCCTATGTTCGCTCGCGGGCCATCAGCTTCGGCATCAAGCCGCCGAATTTCGAGAAGCGTGACATCCATGTCCATGTGCCCGAAGGGGCAACGCCCAAGGACGGACCCTCGGCCGGCATCGCCATGGTCACGGCGATTGTCTCGGTGATGACCGGCATCGCGGTTCGCAAGGATGTCGCCATGACCGGCGAGATCACGCTGCGCGGCAGGGTCCTGCCGATCGGCGGTCTCAAGGAGAAGCTCCTGGCAGCGCTCCGCGGCGGCATCAAGAAGGTGCTGATCCCCGAGGAGAACGCCAAGGACCTGGCCGAGATCCCCGACAATGTGAAGAGCGGCCTCGACATCGTTCCAGTGGCGCGGATGGACGAGGCGCTGACCCATGTGTTGCTGCGCATGCCCGAGCCCATTGAATGGGATGAAGAGGCGGAGGAGGCCGCCAGGGCAGCGACGGCAAAACCTGAGGCCGAACAGGTTACGGCGCATTAAAGCGAAATTTTTCAATAGCTTGTTGTGAGATCTTCAGGTGTTTGGCGGGCATCCGGTCGTGGCCGGATGCCCGCCTTTTTGTTGACGGCGCGTAACAAGCGGTTGAAATCTATAGAGTTTGCGTCCAGTTTCGCGCGGGGGCTGGTTTCCCGCAGAAATCGGGGACTTTCAGCCTGGACGAGGTGGCGTGTCACCAATATCGAGGTAACCGAAAGGATCCTAACCCATGAACAAGAATGAGCTGATCGCGCGTGTCGCGGAAGATGCGAAACTGTCGAAGGGCGAGGCGGGCGAGGCTGTCGAGGCGACGCTCGAGAATATCGTCAAGGCGCTGCGGCAGGGCGACGACGTGCGGCTCGTGGGTTTTGGCACCTTCACGGTGACCGAACGCAAGGCCTCCGAGGGCCGCGACCCGCGGACCGGTGCCACCATCAAGATTGCCGCATCGAAGAATCCCAAATTCAAGGCCGGCAAGGTCCTGAAAGAGGCGGTCAACACCTGATAAGACGGCTGCTGGATCCGGGGGCGGTTAGCTCAGCTGGTAGAGCGCTTCGTTTACACCGAAGATGTCGGGAGTTCGAGTCTCTCACCGCCCACCAGCAATAGGCAGTAGGCAGTCGGGAAGGGCACCGTTCACTGCCTGATGCCTGGTGCCTCATTTCCTTGACAGCCTCGGTCCCCTGCCTTATGCCACCGCGACCGCTGCCGCGAAGGGTGAATGCGGCGCGCTTCGCTTGCGGGTGTAGCTCAGTCGGTTAGAGCGCCGGCCTGTCACGCCGGAGGTCGCGGGTTCGAGCCCCGTCACTCGCGCCATATTTTCCGCCATTTTCGATGAATCGCTCCATCGCGGAAGCCGGCGCCTGAAGCGCTTTCGACTCATGGGTGCTATCGCCCATTTTCTGACCGAGCGGGTGTTGCCAGGGAGACACCATCCGCCGGATCACCTTGTCGCCCGATGTTTGGGGAAGTCAGAGCAGTCACGCTGGCTATGACGGCTGCGTTATTAGCTTAATTGGGGACGCCCGTACGTGGCCTGTGTGCAACACCTGCGGGCAAATTCGAAGCGATCCCAATGGTTGAGCTTGCCGAATCTGTCATGCTCATCCCTAATCTGACCATCTACCACTCGGGAGGGGTTCCCATGCGACGCAATTTGTTAGGTTTAATCGCCGCTCTTGCCCTGGGGTCGGTGAGCTCTGCGGCGCTGGCAGCCGACATAGTGCCACCAGAGCCTGTGGCGAGCTGGACCGGCTTCTATCTCGGCGCCGGTGGCGGGCTGGCTTGGTCTGACATCAACATCGATCACAAGCGCTGCCTCCTCGACTACGATGGGGGCTGTGATCCTTATGTGGACGTATTCGAAAACGATTCTGACCACTCAAGCGATCCCAGCGGCGTTGGCATCGTCCAGGGTGGCTTCGACTACCAGATCGGGCCGTACTACGTGACCGGTATTGGCGCCGATTGGACTTTCGGGGACATCCTCGGAGACAACAATCACAGATCTCACGAAGACGAGTGGGGCTTTCACGATCACTTTGACCACAATGATAAGAGCATGGTCGACGTCTATTGGCGCTCCGGCTTCACTCCGCTTCCCAATCTGTTGGTCTTCGGCTTGGGTGGTTGGACGTGGGCCGATATCGACAGCAACTTCAAGGTCAGAGACGACGAAGGAGATTGGCACCACAACAGCAACGACAACTTCAATGCCAACGGCTTTACCCTCGGCGCCGGCCTTGAGTATAAGTTTGCCGACTACCCCCTGTCGCTTCGCGCCGAGTATCGCTTCACCCGACTCGAAGATTTCCACAACAACGACCACTTCACCTGGGACGAGTGTGAGTGCGACTTCAGGGACCGCAACGACGTGAACATCGATGTTCAGCGCGTGCTGTTCACCCTCAACTGGCGCTTTGGTGGCTTCTTTGGAGCAACTACAGCAGCTGCGTACTGATCCTAAGTCTTTCTGTGCGACGTGACGGGCGGGTCCTTCGGGGCCCGCTCCTCGTTTCAGGCATTGGAAGGCTTTGAGCGAGGGACCCTGCTGTCAGGTTAAACTCCATTCCCACTCGTTCTTGTCGTATTTTTCCAGTTCCTCGATCGGCGGGGCCGCCATTTGAATAGGGGGAAAAGTGCCACCAGGCCGGTTTCGCCTCGATCCTGCTGCCCCCGATTCTGCTACAGTGCTAGTGCCGCCGCGCCTGTTTGCATGGACAGGCGGCGGAAGGGGCCGACCCTCGCTGCTGTGACAACTGGGAGCGCCGGCCCCGCTACTTC
>DATAOT010000191.1:0-23525 GCA_036265615.1 Aestuariivirgaceae bacterium
CATTTTCGCCAGCGCCACCAGCTCGGGGTTCATTTCCTGATGTGACCGTCGACCCTCACATTTGCCATCCCGAGCCCGCTTGCGATCTCGAGCAGCCTCGAGCTTTGCCCCGAGGCTCGCCTTTTCGAAAATTGCGCGACCGCGCCCAGCACCTGACGCACCAGAGCAGTCGGCGTGTCCTCAAGGAAAAACTCTGGAGCGCTGACCGGGATGAGCTCGATCCCAAGTCCTTTTCGCATGTCTTGCCGAGGTGAACTGGACGGCCGGGTCATAGACGAACCAGTCGTGGCTCCCTCGATCGTCCGAATCCCGTTCCCGGTGAGTTGGCTCGAGCAGGGCGAGCTACTTGTTCATCTAGTGTTAAGCGGCTTTGCGGGGAAGCTTGGTCCACGCATCATGCGATCGAAGCTGAAGCCTCCCCCGCCGACCGCAATCAAGGCTGCGAGTCCGCCTATGATGGCTACATTCTTCATAAATTGGATCGCTTGCATCGGTTGTTCGGTAACCGGCGCATCCCAGAACCGATGAGCGATAATGGTCGCCACAACGGTGAATACTGCAAGGGCCAATGCTGCAATGCGAGTCCATGCGCCCAATATCAGCGCGAGACCGGCAGCGAACTCCACCACCGCGCCGACCGGCGCCAGCAACTGAGCGAAGGGGAGTCCGCGTTCGACCATTCCCGCTGTAAAGTGAGATAAGGAGCTCAATTTTCCGAAGCCGCTCCAAACGAAAATGGCTGCGACCATCACCCGGGCAATGAGAAGCCCCAAGTTTTCTGGCGTAAACGGACCTTGAAGCTCTTCGGGGCGTCTGGTGTTGGGTCTCATAAGCGAATTCCAATTGGGGCGCGGGAGTGACCAGGGCCCAAATGTCGCTGGCAGCGGTAGCTAATTGGTTGCTATTGATATCGGTGAGAAGGAGGACGCGGCGGCTAACCTTTTGTTTTTATTGGTGGAGCCAGGCGGGATCGAACCGCCGACCTCTTGAATGCCATTCAAGCGCTCTCCCAACTGAGCTATGGCCCCTTGCCGGCACGAGGCGGGCGACCTTAGGCCAAGGGTCCCGCGCCGATCAAGCGAAACTTGGGATCCTTGCGGCCGCCCACCACCCGGTCAGGTATCCTCCTCGTCGCCCCCCTTGCCGCCGAGAATGCCGGAGACATTGCCTTCTTCCTCTTCCTCCTCGAGGAAGGTGTCGTCCTCCTCGATCGGCGCCGCATCCTCGCCGATGTCGACATCCTCGATATCGGCCGCCTCGTCGGCGCCCTCCTCGACGTCCTCGAGGCTGACAAGCTCGACGTCATCCGGCTCGACATGCTCCGGAACCACCGATTCCCGAACCTTGACGACCGGTCCGGCGTGCTCGCCCTTGGACGGCAGCAGAGCCTCCGCGACGAAGCTCACGCCGCAATGGGGGCAAACGATCGGATTCCTCAACAGATCATAGAAGCGGGTCCCGCAACTGGGGCAGGTCCGCTTTGTTCCGAGTTCCGCACTGACCACGGTGCCTCAACCTTCTTAAACCAAGTCAATCGGTGGAAATGGCGCCTCCCATGCCATGTCCCGCCGGCTCTGTCAAAACCCAAAAGCCCAAGCCGCCGAGAGGCACGGGATGGCACCCTGGACCGAGCTGTGATAGGAGCTTCGGCCAGTCAGCCACCGATCAGCAACCCGCCCGCACCACATGTCGGAACCGCTCGCTGCCTGCCCCTCGCCCGGCCTCCATGGCCGTGCCCGGGTCCCGGGTGACAAGTCGATCTCCCATCGCGCCCTGATGCTGGGGGCGCTAGCCATCGGTGAAACCACCATTTCCGGCCTCCTCGAAGCCGAGGACGTGATCAACACGGCTCGCGCCATGGCGGCGCTCGGCGCCGATGTCGAGCGCTGGCGCGACGGCACCTGGCATGTCCGCGGCGTCGGCATCGGCGGCTTCCGCTCCCCCGACAATCCCATCGACTTCGGCAATTCCGGCACCGGCGCCAGGCTCACCGCCGGCCTGATCGCCACCACGCCGGTGGTCGCCCGCCTGACCGGCGACGCCTCGCTCCGCAAGCGGCCGATGGGCCGGATCATCGCCCCGCTGCAACGCATGGGAGCACGTTTCGACAGTGCCGAGGGCGGCCGTCTTCCCCTCACCCTCACTGGCGCCCGCGACCCGGTGCCCATCGTCTACGAGCTGCCGGTCGCTTCGGCCCAGGTCAAGTCGGCCGTCCTCCTTGCCGCCCTCAACACGCCCGGGACCACGACGGTCATCGAGCCGGTCGCCACCCGCGACCACACCGAGCGCATGCTCCGCGGCTTTGGGGCGGCGCTCGATGTTGCCGAGGCGGCGGACGGCCGGCGGCGCATCACCGTCGCCGGCGAGCGCGAGCTCGCGGCGACGGCGCTGGCCGTCCCCGGCGATCCGAGTTCGGCCGCCTTTCCCCTGGTCGCGGCCCTGATCACCCGCGACTCCGACCTCGTGCTCGACGGCATCCTTCTCAATCCCACCCGCACCGGCCTGATCGATACCCTCCGCCACATGGGAGCCGACCTCTCGATCGACAACCAGCGGCAATCGGGTGGCGAGCTTTTGGGCGACATCCGGGTGCGAAGCTCGACGCTGCACGGCGTTCATGTCCCGGCCTCCCGCGCCCCGTCCATGATCGACGAGTTCCCGGTTCTTGCGGTTGCCGCGAGCTTTGCCGACGGCACCACCCGCATGGAGGGCCTGCATGAGCTCAGGGTCAAGGAAAGTGATCGCCTGGCCGCCATAATCGGCGGGCTCGAGGCCAACGGCGTCGCTTGCCGCAGCGGCGAGGACTGGCTCGAGATCGATGGCGGCCGGGTTCCCGGCGGCGGCCTGGTGTCGACGCTGATGGACCACCGCATCGCCATGGCCTTCCTGGTCATGGGTCTCGCCGCCGCCGAGCCGGTCACGGTCGACGACGCGACGATGATCGCCACGAGCTTCCCCGATTTCGACGACTTCATGCAGCGCCTCGGCGCCCGATTCGAGAGCGGAAGGCGGCGATGATCATCGCCCTCGATGGGCCTGCCGCCTCTGGCAAGGGGACGCTCGCACGCCGGCTCGCCGGTCACTTCGCCCTGCATCATCTTGATACCGGCCTGATCTACCGCGCCGTCGCTCTCGCTGTCAGGGCCTCGGGCCATGATCTCGATGATGTCGCCGCCGCCACCCGTGCCGCCGCCGCCCTCGATCTGTCGCAGTTCTCGCCCGATGCGCTGCGCTCGACGGCTGCGGGCGAGGCGGCTTCCGTGGTCGCGGCCATTCCCGCGGTGCGTGCCGCGCTTCTGGAATACCAGCGCGGCTTCGCCCGTCGCGAGCCTGGCGCCGTGCTTGACGGACGCGACATCGGCAGCGTGGTCTGCCCTGAGGCCGACGTGAAGCTGTTCGTCACCGCGACGCCCGAGGTTCGCGCGCGTCGTCGCTGGCAGGAGCTTTCCGCCCTCGGCGACCCGCTGAGCTATGAGGCGGTGCTCGCCGACATCCTGCGCCGCGACGCCCGCGACAGCGAGCGGGCGGTGGCGCCGCTCAGGCCTGCCCCCGGCGCGCGCTTGCTCGATACCACGCTTTTGGATATAGAAGCCGCGTTCCAGGCGGCTCTCGACATTGTCGAGAGCAGTTTCAATCAGGGGCTGCGTCGCGTCTGACGGGGCGTGCCCCAGCGGTTCTGAAGCGGGATGCATCGAGCCTGGCGGTCGCTCCCTCGCTCCAGAAGCCACCCATCGAGAGCCCGACGCACCGGCGTTTCCCGGCCCACCGGCCGGGCGCGGAGCATCGGGAGGTCCTGCGGAGATAGCCGCGGGCCAACCTTATTTGAGAAAGAAGAGGACTATGACGCAAACCGGCACCTACAACCCCTCGCGCGAGGATTTCGCGGCGATGCTCGACGCCTCCTTCAACGAATCGACGGCCACCGAGGGCTCGGTCGTGAAGGGCAAGGTGGTGGCGATCGAGAACGATCTGGCCATCATCGATGTCGGACTGAAGACCGAGGGACGGGTGCCGCTGAGGGAGTTCCAGAGCCCCGGGCGCGACGGCCAGCTGCAGGTCGGTGACGAGGTCGAGGTCTATCTCGAACGCATCGAGAACGCCATGGGCGAGGCTGTCATCTCCCGCGACAAGGCCCGCCGCGAGGAAGCCTGGATCCGTCTCGAGAAGTCCTTCGACAAGAACGAGCGCGTCGATGGTGTGATTTTCGGCCGGGTGAAGGGCGGCTTCACCGTCGATCTCGGCGGCGCCGTCGCCTTCCTGCCCGGCAGCCAGGTCGACATCCGCCCGATCCGCGACGTCGGTCCGCTGATGAACCTGTCGCAGCCCTTCCAGATCCTGAAAATGGACCGCCGCCGCGGCAACATCGTTGTGTCGCGCCGCGCCGTGATGGAGGAGACCCGGGCCGAGCAGCGCTCCGAACTGGTGCAGAACCTGGTCGAGGGCCAGGTGGTGGACGGGGTGGTGAAGAACATCACCGACTACGGGGCCTTCGTCGATCTCGGCGGCATCGACGGGCTGCTGCACGTCACCGACATCTCCTGGAAGCGTGTCAACCATCCCTCGGACGTTCTGAGCGTCGGTCAGCAGGTCAAGGTGCAGATCGTCAAGATCAACCCCGAAACCCACCGCATCAGCCTCGGCATGAAGCAGCTGGAGAAGGACCCTTGGGAGGGCGTCGCCGCCAAATATCCGCCCGGCATCCGCATCAAGGGCCGGGTCACCAACATCACCGACTACGGCGCCTTCGTCGAGATCGAGGAGGGGATCGAGGGCCTCGTTCACGTCTCCGAGATGAGCTGGACCAAAAAGAACGTTCACCCTGGCAAGATCCTCTCCACGTCAGAGCAGATCACCGTCCAGGTGCTCGAGGTCGATCCGGTCAAGCGCCGCATCTCGCTCGGCCTCAAGCAGACCCTCGACAATCCCTGGGTGGTCTTCGCCGAGAAGTTTCCGCCCGGCAGCCAGGTTGAGGGCGAGGTCAAGAACATCACCGAATTCGGCCTGTTCATCGGTCTCGAGGGCGAGGTCGACGGCATGGCCCACCTGTCCGACCTCGATTGGCGCCGGCCTGGCGAGGAAGCGATCAAGGACTACAAGAAGGGCGACGTCGTCAAAGCCGTGGTGCTCGACGTCGACACCGAGAAGGAGCGCATCTCGCTCGGCATCAAGCAGGTCACCGGCGACCCGATGGAGCAGATCCAGGGCATCAAGAAGGGCGACACCGTCACCTGCGAGGTGGTCCAGGTTCAGGACAACGGCGTCGAGGTGAAGATCGCCGGCACCGATGTCACCTCCTTCATTCGCCGCAGCGATCTCGCCCGCGACCGCTCCGAGCAGCGGCCCGAGCGCTTCGCTGTCGGCGAGAAGGTCGATGCCAAGGTGATGCAGATCGACAAGGGTGCCCGCAAGATCCAGGTCTCGATCAAGGCGCTGGAAATCGCCGAGGAGAAGGCCGCGGTTGCCCAATATGGTTCCTCCGACTCCGGCGCCTCGCTTGGCGACATCCTGGGTGCCGCCCTGTCCAAGGCCAAGGCCAAGGGCGAAGCTTCGGGACGCGAATGATCCGCCGCGATGCGCGGACTGGTGAGAAAAGATGACCCTCGACGCTGACTCCATTGCTGCCCGGCGCAGGCTCCGGCGCTCTCTGAGCTTCTGGCGTGTCGCTGCCATCCTGGCCGCCGGCCTTGCCATCCTGGCCCTTGTCCTGGCGGTTGGCGGAGAGGGCTTCAAGCGCCGCGCCGATCACATAGCGAGAGTGCGCGTCGAAGGCCTGATCACCGGCGACCGGCCATTCCTTAAGATGCTCGAAAAGCTGGAAAAAGCCGATCGGGTGAAGGCCGTGATCATCGACATCGACAGCCCCGGCGGCACCACCGCCGGGTCCGAGGCGATCTACGAGGCCATCCGCAAGATCGCCGCCAAGAAGCCGGTCGTGTCGGTCATGGGCACCATCGCCGCGTCCGGCGGCTACATCACCGCCATTGCTTCCGACTACATCGTCGCCCGCGGCAACACCATCACCGGCTCGATCGGCGTGATCTTCCAATGGGCGCAGCTCCAGAAGCTGCTCGACAGCCTGGGGGTGCAGATGCAGGAGGTGAAGAGCGGCGAGCTCAAGGCCGAGCCCAACTTCTTCAAGCCGCCGTCCGAGAAGGCGCTCGCTGTCGCCAACGGCATGATCCAGGATTCCTTCCACTGGTTCACCGGCCTCGTCACCGAGCGCCGCCACCTGCCCCCCGACCGGGTGCTCGTGCTGTCGGACGGGCGCGTCTATACCGGCCGCCAGGCGTTGCAGGAGAAGCTCATCGATGCGCTGGGCGGCGAGGACCAGGCGCTCGACTGGCTGCGCAAGGAGAAGAAGATCCCCGAGAGCCTCAAGGTCGTCAACTGGAAGCCGGATGACGAGAGCTCCGCCTTCGGTCTCGGACTCGTGAAGAGCATGCTCGGTCTCGATAGAGCCGGTTTCGCGTCTCTTTTGCTCAACGCGAAGGACGCTTTCGACGTCGCGCGGCTTGACGGTCTACTGTCTGTTTGGCAGGCTCGACCGTGAGGTCAAGTCAGGT
This sequence comes from Aestuariivirgaceae bacterium, assembly GCA_036265615.1. Lineage (GTDB taxonomy): Bacteria > Pseudomonadota > Alphaproteobacteria > Rhizobiales > Aestuariivirgaceae > DATAFF01. Next base: position 6,564 of record DATAOT010000191.1, read on the forward strand.
GCAAGCGTGCGAATTCTTGCCCTCGGGGTCGAATGATCAAATCCGAGCTGATACAGCTGATCGCTCAGCAAAACCCGCATCTCTATCACCGTGACGTTGAGCGAATCATCAATACAATTTTCGACGAAATCATCGTCGCGCTCTCTCGCGGAGACCGCGTCGAGCTCCGCGGGTTCGGGGCCTTTTCCGTCAAGAGCCGCCACGCCCGCCAGGGTCGCAATCCGCGGACCGGCGATTCCGTTGCCGTCGACGCCAAGCGGATTCCGTTCTTCAAGACCGGCAAGGAACTGCGCGATCGGCTGAACCAGGAGAGCGGCTGATCTCGGCCGCTCTTTGACGAGGAGTGAATTCGACAGATGAAACGCTTCACCGCGCGCATCCTTGGCTTGCTTGCCGCCTTCCTGCTGATCGTCTTTGCCGTCGCCAACCGCCACCTGGCAACCGTATCGTTCGATCCGATTTCGCCCGCCGACCCCATCCTGTCGGTCAGCATCCCGTTGTGGATCGTCGTGTTCATCGCCATCTTTCTGGGCCTCATCGCCGGTTGGACGGCGGCCTGGGTCAATCAGGGCCGGTGGCGGCGGGCGGCGCGCCAGGCGCGTGCCCAGTTGCGGCGCAATCTCGAGACCCGCCCGGCCCCGCCGCCCGGCGCCCTTCATCTGCCCAGTCCCCGAACTTGAGGATCGAGGGTTCGTGAAAACCATTTCGGCCGCCGACATCGCCCGTCTGGCCAGCCATCGCGACTTCGTCGAGGCGCTGCGCTCAGGCTTCGCCGGCGATATCGTCTCGCCGCTGCGCCACCATCACGAACTGCCGCGGGCCGGCGCCGATCCTTGCAAGTTCCTGATGATGCCGTCCTGGACCGACATGTCCAGGCGCGGCCCCAAGGACGCCTTCGTCGGCCTCAAGACCGTGATGGTGGTGCCGGACAATGGCCGCCGTGACCTTCCGACCGTCCAGGCCGGATATCAGCTTTTCTCAGGCGAGACCGGCGAGATCCTGGCTTTGATCGATGGCCGCGAGCTGACTGCCCGGCGGACCGCCTGCGCCTCGGCGCTTGCGGCGGACTATCTCGCCAGGGCCGATGCCGCCCGCCTCACCTTGATCGGTGCCGGGGTCGTCGGCGCCCATCTCGTCTTGGCCCACGCCGCCGTCCGCCCGATCCGGACTGTGCGCATCTATAACCGCAGCCGGGACAAGGCTGAAGCGCTGGCGGCATCCTTGAGCCGCGATGGCTTCGAGGCGACCGCGCCGTCGATCCCGCTGGCCGAAAGCATCGCCTGGGCTGACATCGTATCGAGTGCCACCACGTCGACCGAACCGGTCATCCACGGGCAGTGGCTCAAGGACGGCGTCCATGTCGACGTCATGGGTGCGTTCAAGCCGACCATGCGCGAGGTCGATGGCGACGCGGTGGAGCGCGCTTCGGTCTTCGTCGACACCCGCGAAGGCGCCCTTGCGGAAGCCGGCGACATCGTGCTGGCGATCAAGGAGGGGCGCCTCAGCCCCGAGCGAATTGCCGCCGATCTCAAGGATCTGTGCGGCGGCAGACACCGCGGCCGCAGCAGCGACCACGAAATCACGCTCTTCAAGTCGAGCGGCACGGCGCTTGAGGATCTCGCCTGCGCCATCATGCTCCATGAGCGTGCCTGAGGACGAAACGACGATGGCCACCGAGGTCAAGATCTGCGGGCTGTCGACGCCCGAGACGATGGAGGCGGCACTCGCCGCCGGCGCCGATTATGTCGGCCTCGTGTTCCACCGGGCGAGCCCGCGCCATGTTGAGATCGGGGCAGCGCGCCGTCTCGCTGGCCAGGCACGCGGGCGGGCCTGGAGCGTTGCCGTTACCGTGGACGCCGCCGATGCCGAGATCGACCTCATCGCCGCCGAGGTCGGGCCCGATTATATCCAGGCCCATGGGTCGGAAACGCCGGAGCGTGTTGCGGCCATTTCAACCCGGACGGGCATTCCGGTGATCAAGGCGATTGCGGTTGCCGATGCCGACGACCTCGAACGCGCCGGCGACTACCGGAAAGCGGCCGCCATGATCCTGTTCGACACCAAGGCGCCGCCCACCCTGGCCGGCGGCCTGCCCGGCGGCAACGGGCTCGCCTTCGACTGGGAGCTGTGCCGGAAGTCGGCGGTTTCCGGCCGATTCGCGCTTTCCGGCGGGCTCGATGCGGGCAATGTCGGCCGGGCCATCGCCGTCACCGGCGCGGCGGTCGTCGATGTTTCCTCCGGCGTCGAGCGCTCCCGAGGTGTCAAGGACGTGGAGCTGATCCGAAAATTCGTTGAGGCGGTGCGCCGCGCCGGCTAAAACCGCCCGCAAGTCGGCTTTCGGACGAAACGATGCAGGTCAACGCACCCAATTCCTTCATGGCGGGTCCCGACGAGCATGGCCATTTCGGCCAGTTCGGCGGCCGTTACGTCGCCGAGACCCTGATGCCGCTCATTCTCGAGCTCGAGCAGGCCTATTCGGCGGCCCGCGCCGACCCTGCCTTCGAGGCCGAGCTCTCGTCCTTTCTCGAGCATTATGTCGGCCGGCCCTCGCCGCTCTATTTCGCCGAGCGGCTCACTGCCCGTCTCGGCGGCGCCAAGATCTATTTCAAGCGCGACGAGCTCAACCACACCGGGGCCCACAAGATCAACAACGTCATGGGCCAGATCCTGCTTGCCCGCCGCATGGGCAAGACCCGCATCATTGCCGAGACCGGTGCCGGCCAGCATGGCGTGGCGACCGCCACCGCCTGCGCCCGGTTCGGCCTGCAATGCGTCGTCTATATGGGCGAGGTCGATGTCGAGCGGCAGAAGCCGAACGTGTTCCGGATGAAGCTGCTCGGCGCCGAGGTGCGGCCCGTTGCCTCGGGCTCCCGCACCCTCAAGGACGCCCTGAACGAGGCTTTGCGCGACTGGGTCGCCAATGTCGAGGATACCTTCTACTGCATCGGTACCGTCGCAGGCCCTCACCCCTATCCGGCGATGGTTCGCGACTTCCAGTCGGTGATCGGCAACGAGACCCGGCGCCAGATGATGGCGCGCGAGGGACGCCTGCCCGACTCGCTGGTGGCGGCGATCGGCGGCGGCTCCAACGCCATGGGCCTGTTCTTCCCGTTCCTCGATGATCCGGATGTGGCGATCTATGGCGTCGAGGCGGCGGGCCACGGCCTCGACTCAGGCCTCCATGCCGCCTCGATCAGCGGTGGCCGGCCCGGTGTTCTGCATGGCAACAAGACTTACCTGCTGATGGATGACGACGGGCAGATCATCGAGGCCCATTCCATCTCCGCCGGTCTCGACTACCCGGGAATCGGCCCCGAGCATGCCTGGCTCCACGATGTTGGGCGCGTCACCTATCTGTCGGCCACCGACCAGGAGGCGCTCGCCGCCTTCAAGCTTTGCTGCGAGCTCGAAGGCATCATCCCGGCGCTCGAACCCGCCCATGCCCTTGCCAAGGTGATGGAGATTGCACCTGAACGACCGCGCGACCACCTCTTGGTCATGAACATGTGCGGTCGCGGCGACAAGGACATCTTCACCGTGGCGCAGCATCTCGGAGTGAACCTGTGACGGATCAGGGGCGCATCGATCGGTGCTTCGGCGCTCTCAAGGCTGCGCGCCGCCCCGGCCTCGTCACCTTCGTCACCGCCGGCGATCCCGATTATGCAACCTCTCTCGCCATCCTCGAGGCGCTTCCCGCAAGCGGAGCCGACCTGATCGAGCTCGGCATGCCCTTCACCGATCCGATGGCCGACGGTCCCGCCATCCAGGCCTCCGGGCTGCGTGCCCTCAAGGCCGGCCAGACGATGGTGAAGACCTTGGGGATGGTGCGGCAGTTCCGTGAGCGCAACGACCGCACCCCGCTCGTTCTCATGGGTTATTTCAATCCCATATACATCTATGGGGTCGCTCGCTTCCTGGCCGATGCCCGGGCTGCCGGCGTCGACGGCCTGATCGTGGTCGATCTGCCGCCCGAGGAGGATGGCGAGCTCTGCCTGCCCGCCATCCGGGCCGGTCTGAGCTTCATCCGCCTCGCCACGCCCACCACCGACGAGCGGCGGCTGCCGGCCGTCCTCGCCAACACCTCGGGCTTCCTGTATTACGTTTCGGTTCTCGGCATCACCGGCACCAAGGCGCCGGAGATCGCCAAGGTGGCCCGCGAGGTGGCGCGGATTCGCGCCGCGACCACGCTGCCGATCGCGGTTGGTTTCGGCGTCAGGAGTGAGGACCAGGTGCGGGCGCTCGCGGGCCATTGCGACGCGATCGTCGTCGGTTCCGCGCTCACCCGCCGGATCGGCGAGACGCTCGATCCGGACGGGCGGGCAACCGGCTCGACGGTCCCGGCGCTTCTGGACCTCGTGTCAACGCTTGCCCGCGGGCTTGCCCCTGCCGCAGAGTCGGCCGCCGCGCGAGCCGCCCGAGGAGGGCTCGAGAGATGAACTGGATCAAGAATTTCGTCCGGCCGAAAATCCGCTCGTTCCTCGGCGTCAAGCGCGAGCTTCCGGACAACATGTGGGTCAAGTGCCCCGAGACCGGCGAGATGGTGTTCTACCGCGATCTCGAGGCCAACCAGTTCGTCATCCCCAATTCCGGCCATCACATGCGCATGCCGCCGCACGTCCGGCTCGGCGCCATGTTCGACGGCGGGGAATTCGAGGAGATCACCCTGCCCGAGGTCTCCCACGACCCGCTCCGCTTCCGCGACGAGCGGCGCTACGCCGACCGCCTCAAGGAGGCGCGGACCAAGACCGAGCGCAACGACTGCGTCCTGGCGGCGCTGGGAAGCCTCGACGGCATCGAGACGGTGATCACCGTGCAGGATTTCGCCTTTATGGGCGGCTCGCTGGGCATGGCGGCCGGCGAGGCGATCATCACCGCCATGATGACCGCCGTCGAGCGCCGCGCGCCCTTCGTGCTGTTCGTCTCCTCCGGCGGTGCCCGCATGCAGGAGGGCATTCTCTCCCTGATGCAGCTGCCGCGGACCACGGTTGCGGTCCAGGCGCTCCGCCGCGCCGGCCTCCCCTATATCGTGGTGCTGACCCATCCCACCACCGGCGGCGTGACCGCCTCCTACGGCATGCTCGGCGATGTTCATCTGGCGGAGCCCGGGGCCCTGATCGGCTTCGCCGGCCCGCGCGTCATCGAGCAGACCATCCGCGAAAAGCTTCCCGACGGCTTCCAGCGCGCCGAATATCTGTTCGAGCACGGCATGGTCGACATGGTCGTCCACCGACATCATTTGCGTGAGACCGTGGCCCGGGTCATACGCTTGCTGATGAAGACGCCGCCGGAGCGGCGCGAGCCGCCGCAAGAGGATGAGGTCGAAGAGGCCGAGCCCATGGAGAGCGAGGCGGCTGCCGAGTGAGGCAGTCGGCGAAGGATTTCGCGCCATGGCGATGAGCGATGCGATACTCACCCGCCTTCTCGATCTTCACCCGAAAATCATCGATCTCAAGCTCGACCGCATGTGGCGCCTGCTTGGTCGTCTCGGCAATCCCGAGCGGCGGGTGCCGCCGGTCATCCACGTCGCGGGCACCAACGGCAAAGGCTCCGTGGTGGCCTATTGCCGCGCCATCATCGAGGCGGCGGGACTTTCGGCCCATGTCTACACCTCGCCGCATCTGATCAAGTTTCACGAACGCATCCGGCTTGGCCGGCCGGGCCACGGCGCCCTCATCTCCGAACCCGACCTGATCAAGCTGCTTGCCGAATGCGAAGACGCCAATGCCGGCGAGCCGATCACCTTTTTCGAAATCACCACCGCTGCCGCCTTTCTCGCCTTTGCCCGCAATCCGGCCGACTATCTGGTGCTCGAGGTCGGGCTCGGCGGCCGGCTCGATGCCACCAACGTGATCGACCATCCCCGCGCCACCGTCATCACCACCGTTGATTACGACCATCAGCAGTTTCTCGGCACCACCCTTGCGGCCATCGCCGCCGAGAAGGCCGGCATCCTCAAGGAGGGCGTGCCGTGCATCGTGGCGCCGCAGCCCGAGCAGGCCCTCGACGCGATTGTCGCCGAGGCCCGCCGGCGGGCCGTGCCGACCCTGATATCCGCTGAGGACTGGCAGGCCTTCGAGCAGCACGGCCGCCTCGTCTACCAGGACGAAACCGGCCTTCTCGACCTGCCCCTGCCCGTCCTTTCGGGGCGCTTCCAGATCGATAACGCGGGCACCGCGGTCGCTGCCATCCGCACCCTTTCCGACCCCCGCATCAGCGACAGCGCCATCGCCCATGGTCTGCGCCACGCCGAATGGCCGGCCCGCATGCAGCGCCTCGGGCCGGGGCTCATTTCGCGGCTCGCCCCCTCCGGCACGGAAATCTGGCTCGACGGCGGCCACAACCCTTCCGCCGGGCGGGCCGTGGCCGAGAGTCTTGCCGAGCTCGACGAGCGGCTGTCGCGGCCGCTCGCGCTTATAACCGGCATGCTGAAGACCAAGGAGGTGGCCGGCTATTTCCGTCCCTTCAAGGGGCTGGCCCGCCGCGTCATCACCGTCACCATTCCGGGCGAGGCCAACGCCATGCCGGCCGACGAGCTGGCCCGCATCGCCCGCGCCGAGGGTCTCGACGCCTCGCCTGCCGTGTCGATCGAGGATGCGGTGCGCCACGCCTCGCAGATCCCCGGCGCTCCTGTCAGGCTGCTGATCGGCGGCTCGCTCTATCTCGCTGGCCGGGTTCTCGCCCTTCACCTCGGCGAGACCGCCTCCGGCGTCAGCGGCACCGCCCGGCGCTGACCGCCGGGCCTCACACCGACCGGTTGATCCACTCGGCGATCCGGGTCTTTGGAGCGGCACCGGTGAAGGTCGATTCCACCTTGCCGGCCTTGAACATCATCAGATGCGGGATGCTGCGGATCCCATAGCGGCTCGCCACCGAGGGATTCTCGTCGACATTGAGCTTCACGATCTTGACCTTGCCGTTCATCTCCGCCGACAGCTCCTCGAGCGACGGACCGATCTGCCGGCACGGACCGCACCATTCGGCCCAGAAGTCAACAACCACCGGTGTGTCGGCCTTCAGGACCTCGGTCTCGAAAGACGAATCGGACACTTTCGTCGTGCTCATTCGAATCCTCGCTGTCGGAATGTTCGGATAGCGAAGGTAGGAAGCGCTGCCGATCCGGTCAAGGAGAGCGGCCGGCATGGCCGGTGCTGTCCCCATTCATGGCGCCCCAAGAGCGGGATGATCATGCTGTGAGAGCCGCCTCGGCGAGCGGTATTGCCTGCGGCGTTCCGACATGCAGCCACGGCCCGTCATGGCGAAGGCCATGCAGCCGGCCATTGGCAAGCGCCTTGTCCCAGGCGAAATTCATCGAGAACGGCCCCTCCGGCGCATCGTCGAGCAGCGCCGGATCGAGAATATGGCAGCCGGCGAAGATGAAGGGTGCGGTCGGATCTTCGCCCCGCCGTTTCAGGCGGCCGAGCGCGTCCATGTGGAAATCGCCCGGCCCTTCGAAACCCACCGCCTGATTGTGGCTGCTGAGCAGCAGCAGCGCATCCATCCGTTCGCGGTCGAACGCCGAGGCGAGCCGGTCGAGCGCCGGTTCGGGCCCGTCGCGCCAGAAGCTGTCACTGTTGATGACGAAGAACGGCGCGCGGCCGAGCAGCGGCAGCGCCCTGACCACTCCGCCGCCGGTGTCGAGCAGGAGATCGCTCTCGTCCGACAACATGATCCCTGGATCGCTGCGCCGGCGCGCCCAGGCCGCCATCTGGTCGGGAAAATGATGGGTGTTGACCACGATTCGCTCGATGCCGGCCCTTTTCAGCGCGTCCACCGCATAGTCGATCAACAGCTTCCCGGCCACGCTCACGAGCGGCTTCGGCCGGTCGAGCGTCAATGGCCGCATCCTGACGCCGCGGCCGGCAGCGAGAACCATCGCGGATTTCACCTTCACGACGGCATTCCGCCGTTTGCCGGCGGTCGCGGCAGATGGCGCTCGAACCAGGCTCGCAAGTCCTGAAGCGCCGGATGCTGAAGCCCGCGGTCGAGCTGCCGTCGGACCCGCGGCAGGTGGCGCATGTAGCCATGCTTCATGTCGCGGAGCGACAGTCGTGAAAAGATCCCCAGGATCTTCGCCGCCCGCTGCACCCCGAGAACTGCATAAGCGGTCCGGAAGGCCGTCTCGTCGAAGCCGGGCGCCGCTTGCGCACGTGCCGCGCAATAGAGATCAAGCAGCTCGCTGGCCGTCTCCGCGGCGACATCGACCCGGGCATCCTGCAGGATCGACACCAGATCATAGGCGGGATGCCCGATCACCGCATCCTGGGTGTCGATGAGCCCGACCCGGGCGATCCCGGCGCGCTCGGGCAGCCAGAACAGGTTGTCGACATGGTAATCGCGCAGCGACCATACCGCTCCCGTGGGGCTGACCAGCGGCAGCACTGCCGCCCAGGCCTCGCGATAGGCCTCTTCGACCACCGGATCGACCCGCGTCCCGCTGATCAGCGGCACATACCACGCGGTCAGGAGCTCGGCCTCGATCAGCAGGGCCTCGCCATCATAGGGATGAATGCGGTGGGGCCGCCCGGCGACGGCAACCTCCTGTGGCCAGTCCCGCCCGGCAATGTCGGCGAGCAGCAGCACCGCGCTGTGAAACGGTTCCGACATGTCCCGGCCCTCGGCGATCATTCGCCCGAAGATGCGGTCCCCGAAGTCCTCGACGATAAGGAAGCCATGCTGTTCATCGGCGGCAAAGATTTGCGGCGCTGAATAGCCCCGCCGCAGCAACTCGCCTGAGACTGCCAGGACCGCCCGCACATCCTCCGCCAGATGAGCGATGGCGCTGTAGGGCTTTCCGTCGCGCACCGGCGGCCCGTCCGGCCTGGCCGGCATGTCCATCAGGAGCGCCGGCCGACGCCCGCCGACCAGCCGCTCGTAGCGTCGGGTCGAGGCATCGCCGGGCAGCCCCACCCGGCGGGCCCTCGCCCAGTCGCCTGAGGCCAGGAAGGATTGCGCCATATGCCAGCGCCGCAGCCGCTCCGCCCAGTGGCCGAAGCCGCGCAAGGTGACCGACCGGCTGTCGCCCGCCCCGGTCAGCTCGATATCGAGCCGATCCGGCGCCAGAGAGCCGGTGCGGTCCGGCCATTCCAGCAGCACCACGCGCTCGCAGAGCGAATCGCGGAAGCCCGTGTCCTCCACCTCGGCCGGATCGTCCAGCCGGAAAAAATCGAAGTGGGCGACCGGCGGCGTCAGATCATAGAGCTGGGCGATGGCGAAGCTGGGGCTCGGCACTTCGAGCGCCGCATCGCCGGCAATCGTCCGGATCACCGCCCGTGCCAGCGTGGTCTTGCCGGCGCCAAGCCCGCCATTAAGGCAGACGAGATCGCCCGGCCTGAGGATCGGCGCCAGCCCCGCACCGAGGGCGATGGTGGCGTGTTCCCCAGCAAGCGTCTGTTCCAGCTCGTGATAATGCCCGCTTGAGCTCATGACGATAGGACCATAGTCGATGCGACCGGTGGAATTAAAGCCTGCTTGTGGCGCTGGCCGGGTCATGCCGTTGCCGCCGCCCGTTGCGCGCCGGGCCCGTCGATCGGGAACCGGCAGACGACCGTGGTGCCGCGTCCAAGCCGCGAAATCAGCGAAACCTGCCCCTGATGCAGCTCGACGAAGCTCTTGACCAGCGACAGGCCGAGGCCCGGTCCGCGATGGCCGCCCGAGATCGGCCGCGCCTGGAAGCGCTCGAACACCTTCTCCTGATAATCCGGATCGATCCCCCGCCCGGTGTCGCTGACCCACAGCAGCATCTGGTGGCCTTCCCGCCGCGCTCCCATCCTGATTGTCGCCCCGGCATCCGAGAAGCCGACTGCGTTGGAGATCAGGTTCGCCAGGATCTGGCGCACCCGCTTCAGGTCTCCGACGAAGCTCGCGGCATCCTCGGCCATCTCGATGTTGAGGGTGAGATCGCGCCGCTCGATCGCCTCGGCGGCGGCATCGGCCGTGGACTGCAGCAGCTCGCCGACATCGATTGCCGAAAGCTTCAGCTCCATCGCTCCGGCATCGATGGTGGTGAGATCGAGAATGGCATCGATGATCCCCAGCAGGTCGCGCGACGAGGTCCTGATGTGCTGCAGATATTCGACCTGCTTCGGCTGAAGCTCGCCGGCGATCCCGAGCGCCAGCGCCTCGGCAAAGCCGATGATGTTGGTGAGCGGCGTGCGCAGTTCGTATGACACGTTTGAGAGGAAGTTGGTCTTGAGCCGGTCGGCCGCCACCAGCGCCTCGTTGCGCTCCCTGAGCGCCTTCTCGATCCCGGCGCTGTCGGTGACGTCGACGAAGGTCAGGAGCGTGTTGCCGTCCGGCAGCGGCACCGTGGCGTAGTCGAGGACGACGCCGTCATTGCGGGCAAGCCGCCCCTGGAGCGAGCGCCGGCCGCTGTCGAGCGAGGTGGTGACGATCTTGATCTCGTCCCAGATCCGCTCGTCCTCATGGAACTGCCGGCAATGCGCGATCACCTCGCGGATATGCGGTTCCTCGGCGAGTGCCGCGGCATCGAGCCTCCAGACCCTCGAGAAAGTGGGATTGAACAGCTTGAGCTTGCCGTCGGTGCCGAACAGCGCCACCCCTTCATGCAGATTGTCGACGGTCTCCCGCTGGACCCCGATCAGCTCGCGATACTGGCTCTCGAGCCGGATCTGCTCGGTGACATCGTCATAGAGATAGGTCACGCCGCCAAACGGGTGCTGCTCGGCGATCACCCTGAGCGTCTGGCCGCTCGGCAGGTGCCACCAGGTCTCGCGCGTCTCGAGCGTGTTGTAGCCGGCAAGCTGGCGGTTCCGCCAATCCTTGTAGTTCTCCTGCTCGGGCAGCCGGCGCAGCTCGCGCAACCGGTCGAGAATCTCGCCATCGGCCGGCCGGGTCTCCAGCCATTGTGTCTCGAGCCCCCAAAGATCGGCATAGGCGGCGTTGAAGAACCGCAAGCGTTGGTCGGGGCCGAAAATGGCGATCGCCGTCTGGAGCTTGTCGAGCGTCGAGGCATGCGCCCGGATGTGCCGGGTGAGCTCCTTCTGGGTTTCCTCGAGGAGCGTGATGTCGATGGCGAAGCTCGCATGCCCGGTGGCGAGCGGGATCTCGTAGATCTCGAGCGCCCGCTTCTCTCCTCCGATCACCGCCGACGCCGTGCCGCGCCGGCCCCAGCGGCCGTGCCCCTTTTCGACATCGAAGCGGATCTTGGCCGGATTGGCCAGCAGAACCGGATGAGCGATGACCTGATCGTAATCCTGCGTCTCCACTGCCGACATGTAGGAGCGGTTGACCCAGATCAGCCTCCCGGCCTCGTCGTTGAGCCAGATCGCGAAGGGCGCGGCATCGAGGATGGCTGACAGGCGCTCCACCTGCTTGCCGAGCTTGCGGCTGTCATAGGCAAGCTCGGTGCGGTCCCGGCGCTCGCCTGCAAGCGGCCTGAGCCGCAGCGTGGCAAGGCCGCCGGCCGCCCGTCCCTCGGCCTCGATCAGCTCGCCCGACTTGATCCGCACGCCGATGTTGAATGCGCGTCCCGCCTCCCGCATGGCGGCGAGCGCCTCGCTCAGCGTCGCTGCCGATTCGACCTCGAGCCAGCGCGGGAAATCGAGCAGCATCGCCGCGTCCTGCGGTACAGTGACGATCCCCCGCATGTCGCCGACGATCCGCTCCGGCTCGAGCGCCCGCCCGCGCCAGATCATCAGCATGTTGGGCTCGGCGGTGAGTGCCGCTTCCGCTTCGTTGAGTTCGCCTTCGAGCTCGGTGACCCGCCGCCGCGCCCGCGCCTCGTCGCGGGTCAGCTTTCGCACGACGAAGAGGGCCCAGATGAAGATGGCGATCGCGAACAGCATGGCGGCAAGGGCCAGCGAAGCATCGCCGGCCATTCTACCGACAGCGCCGACCACGCCACCCATGATGCCTGCCGTTCCCCTGCCTGCCCGCCCCGCCCCGACGAATCACCGGAACCGTGCATGGCCGAGATATACAGGCAAACAGGAATCCTGCCCACTGCAGAGGACCGAATGCCGTCAAGCGGCTGTGGAAAGGAGAGAAAAGGCAATAGGCAATAGGCAATAGGCGGTGAACGGCGCTACTGCCTACTGTCTACGCCCTCAGTACCGATAATAATCCGGCTTGAACGGGCCGTCCTTCGCCACGCCGATATAGGCCGCCTGGTCGCCCGAGAGCTCGGTGAGACGGGCCCCGAGCTTCGGCAGGTGCAGCCGCGCCACCTTCTCGTCGAGATGCTTGGGCAGCACATAGACCTCGTTGCGGTACCTGCCGGCCCTGGCGTTGGTGTAGAGCTCGATCTGGGCCAGCACCTGGTTGGTGAAGGACGCCGACATCACGAAGCTCGGGTGCCCGGTGGCATTGCCGAGATTGACCAGCCGCCCCTGCGACAGGAGCACGATGCGGTTGCCGGCCGGGAACTCGATGATGTCGACCTGCGGCTTGACATTGGTCCAGCGGTAGTTGCGCAAGCCCGCGACCTGGATCTCGTTGTCGAAATGGCCGATGTTGCAGACGATGGCCATGTCTTTCATCCGCCGCATGTGGTCAACGGTGATGACGTCGCGATTGCCGGTGGCGGTGACGAAGATGTCGGCGCTCGGCAGCGCATCCTCGATGAGCTGCACCGAGAACCCGTCCATCGCCGCCTGCAGCGCGCAGATCGGGTCGATCTCGGTGACGATCACCCTCGCCCCTGCCCCCTTGAGCGACTGCGCCGACCCTTTGCCGACATCGCCATAGCCGCAGACCACCGCCACCTTTCCCGCCATCATCACGTCGGTGCCGCGGCGGATCGCGTCCACCAGCGACTCGCGGCAGCCATATTTGTTGTCGAACTTCGACTTGGTGACGCTGTCATTCACATTGATGGCCGGAAACGGCAGCTCGCCCTGCTTCTGCAGCTCGTAGAGCCGGTGCACCCCTGTCGTCGTCTCTTCCGAGACGCCGAGCAGCGCCGCCTTGATCCGGCCGAACCAGCCCGGCCGCTCCTCGAGCCGCCGTGCGATCTCGCCATAGAGGCACTCCTCCTCCTCGCTCTTCGGCTTGGCGATCGCGCCGCGGTCCTTTTCTGCCTTGGAGCCCAGCAGCACGAACAGCGTCGCATCGCCGCCGTCGTCCAGGATGAGATTGCCGGGCTCCTGCGGCCAGTCGAAGATCTTGCCGGTGAAAGTCCAGTATTCCTTGAGCGACTCCCCCTTGTAGGCGAACACCGGCACCCCGCCCGCCGCTATGGCCGCCGCTGCGTGGTCCTGGGTGGAGAAGATGTTGCACGACGCCCAACGCACCTCGGCGCCGAGCGCCCGCAGCGTCTCGATGAGCACCGCCGTCTGGATGGTCATGTGCAGCGATCCGCAGATGCGCGCGCCCTTGAGCGGCTGGCTTGGCCCGAATTCCTCCCGGATCGCCATCAGCCCGGGCATCTCGACCTCGGCCATTGCGATCTCCTTGCGGCCCCACTCGGCAAGGCTGAGATCGGCAACGTGGAAATCCCGGGTCTGGCGCATCGGCGTCTGTCTCCTGAAGAACAACGGATCGGTGAGTGGTCGGCAGGCCTATAGCAGGCGAAGTGATCGGCCGCAATCGGCATATAAGGAATTCTTTATGTCCATCGCCTTGACGATCTGTCACTGGTTTGTGACACAGGCGTCATAGCACGTCGGGATGCGTCAACTCGGGAGCATGGCCGCGATGGCCGAAGCAGCGGTCGAGAAATTGCGCTCGCCGATCTCCGCCGGAGATGATGCCGTCATCTTTTCCTATTCGCGCCCGGAGCACGGCTTCCTTCGCCGCGCCATCATCCAGTCCATCGAGAAGCTGAGCGGCCAGCCCCGCCTCAAGGCCCTTTATGATGCCTGGCGCCGCGAGGACCGCGCCGAGCCGTTCTTCGACGCCGCCATCCGCCTGATGGGTGTCAAGCTGAGGCTTGCCAGCGATTTGGCCGATATTCCCCGGACCGGACCGGTGCTGTTCGTCGCCAACCATCCTTTTGGCGTGCTCGACGGCGTGGCGCTCGGCTGGGTCGCCCAGCGTGTCCGGCCTGACACCCGCATTCTCACCCACAGCCTTCTGTGCCAGCCGCCGGAGCTCAAGCCGCACGTGCTGCCCATCGACTTCGGCGGCACGACTGAGGCCCGGGCGCGTTCGCTCGCCTCCCGCCTCGAGGCGCAGCGGCATTTGCGCCATGGCGGCGCCGTCGCGATCTTCCCCGCCGGCGGCGTCGCCACCTGCCAGACCCCGTTCGGCCGCGCGGCGGTGGATGCGCCATGGCACCCCTTTACCGCCAAGCTCGCGCGGACCGCCCGCGCCACGGTGGTGCCGATCTACTTTCCCGGCCAGAACTCGCGCAGCTTTCAGCTTGCCAGCCATGTCAGCTATTCGCTGCGGATCGCGCTCCTGTTCCGCGAAACCGCGAGCCGTCTCGGCGGCGAGATCGATGTCGCGATCGGCCGGCCGATCCCCTTCGAAGAGCTCGAGCATTTGACCGACCGGCGGGCCCTGACCCTCGAGCTGCGCCGGCGCACGCTCGCGCTCGCCCGCGCCCTCCGGCCACCCGGCGCACCGCTGCCTGATTATCGCCAGGAATTCCACTTCCCGTCTTACATTTCGGAGTGACATGATCGAGCCCCCGAACAAAACAATCCCGCCACGCGACAGGCTGATCCTGGCCCTCGATGTCGACTCGCCCGATGAGGCGAAACGCCTGGTCGAGCAGCTCGGCCATCATGTCGAATTCTTCAAGATCGGCCTCGCCCTCTTCATGCGCGAGGGCTATTTCGAGCTGCTGCGCTGGTTGACCGACCGCGGCAAGAAGGTCTTCGTCGACCTCAAATTCTTCGATGTGCCGCAGACTGTTGCCTCTGCCGTCGCAAATTTGCGTGGCCGTCAGGTAACCTTCGCCACCGTCCACGGCAACGAGGCGATTCTCAAGGCCGCCTGTGCCGAGAAGGGCGATACCAGGATCCTCGGCGTGACCGTTCTCACCAGCATGGACCGCAACGATCTCGTCGACCTCGGCTTCCCCGATACGGTCGACGTCCGCGCTTTGGTGCTGTCGCGCGCCCGCCGCGCCCTTGCTGCCGGTTGCGACGGGGTGGTGGCATCCGGCCTGGAAGCGCTGGACTTGCGAAACGAGCTCGCAGCCCGGCTGCTGATCGTGGTGCCCGGCATTCGGCCCTTCGACAATATCGACGACCAGAAGCGCACCGTCGATGTCGAGCAGGCCTTCCGCAACGGCGCCGACTATATCGTGGTGGGCCGGCCGATCCTCAAGGCGCCCTCGCCCACCGCGGCGGCCGTTGCGGTCCAGGAGCGGATCGCCGCCTTTTTCGCGGCCTGATCAGGCGGGGGCTGGCGCACCTTCCACGAATTCGCCCGCAAGCGCCCGGCGGATCAGCCGGCGCGTGTTGTCGATGCCGTAGAGCGCGGCGAAGGAGCCGAAGCGCGGTCCCTTTTCCTCGCCGAGCAGCACCTGATAGATCGCGTTGAACCAGGCCAGCGACACCCCCGGCTTTTCCGGGCTCGCCCCTTTGGCGGCGAGATCCTGATAGCGCGGGATGGCGCGGCCGATATCGTAGAGCAGGGCCTGGATCGCCTCCGGCCCGGCATCCGGCTCGAGCTCCCCCAGCCTTCGCTCGAGCGCGCTCAGGGCCTCGCGCTCGACCGTGTCGGCCGGCCGATAGCGCTTGTTCGGTTTGACGAAATCGTGGAAATAGCGGATCGCGTAGCCGACCAGCGCATCGAGCACGGGATGGCTCTCGGGACTGACATCCTTGGCATAGCGCTTGAGGAACCCCCACAGCACCGACTTGGTCTCGGCATTGGCGACACCCGCCAGATTGAGCAGCAGCGCGAAGCTCACCGGCATGTCGACCTGCGGCGGATCACCGCCATGGATGTGCCACACCGGATTGCCGAGCCTGAGCCGGTCGTCCTGCTTGGCATAGGCCGCAAGGAAGGAGAAATACTCGTCCACATGCCGCGGGATGACGTCGAAATAGAGCCGCTTGGCCTCGCGCGGCTTGTTGAACATGAAGAGCTCGAGGCTCTCCGGCGAGGCATAGGTCAGCCACTCGTCGATCGTGAGGCCGTTGCCCTTCGACTTCGAGATCTTCTGGCCCTTCTCGTCGAGGAACAGCTCATAGGTGAAGCCGACCGGCGGCGTGCCGCCGAGCGCCGTTGTGATGCGGCCGGCAAGCCTCACCGAGTCGATGAGGTCCTTGCCCGACATCTCGTAATCGACGCCGAGCGCGAACCACCGCATGGCCCAGTCCGGCTTCCATTGCAGCTTGCAGTGACCGCCGGTGACCGGCGTCTCGAATCGCTCGCCGCTCTCCGGGTCGCGCCAGATGATGCTATGGGCCGCGGCATCGCGGCCCTCGATCGGAACCTGCATGACGATGCCGGTGCGCGGATGAATCGGCAGGAACGGCGAATAGGTCTGCGCCCGCTCCTCGCGCAGCGACGGCAGCATGATTTCCATCACCGCGTCGAATCGCTCGAACACCCGAATGAGCGCGTCATCGAAGCGGCCCGAGCTGTAGCAGTCGCTGGCCGAGGCGAATTCATACTGGAATCCGAAGCGGTCGAGAAAAGCCCTGAGCATCGCATTGTTGTGGTGGCCGAAGCTCTCATATCGCCCGAATGGATCGGGAATGCGGGTCAGCGGCATGCCGAGATGCCGCGCCACCATCTCGCGGTTCGGGATGTTGTCGGGCACCTTGCGCAGCCCGTCCATGTCGTCGGAGAAGACGATGAGCCGGGTCTTGATGCCGGTCATGGTCTCGAATGCATGGCGAACCATGGAGGTGCGCGCCACCTCGCCGAAGGTGCCGATATGCGGCAGCCCCGATGGGCCATAGCCGGTCTCGAACAGCACCTCGCCGGTGGTCCGGCCCTGCTGCTTAAGGCGGTCGATGATCTTGCGCGCCTCCTCGAAGGGCCAGGCCTTCGAGGCAAGCGCCGCCTCGCGCAGCGCGCTGTCGGAATGCGAGTTCATGG
>DATAOT010000192.1:0-23536 GCA_036265615.1 Aestuariivirgaceae bacterium
TTCAGGGCGATATCGGCCATCGCCATCACGGCGTAACGGCCCTTGGTCGACAGCTTCATGGCTGAATTCCGATCATCGCGCGGAAATCCTTGAATTCTCGACGGCCACCCGTGTATGACCCGCTGGCCAAGCGTTAACCGCCGGCGGGCAACCCTCGAACCATTCTAAAGAGCGATATAGAAAGACCAAGCCCGCTAGTCAACTAATCTCAGGAACGGGGCGCGGCGACGTTGTCGCAACCGCCTCGAGGGACAGGTTCACCACCAAGATGCCGGAAGTCATTTTCAGTGGGCCCGCCGGGCGTATCGAAGGTCGATACACGAAGGCCAAGGAGCCCGGCGCCCCGATTGCGCTGCTGTTGCACCCCCACCCGCAATTCGGCGGGACCATGAACAACCCGATCGTCCATTCGCTTTATTACATGTTCGCCGAGCGCGGCTTTTCCGTGCTGCGGTTCAATTTCCGCGGCGTCGGCCGCAGCCAGGGCCTGTTCGAGAACGGTGCCGGCGAGCTTTCGGATGCAGCCTCCGCTCTCGACTGGCTGCAGTCCTTCAACCGCGAGACCCGCATCTGCTGGCTGGTCGGGGTGTCTTTCGGCGCCTGGATTTCCATGCAGCTGCTGATGCGGCGGCCGGAGGTGACCGGCTTCATCTCGGTCGCCCCGCTTGCCAAGCATTACGACTTCTCTTTCCTCGCCCCCTGCCCCGCTTCCGGTCTGTTTGTTCACGGCGAGAAGGACACCGTCACCCCGCCCGAAGCGGTCAACAGCCTGGTATCGAAGCTCAAGACCCAGCGCGGCATCAAGATCGACCACAAGCTCATTCCGGGCGCCAACCACTTCTTCCAGGACAAGACGGACGAGCTGGTCGAGGTGTGCAGCACCTATCTCGATCGCCGCATGAGCAGCGAGACCTAGGATGCTTCGCTCACGATGGCTTGTGCAGGACGCCACCGGTCATCGGCTCTGATACCCGCGTGGTGGTCGGGAAGGTGATCGGCAGCCCCCGGAGGCTGCGGACTGCAAGATAGGCCCAGGCCTCCGCCTCGATCGCATCGCCGTCGAGCCCGAGCGCCTCGGCCGGCGCCAGCGGCGCGGTCAGGTGCCAGGCCAGGAGCTCCATCAGGAAGCGGTTGCGCCGTCCGCCACCGGCCACGATCCACCAGGTCGGCTGCTCCGGAAACCACGCCGCGGCACGGGCAATCGTCGCCGCCGTCAGCCGCGCCAGCGTGGCGGCGCCGTCCGCTGCCGAGAGATGCTCGACCGGCTGGAGCGTGAAGTCGCCGCGGTCGAGCGATTTCGGGGCCGGCCGTTCCAGGAACCCGCTCAGGAGATAGGTCCTGAGCACCGCCTCGTCGGCCGTGCCCGACCGGGCCAGCGCCCCGTCGACATCGACCGGCTGCCCGGTATGGCGCATGGCCCAATCGTCCATCAGCGCATTGCCCGGCCCGCAGTCGAAGGCGATCAGCGCCCCGTCGCGCCCGACCCAGGTGACATTGGCGACCCCGCCGATATTGACGAACGCCACCGGCCGGTCGGGAGCCCGGCCCGCCAGCATCCGGTGATAGACGGGCACGAGCGGCGCGCCCTCGCCGCCGGCCAGCACGTCGGCCGCCCTGAGATCGTTGACGACCGGCCGACCGGTCATCCGCGCCAGCATCGCGCCGTCGCCGAGCTGCACGGTCAGCCGCTGCTCCGGCCGATGCAGGACCGTGTGGCCGTGATAGCCGATCACGTCGATGGAGGAGCCTTCGATCCCCATCCGGCTCAGATAGGCGAGCACCGCCTCGCCATGGATGGCGGTGAGCTCGTTTTCCAGCGCCGCAAGCTGCGCCGGCCGCTCCCGGCGCTCGGTGATGGCGCGCGCTTTGGCGAGCCCCTCGGCGATCCGCGCCCGCGTCGCTGCCGGATAAGGCTGGCTGAAGAACAGCCCGCGTTCGGCCCTCTCCTCGCCGTCCGTGCTGAGCATGGCGATGTCGACGCCGTCCATCGAGGTGCCGCTCATCACGCCGAGTGCCGTCAGGAGTTCCGCCATGGGTGGTTCTCTGCTAGAAGCCCGGCTGGAGCAAGTGCCGTCAGCATCATGCTCTAAACTGCACCGGACCTCGAGGATGAGCAAGTTCGCTTCCGAATTGCTGCGCCTGCTCGACGAGCGCGGCTACATCTATCAATGCTCCGACCCGGAGGGGCTCGACGCCAAGGCAAGGAGCGGCGAGATCATTGCCTATGTCGGCTATGACTGCACGGCTCCCTCGCTGCATGTCGGCAGCCTCATCTCGATCATGATGCTGCACTGGCTGCAGCAATTCGGCGGCAAGCCCATCGCGCTGATGGGCGGCGGCACCACGCGGGTCGGCGACCCCTCGGGGCGCGACGAGACCCGCAAGATCCTCACCATCGATGAGATCGAGGCCAACAAGCGTTCGATTCAGCAGTCCTTCTCCCGTTTCATCCGCTTCGGCGACAGACCTTCGGACGGCCTGATGGCCGACAATGCCGAATGGCTCACGCCGCTCAACTATATCGGCTTCCTGCGCGACGTCGGCCGCCATTTCTCGGTTAACCGCATGCTTGCGATGGACTCGATCAGGGTCAGGCTCGAGCGCGAGCAGGAGCTGTCCTTCATCGAGTTCAACTACATGATCCTGCAGGCCTACGACTTCGTCGAGCTGGCCCGGCGCTACGGCTGCAACCTGCAGATGGGCGGCTCGGACCAGTGGGGCAACATCGTCAACGGCATCGAGCTTGGCCGTCGCCTCGGCACGCCGCAGCTCTACGCCCTGACCTGTCCGCTCCTGACCACCGCCTCGGGTGCCAAGATGGGCAAGACCGCCGCCGGCGCCGTGTGGCTCAATGCCGACATGCTGTCGCCCTATGACTATTGGCAATTCTGGCGCAACACCGAGGACGGCGACGTCGGCCGCTTCCTCAAGCTCTTCACCACCCTGCCGCTGCCCGAGATCGACCGGCTTGCGGCGCTTGGCGGCAGCGAGATCAACGAGGCCAAGAAGGTGCTGGCCACCGAGGCCACGGCACTTCTGCACGGCCGGGAAGCCGCCGACAGGGCTGCCGAAACGGCCCGACAGGCCTTCGAGCAGGGCGTGACGGCGGAGGGCCTGCCCACCGTTGCCCTCGATCTTGCGAGTGGAGTCAACATCCTCGATGCTGCGGTGGCAGCAGGCTTTGCGAGTTCCCGGGGCGAGGCGCGCCGCGCCATCCAGGGCGGCGGGATCAAGGTCAACGACGTCACCGTGAGCGATGAACGGATGGTGCTGTCGCGCGCCCAGCTCGGCTCGCAAGGAGCGATCAAGCTGTCCTTCGGCAGGAAGAAGCACGTGCTGATCCAGGAGCGATAACGGAAGGCAATAGGCAGTAGGCAATGAATAGTGCCCTTCCCTATTGCCTATTGCCTATTGCCTATTGCCCACGTCACCCCCTCGGATCGCGCAGCGGGCGGCGCGGTCCGGCCGGCGTGCCGTCGGGATTGGTCTGGCCGCCGCCGATCGAGAACAGATGCCGCAAAAAGCCCGGCGCGATCGCCGAGACCGGGTTCACCACGAAGCGCGGCTCCTGCATCGTCCCCTGCAGCGCGAAGTTCAGCCCGAACACGCCCTGGCCGCGGCCGCCCGTGAGCACCTCGCCGAGCACCGGCACCTCGCTCAAGGCGGCATTCAGCGCATAGGCGGGAATAATCGTGCCGCCGATATCCATCCGCCCGTCGGCCTTGCGGATGATGCCCTGGGCCGAGGCACCCATCTCCGGCCCCTGCACCAGCGCGTCGCCGATCCGGACGAACCGCTGATCGGCCGAGAACGGCAGGGTCAGTCGCGAGAACGACAGGCCGTCGCGCCGCGGTCCGGTCGGCTTCTTGGTGTGGCCCTGCTCGTCGAGATTGCTGAGCGCCACCTCGTTGCGGACTTCGAAATTGCGGATCACCAGCAGCCCGCGCTGAATGCCGGATTGGGCTCCGGCGTCGAGCACCGCGGAGAAGTCGAGGCTGCCGCCCGCCACCTTGGAATAGAGATTGGAGGCCCTGAGCGCCGCCCCCGCATCGCGCCCGACCACCCGCATGTCGCGCGTGCCCTGGGCGGCGGGCGTGATCTTGAGCGTCACCGGCCCGCCGCTCACGAACTGGCCCGCCAGATCGGCGCGCTGGACCACCCCGTTGTTGATCTCGAGCTGGCCGCTCATCTCGTCGATGATCTCGCCGCGATTGGCATAGACCCGCGCCACCGAGGCCTGCACCGTCACCGGGATCCCGGCCGCCGGCGGCGGACCCGAGGCTGTGAACATCTGGCTGATCACGCGGCGCGCATCGAAGCTGTCGCCGGTGATCGACAGATTGAGCACCCCGTTGACTGTCTTGAGCCCGAGCGCCACCTGGTTGAGCTCGTCGAGATTGACCACCGGCAGCGTGCCGTCGATGATCGTGCCGTCGGGGGCAATGCGCATGCTGCCCTGGATCTTCAGGTCCTTTCCGACGATCTTGAGATCCTTGATGAGGATGGCCTTGGGCGATGTCAGATCGATCGACAGTGTCGCGGTGGTTTTGGCGGTGGGCGGCCGCGACCAGCCGATGACGTCGAGAAACACGTAGGCCCGCGACAGGTCGGCGTCGATGTCGGCCTTGACCAGCTTGCGCCCGTCTATCAGCCCCGAAACCCGGGCCTTGATCGGTCCCTGCACGAATCCCGACACGTCGAGCCCGAGCTTGCGCCGCGCCATGTCGTCGAGAGTGGCATCGAGAATGACCTCGTCGCGCCGATCGCTGCTGCCGAAGCTGCGGGCCCACGAGACCGAGGCCTTCTGCCCGCCGATCATCACCGGGCCATGCGCCTTGACGCCGTCGTCGTCCAGCTCGATGTCGATTTTGCCTTCGCTAAAATCGAAGCCTTCGACCGCGCCGGAGAAGGAGGCATCCTCGAGATGGGTCTGGGCCCGGAAATGCGGCTCGGACGGAACATTCTGCCCGAGCTTGGCATCGAGCTCGAACTTGATGCCGGCGGCGCCGCTCAGCTGAACGCCGTCGAGCCCCGCCTTGCTCGCCAGCCTGTAGGGCGGCGAGTCGATGAGCTCCTTGAGCGCCTCCGCCGAGGCTTGCGCCTCGACGCCGAAGGTCGCCGGCGTCACTGTCGGCGCCAGATCCTTGGCCCGCATCGAACCGGTCTTGACGATGATCTTCTTCCCCGACGGCAGGGTCACCACCCCGCCGGTCGTGTCGACCTCGAACGTATTGCCGCGCAGCCTCGCCTTCAGGCCGACACCGCTGACCGGCGGCAGCGGCTTGAAATAGGTCCCGGCCACATCCTCGGCAGTGAACCGCATGTCGACCATCTCGTCGGGGATCGGCACGCGTCGGAAGGCCGCCGCCAGCACATCCCCCGGCAGCGCGATCCGGAACTCGCCTTCCGAGATCCGCCCGCCGGTAATGTTCTCCATGAACCAGCTGCGGGCTCCCGGGGCCACCACGCCCGGCCACAGATGCTTCAGCATCGGCTCCGGCAGGTCGCGCACCCGCCCGGCCAGGAACACGCCGATGGCTTCGGCGCCGCCGATGAACGTGCCCCGGAGCCTCACGGCGGTGGTGCCCGACGTCATCACCAGGTCGTCGACGACGAGCTTGCGCTCGCCGATCGAGGCGAGCCCCTTGAAATCGATGCTGTCGAGCGACAACCCATGCGACCCGGCAAAGGCATCCATGTTGATGTTCTTGGCGTTGAGCGCCACCGCATAGGCCTCGAGCCGACCGGCGGCATCGCGGCGCGGATCGACGCGGCCCGACAGCTGCGCCTTGCGCCCATCCACCAGAAGCGATGAATTGCCGATCACGAGCCCGCCCGAGTCGGAGTCGTAGTCGACCCGGATCAGGCCTTCGTCGATGAGGATGGGATCGGCCAGGTAGTTCGGAAACCCGACCCGGCCGGCCCGCGCCGTCAGCTCGGCGGAGCCGCGCAGGATCTTGCCCCCTTCTGCAAATTCGATCTCGGCGTGACCCGACAGCGGCAGCTTGACCTGCGCGAGCTGCGACAGCGCGAACACCTCATCCGCGATATCGGCCGGCACCAGGTCGAAGATCCGGGCGCTGACGTTGAATGTCCTGCTCTCGGAGCGATAGGTGGTGACGATCTCGGTGCGCCACGGCTCGGCGCCGCTCGATATGCGCGCATCGGTGAAGAGCA
Source organism: Aestuariivirgaceae bacterium (assembly GCA_036265615.1). Classification (GTDB taxonomy): domain Bacteria; phylum Pseudomonadota; class Alphaproteobacteria; order Rhizobiales; family Aestuariivirgaceae; genus DATAFF01. Next base: position 6,178 of record DATAOT010000192.1, read on the forward strand.
CGAAGCCGTAATCGGCGCGCTTGAACATCAGGTTGGCCTGCGGGGCATACCACACCGCCCGATTCGCCTCGTCATAAACCGAGAGCGACGCCTGCCGGATATGCACCGCCTCGAGTCCCGCGACCGAACCCCGCCGGGCATTCATCTGCGTCATCAGAACGTCGAGGGCGTTGGGTGCATTTTCGACAGCCGGTACCGCCGGCGTCCCCTGGTGGTCGCCCTTGCCCGGCGCTGCCTCGGGATCGCCGAAGCCGAGCTGGAAGGAGCCGTCGAGCTTGCGGCGCACCAGGATGCGCGGACCGATCAGCTCGAGCCGGCGAAGATTGACGCCGCCGGCAAGCAGCGCCGTTCCGTCGACGCCGACCGCCGCTCGCGGCGCGGCCGCGATCATGTTCCCGTTTTCGTCCCTGAGCTTGATGTCGCGCAGCCGGATGCGCGGCTCGCCTGATTCGGCGTCGCGCTCGAGCACGACGCCGGAGATCTCGGCGCGAACCCCGGGCAGCAGGCGGCCGATTCGGCTCTGCACCGTGGTGGTCAAAAATCCAAGTTCCACAGGACCTTGCGACAAGCGCCAATAGAATGCGGCAGCGATGACCACGCAGGTGCTGGCGAGCACCACGGTGGCTGCTGCTATGTACCTGCCGACCCGGCGAGCCAAATTTCAATGCCCCACTTCAACTGCCCTGCGAAAGGATTGCCGCTGCCGCGCTGCGTGGCAATGTTTCACATTCTTGCTTTACCAGTTATGAACCATGCCCTCGGCGCAGCGCGCAGGAAGAGACCCGCAAGACTGAACCCCTCGTTCCCATCGGCTCAATCGAACTTTGGCCCACGCAAAGCGACGAAAGGATGGCAAGCAATGAGCATGCTGGAGGCTGGCCAGACCGCACCCGATTTTTCCTTGCCCGGAGATAGCGCAACGAAGATCCGGATGAAGGATTTTCGCGGCCGGAACCTCGTTCTCTATTTCTATCCAAAAGATGACACCAGCGGCTGCACCCAGGAGGCGAAGGAGTTCTCGGCACTGAAAGGCGATTTCGAGGCCGCCCGAACCGATGTGGTGGGAATCAGCGCCGACAGCGCCAAGAGCCATGACAAATTCAAGGCAAAGCACGATCTCGGTATCCGCCTCGCCTCCGACGAGGACCATGGCGTGCTCGAGGCCTATGGCGTTTGGGCTGAGAAAAGCATGTATGGCAGGAAGTATTTCGGCGTCGAGCGCACCACCTTCCTGATCGACCGCAAAGGCAGGATCGCGCGGATTTGGCGGAAGGTGAAGGTCCCGGGTCATGCTGCAGAAGTTCTTGAAGCAGCAAGGAATCTGGATTGACATTTTCCAGCGGTTCTTTTTCTGCCTTATTCTTATGGTGATTCGGGATGGCAGGAGAGGCAGGCGATTGGGGCAATTCGTGATTTTTGCGAGGAATCGCAGAATTTGGCGTTTGTTTGGGTATGGACTTCGGGGATGGAATCGGCCTGAATGTCGCTTGGGGTAAGACGACAATTCGTCAGCGGGTGTGGGTCGGAGCGTTCAGGCGCCTTCCGGATCATGCGCGCCCTGCAACGACATGGACCCGACAACCCGAGGCGAGACGGGCAGGTCACTCATGATATTCGATCGGTTTCGTAGCAGAGCCAACACCTCTGTCGCTCCCAGCCGGCAACGCCGGCGGACGGCGGGTCGTCCGACCACCATCGCGAGCGAGGTGATCATCGAGGGGCATCTCGTCACCAATGGCGAGATCCAGATCGACGGCACCATCAACGGCGATGTGCGGGCGCGCGTGTGCATCGTCGACGCCAACGGCGTGATCCATGGCGAGGTCTACGCCGAGGAAGTGTTGGTGCGCGGCCGGGTGATCGGGCCGATCCGCGGCATCCATGTTCATATTCTCGCCGGTGGTCATGTCGAAGGCGATGTCATCAACGAGACGCTGTCGGTGGAGAACGGCGCCTATATCGACGGCAAGATCCGGCGCTCCGAGGATCCGCTCTCCGAGCCCATGGCTACCGGCTATTACGGCGATCCCGAAGAGCAGCAGCTGACCTATCACACCATGCCGATGACGACGGCGCCGGCCCCGCCGCCCCCGCCGGCGCATCAGTTCGGCGTCATCGACGAGGAAGGCTTCCACCCGGTGGACATGCCGCAACGCGGCCCCAAAGCTGCGGAATAGCCCTACACCGCCTTTCTGACGATTGTGACAGGTCCCTGACATGGCCGGCTCGAGCGCCGGCCATTTTGCTTGGTGATCCCCGCCTCCCGCCCCGCCCGCAATCCAGTGCCAAAAAATGGAACGAAAGAAGCCCGGGCGGCACTTCTTGCCGCACGGATACTGGTCGCTAACCATAAACATGCATAATTCTAGGAGAATCGCTGCTGGTTCGAGTTCATGACACCGCTTCTCTCCACCGTAAATCTCGCGCAACAGCGTCGGCATCGGCGGCGCAACACCGTCCACACGCTGCTGCTCGTCGGCATATCGGGGCTCCTCATGGCGCTGATCGCCTGGTCGGCGCTCGGCGTCGCCGGTCTGTTGTGGGCGGCAACGCTGCTAGCCGGTAGCTTGTGGTCGGTGACGCGGGTGTCGGCCAGCGTCATGCTCGGTCTGTTCCGCGGGCGTGAACTCGATGAGCGCCGGTGGCCGCAGCTGTTCCGGATCGTCCGCGAGCTTTCGGCGCGCGCCGATCTCCCGAGCGTGCCGCGCCTGTTCTACATGCCCTGCCAGGCGATGAACGCCTTCGCGATCGGCCGGCCTGGCGATTCTGCGATCGCCGTGACCGACGGCCTGCTGCGCAAGCTGACCCACCGCCAGCTTGCCGGCGTGCTGGCGCATGAGATGAGCCACATTCGAAAAGGTGACCTCTCGGTCATGGCGCTCGCCGACATCCTGTCACGCATCACCGTGCTGATGTCGCTGGTCGGGCTGGTCGGGGTCGCCGTCATCCCGGCGCTTGGGCTGTCTGAAAGCGCCATGCCGATGCCCGCCTCCGGCATTCTCTTCCTGGTCGTCGCCCCCTCGATCGGCGGCATCCTGTACCGCGCCCTGTCGCGGGCCCGTGAATATGACGCCGATCTCGCAGCGGTCGCTCTGACCGGCGATCCCGAGGGGCTGACACAGGCGCTGCTCGTTCTCGACCGCCGGCAGGAGGGCGTGTGGGAGCAGCTGGTCTCGCCAGGGCTCCGGCTGCAGAACTTCTCGGTCTTCCGCACGCACCCGCGCACCGAACGGCGGATCCTTCGTCTCCACAGCCTGCGGTCGCCACGTCCCTCGACGATCGTCCTCGGCCGCTGCCCGTGACGCGGGATGCCGCCATCGAACCGGTGCGGCGATCCTTCGGCTGGCGGTGGCTTGCGCCGCTGATCTTCGTCTTTCTCTGGTCGGGCGGGTTTGCCGTGGCCAAGATCGGCCTGAGGGACGCAACGCCGATGGCGTTCCTCGCGGTGCGCTACGCCCTCGTCATTCTGGTGCTGGCCGTCCTTCTCGCCATCATCCGGCCGCCGGTCCCGGGCGACTGGCGCTCCTATGGTCACCTGGCGGTCACCGGCTTCTGCATCCAGGTCCTTTATTTCGGGTTGTCGTATCTCGGCTTCTGGCTTGGCGCATCGGCCGGCGGACTCGCCCTGATCGTCTGCCTTCAGCCGATTCTCGTCGGTCTCCTGGCGAGTGGGTTTGTCGCCGAGACGGTCAATCTCAAGCGCTGGATCGGCCTCTTCCTGGGATTGAGCGGGGCCGTCATCGTCATCCTCGCCCGCTCCGAGGTCGGCATGAGCTCGCTGCCGGGCATCCTTTGTGCAGTCGGTGCGCTCGCCGGCATAACCTTCGGCACGCTCTATGAAAAGCGCTTCGGGCTCGAGCATCATCCGGTGCTCGCCAACTTCGTGCAGTATATCGTGGGGCTGGCAGTGATCGGGCCGCTGGCGCTGTTGGTCGAAACCCCGGTCATCCATCTCACATCCTCCCTCGCCCTCTGCTTCGCCTACCTGGTTATCGGCAATTCCTTGATCGCGGTGACCCTGCTTCTGGCAATGATCAGGGCCGGCGAGGCATCGCGCGTGTCGGCCTTGTTCTTTCTGGTGCCGCCGGTCGCCGCCGCCATGGCCTTCTTTGCCATCGGCGAGATCATGCCGCCGGCCGCCTGGCTCGGCATGGCGCTCGCAGCGATCGGAGTGGCCGTTGCGAGCCGCACCGGGCAGCGTCGAGGAACAGGGTGACTGCCTACACCATTTCTTCCGAGGAGTGGATGCCATGGACCAGATCACCGACGCCCCCGAGATCACGTCGCTCAAGCGGCTGAAGCCCAACCTCGACGGCTGCCGCCGCTGCGATCTCTGGCGCAATGCAACCCAGGGGGTGGCCGGCGAGGGCCCGGCACGGGCTTTGGTGATGCTCATCGGCGAGCAACCTGGCGACAAGGAAGATCTGGCCGGCGCCCCTTTCGTCGGACCGGCCGGGCGGATCCTCGACCAGGCGCTTGCCAAGGCGGGTCTGCCGCGCGACCGGCTCTACATCACCAATGCCGTCAAGCATTTCAAGAACGAGCCGCGCGGCAAGTTCCGGCTGCACAGGAAGCCCGACGCCGGTGAGGTCGAAGCCTGCCGCTGGTGGCTGCGGCAGGAACTTCGGCTGGTCCGCCCTCGGCTGATCGTGGCCATGGGTGCGACGGCAGCTCTCGGCGTGTTCGGAAAAGCCGTAACGATCAAGGCTGTGCGCGCGAAGTGGCAGCAACTTCCGGAGGCGGAAGCATTGGTGACGGTGCATCCCTCCTTCCTTCTTCGCCTTCCCGAAGCATCGGCGCGCCGCCACGAGTTTGACAAATTTGTCGCGGACCTCGCCATGGTGCGGGACCGGGCGCTCCGGCTCGATGCGTCCTTTGCCGCCTGACCGCCGGGCTCCGGTCTTTGTGGCGGAATGGCGGAACAACCATCGTAGATGCGCGTTACGCTGTAGGGGTGAGCCCTGCCCCCGACAGCAGGAAATTTCATGCCGACCACCCATTACCCATCCGCGCGCCCAGAGATCTTCAGTGTCGTTCCCCGCTATTCGAGCCGCCTGGTCGTGGTCTCCAATCGCGTGGGCGACATGTCGAACGGCAGCCAGAGCGGCGGACTCGCGGTCGCCCTGGGCGAGGCGTTGAAGGCCAATGGCGGGCTCTGGTTTGGCTGGAGCGGGCGGGTTGCCGACCACCCCGCCCCGCCGCATGAACGCCATCACGACTGCGGTGTCACAACCGCAACCATGGATTTCACCCCGGACGAGCACCGCCTCTACTATCTCGGCTTCTCGAACCGTTGCCTGTGGCCGCTCTTCCACTACCGCCTCGATCTCATCCAGATCGACGAGGACGAGAAGAACGCGTATTTCGAGACCAACGACCGCATTGCGGAAGAGCTGTGCCGGCTGATCCAGTCGGAAGACCGGATTTGGATCCACGACTACCATCTCATCCCGCTTGCGGCGGCGCTGCGCCGGCGCAAGGCAACGGGCCCGATCGGCTTCTTTCTTCATATTCCCTTTCCGCCGCCAGAGGTTTTCACCGCCGTCCCTCACCATGAGCGTCTTGCCCGGTGCCTCTTTGCCTGCGACGTGATCGGCTTTCAGACCCATCGCGACCGGCAGAATTTTGCCCGTTACGTCACCGAAGTGCTCGGCGGCCAGGCCCTCTCCGACAATCGTCTGCAGGCCTTCGGCCAGACGGCCATTGCCGATGCGTTCCCCATCGGCATCGATGCCGGCAGCTTTGCCGTCGCGGCGCGCGCGGGTGCTGCCAAGATGGACGGCCTGATCGAGAGCCAGAAGGTCATTGTCGGCGTCGACCGCCTCGACTACACCAAGGGCCTGCCGCAGCGGATCGAGGCCTTCGAGACTCTCTTGTTGCGCAACCACAACCTGCATGGCAAGGTGACGATGCTGCAGATCGCCCCGCCAACCCGCGACGGCGTCAAGGCCTATGCCGACATCCGCGCCGAACTCGAATCCGTTGCCGGCCGCGTCAATGGCCGGTTCGGCGATTTCGACTGGGTGCCGGTGCGTTACGTCCATCGCTCCTATCCGCGTGACCGCCTTGCCACGGTCTACCGCTTCGCCAGGGTGGGCCTGGTGACGCCGTTGCGCGACGGAATGAACCTAGTTGCCAAGGAATATGTCGCCGCTCAGGATCCGGAGGATCCGGGCGTCCTCGTATTGTCGCACTTTGCGGGTGCGGCGGAACAGCTCAAGGACGCCCTGCTCGTCAATCCTTATGACAGCGGCAATGTCGCCGCGGCCATTGAGCGAGGTCTTGAGATGGGATTGGAGGAACGGCGTGCGCGGCACCGCGCTCTGCTGCGCAACGTCGTCAGGGAGAATGTCGATTGGTGGCAGAGCCGCTTCCTGTCTGCACTCGATCGAACCGGCGTGGAAGAATCCCATGCCCCGCGCACGCCAGTGGCGGTCGCTTGAGCCACCGATGCTTGAAAAGACGCGAAGGCCCGGCCGTGCCGGGGGATTGGCCACCGCGGCACGTCGCCGATCGGAATCGTTGATACGCTCGCTGCTCGACCAGCGCATCGCCATCGAGGCGGTGGTGCCGGAAATCAATTGTGGCCGATTTCATGCCAAAGGCTCGACCATCGAGCCTTTCGTCGTCGAAGCGGACATTTTCGGCGACGGTCATGATCGAATCGCTGCGGCACTCCTCTATCGCAAGCAGGGCGACAGCGACTTTCTCGAGGCCCCCATGCTGCCAACGGTCAACGACCGCTGGCGGGCGGAGGTGTGGCTGCCGGTCGGCCGCTGGGGGTACACCATCATTGCCTGGCGCGATGTCTTTGAAACCTGGCGCCAGGACACCGGCAAGAAGCGGGCGGCCGGCCTCGACATCGGGCTCGAGCTTGTCGAAGGCCTTCGCCTGCTCGAGGATGCCCTCATCAACGGCGGAAGAGGAGCCCCGGAGAGCCGGGAGGCATTGCGCGATCTGCGCGAGCGGCTCCTGTCGGCGGATGATTCCGAGCGGTTGGAAATCCTCTCCTCGCAACTTGCCGCCGATCTGTTCAAGCACACCGCATCCCGCGATGGCGAAACCCGCTACGGCCGCGAGCTGGAAGTCGTCGTGGAGCGCGAAAGGGCGGCCTTCGGTGCGTGGTACGAGATGTTTCCCCGCTCCCAAGCCTCGATTCCCGGGCGGCACGGCACCTTCGACGACGTCATCGCGAGATTGCCCTATGTCCGCGACCTCGGCTTCGATGTCCTCTACTTTCCCCCCGTTCATCCGATCGGCCACAGCTATCGCAAGGGCAGGAACAACGCTCTGACGTCGGAGCCCGGCGAGCCGGGGAGCCCTTACGCCATCGGTTCCGAAGACGGCGGCCACGACGCCATCCACCACGAGCTCGGCACGCTTGCCGAATTTGAGCGCCTGATCGAGGCGGCCGCCGGCATGGGCATCGAGATCGCTCTCGACTTCGCCATCCAGTGCTCGCCCGACCACCCCTGGATCCAGCAGCATCCGGAATGGTTCGACTGGCGGCCCGACGGCAGCCTCAAACATGCCGAGAACCCGCCAAAGAAGTACGAGGACATCGTCAACGTCCACTTCTACGGCACTGCCGTCCCGGCGATGTGGTTCGCATGGCGCGACATCGTTCTGCTGTGGGTCGGCCGCGGGGTGAAGATCTTTCGTGTCGACAATCCGCACACGAAGCCTTTCCCGTTCTGGGAATGGCTCATCGCCGAAGTGCATGAGCACCACCCCGAGGTGATCTTCCTCTCGGAGGCGTTTACACGGCCGAAGCCGATGCGCTACCTCGCCAAGCTCGGCTTTACCCAATCCTATACCTATTTCACCTGGCGGACCGCCAAGCAGGAGATCATCGACTATGTTCTCGAGCTGACGCGCGGCGACGGCCGCGACTATATGCGGCCGAACTTCTTCACCAACACGCCGGACATCAACCCCTATCATCTCCAGACCGGCGGCAGGCCTGCTTTCCGGGCGCGGCTGGTCATGGCCGCGACGCTTGCCGGATCTTACGGGATCTACAACGGCTTCGAACTGTGCGAAGCCCGCCCGGTTGCCGGAAAGGAGGAGTATCTCGACAGCGAGAAATACGAGATCAAAAGCTGGGACTGGGACCGGCCAGGCAACATCAAGGACGATGTCAGGCTGATCAACAGGCTGAGGCGCGACCATCCGGCGCTCAAGGCCTTTCGCAACGTGGAATTCTATAACGCCTGGAACGATCACATTCTCTATTATGGCAAGAGAACGGCGGATCGCTCCGATTTCCTGCTGATTGCCGTCAATCTTGATCCGCATAACCCGCAGGGTGCACATTTCGAAGTGCCGCTCTGGGAGTTTGGTCTGCCGGATGATGCCTCAATCGGGGTCGAGGATCTGGTAGGCGGGCGGTCGTTCCGCTGGCAGGGCAAGGTTCAGCATATGTGGCTTGACCCCCAGGAAAGACCCTACGCGATCTGGCGGCTCTCTGAATGAGGAGCTTGGCGTGGACACGACGGCGGAAGCGAAGGTTGCGGCAGAGGGGCAGATCGATCGCTCCGTAACGGACTGGTACAAGGATGCGATCATCTATCAGCTTCACGTCAAGGCCTTTCAGGACTCGACGGGCGACGGGGTCGGCGACTTCGCCGGCCTCATTCAACGGCTCGATCATGTCGAAAGCCTCGGCGTCAACACCGTGTGGCTTCTGCCGTTCTATCCTTCACCGCTCAAGGACGACGGCTACGACATCGCCGATTATCAGGCGATCAACCCGACCTACGGCGACATGGAGCAGTTCGAAACCTTCATCGCCGAGGCGCATCGCCGCGGCATGCGGGTGATCACCGAGCTTGTCATCAACCACACCTCCGACCAGCACCCCTGGTTCGAACGGGCCCGCGCCGCTTCCGATGGCTCGAGCGAGCGCGCCTTCTATGTATGGAGCGACACCGACACGCGTTACCGCGGCACCCGCATCATCTTCATCGACACCGAAAGCTCGAACTGGAGCTGGGACCCGGTTGCCAAGGCCTATTACTGGCACCGCTTCTACGCCCACCAGCCGGATCTCAATTTCGAGAATCCCCGGGTGTTCGAGGAGGTCACCAAGGCGCTGCGCTTCTGGCTCGACAAGGGCGTCGACGGGCTGCGGCTCGATGCCGTTCCCTATCTCTGCGAGCGCGAGGGCACCAACAACGAGAACCTGCCGGAGACCCACGAAGTGCTGCGCCGGATTCGCGCCACCATCGACGACAGCTATCCCGATCGCATGTTGCTTGCCGAAGCCAATCAGTGGCCCGAGGACACGCGGCCCTATTTCGGGGATGGCGATGAATGCCACATGGCATTTCACTTTCCCCTGATGCCGCGCATGTATATGGCCTTGGCCCAGGAGGATCGTCACCCGATCACCGACATTCTTCGCCAGACCCCGGAGATTCCCGAAAGCTGTCAATGGGCGATCTTCCTGCGCAACCACGACGAGCTGACGCTCGAGATGGTTACCGACGAAGAGCGCGACTATCTCTGGCGCGTCTACGCCACCGACAGTCGCGCCCGGCTCAATCTCGGCATTCGCCGGCGGCTGGCTCCGCTGATGGCCAACGATCGCCGCAAGATCGAGCTCATGAATGCGCTGCTCATGTCGATGCCGGGGACTCCGGTCATCTACTATGGCGACGAGATCGGCATGGGCGACAACATCTATCTCGGCGACCGCGACGGCGTGCGCACGCCCATGCAATGGTCGGCCGACCGCAATGGCGGCTTCTCGCGCGCCGATCCGCAACGCCTCTATTTGCCGGTGATCATGGATCCCGTCTATGGCTATCAGGCGGTGAATGTTGAGGCGGCGCAGCGCGACTCCGCTTCTCTGCTCAACTGGATGCGACGGCTCATCCAGGTCAGGAAGCAGCATCGCGCCTTCGGCCGCGGCAGCTTGAGCTTTCTTTACCCGCGAAACCGCAAGATCGTGTGCTACATCCGCGAGCTCGGCGATGAGCAGATCCTCTGCATCGCCAATCTTGCGGCATCGGCGCAGTCTGCCGACCTCGATCTGTCGCCCTGGGCCGGAGCCGTGCCGGTCGAGCTTCTTGGGCGCTCGGCTTTCCCGCCGATCGGCACCCAGCCTTACACGGTGATGCTGCAGGCCTACGGCTTCTTCTGGTTCCTCCTCACCCGCGAGGCGGAGCTGCCGCGCTGGTACACCGCGCCGGCGCAGCCCTTGCCCGAATTCGTGACCCTGGTGCTGCGCGATGGTCTCGACAGCGCCATCAGCCAGCGCAATCAGCGGCAGATCGAGGCTGACGTGCTGCCGCAATATCTGTCGCGTCAACGCTGGTTCGCTGGCAAGGACACCGCCATCGCCTCGACCGCCATCAACCTCTTCGCACGCTTCGAGTGGCAGGGGAGCCACCATCTTCTGACCTTCGTCGATGTCACCTTGCGCGACGGACGACAGCAGCGCTATTTCCTGCCGCTCTCGGCACGCTGGGGAGAAGCGCAGCTGCGGGCGGACGCCCAGATCGCTCCCTTTACGCTTGCCAAGCTCAGGGAAGGACCGCGGATCGGTGCCATCTTCGATTCCGCCACCGACGAGTCGCTCGGCCATGGCCTCGTCCGTGCCATGGCGGCGGGCGAAGATCTCGAAGCGCTTGGCGGCAAGCTGCGCTTCAGCTGCAGCCTCGAGATCCGCGATCTCCTGGCAGAGCTGCCCGAAGGCGCGCCGGTGAGGAGCGTCGGCGTCGAGCAGAGCAACAGCGCGGTGATCATCGGCGAGCGCATTCTGCTCAAGATCTACCGCCAGCCGGAAAGCGGCGTTCAGCCCGAGCTCGAGGTCGGCCGCTACCTGACCGAGGAGGCGCATTTCGACAAGAGCCCTGCCCTGCTCGGGGTGGCCGAGTGCATGCCTGAGAATGGCCAGCCCACGGCGATCGCCGCGGCCTTCGAATCCATCGAGAACCAGGGCGATGCTTGGGGCATCATCGTCGAGGGCCTGTCGCGCCACCTGCAGCAGGTCGCGCTGAACCCTGCCCAGCTTCCGGAAAAATTGGTCTATCCGCTCGATCTCGGTGGCAACATCGGGTTCGAGACGGCCCGGATGCACAACGCTTTTGCGGCCGCGACCGGCGATCCGGCTTTCATCCCCGAGCCGGTCAGCGAGGCGCATATTGCCCGCTGGATCGAGCGGGCGCGCGTTCAGGCCGAGGCGGCTTTCGATCTGCTTTCGAGAAGCGGACCTCCCGCCGTTGGCGGCAGCGAAATCGCCGATCTCATCGACCTGCGCAACGAGGTGGTCGGGTGCCTCGAGGAGTTCGCCGCGATTCCGCCGGCAGGCCGATGCATTCGCGTGCATGGCGACTATCATCTTGGCCAGCTCCTGGTGAACAAGACCGATGTGTGGATCATCGATTTCGAGGGCGAGCCGCACCGGCCGCTGGCCGAGCGCCGCGAGAAGACCACGCCGATGCGTGACGTCGCGGGAATGCTGCGCTCCTTCGACTATGCTGCATGGTCCGCACTCGACCGCGCCGCCGCCATCGCACCCGATCAGGCTGCGGCCATGCGCGAATTCGCCCTCCACTGGCGCGATGCCGCAACAGCCGAGTTCCTGTCGAGTTATTTCGCCGCCTATGCCGGCGAGATCCGTTCGACGACGCTGAAGTCCGATCAGCAGCTGCTCGATCTCTTCCTGCTGCACAAGGCGTTCTACGAGATCGCCTATGAGGCGGCCAACCGGCCAGGCTGGCTGAGCATTCCAGTGCGCGGCGTGATGGAGCTCCTGCGGCGCCGGAGCATCGTTCCATGACCGCCGCAACCGGGCAGCAACCGCTCCCGCGTGATCCGCTTCCCCGCGCCGCGATCGAGGCGCTGGTCAGCGGTCGCCATGGCGATCCCTTCGCAGTTCTCGGTCCCCACCGGCTCGATGGCGACCGTTGGATCGTGCGGGTGTTCCGTCCCGGCGTCGGGCGGGCGCTGCTGATCGATGCGGCGACGGGCGATGAAATCGCCGAACTGAACCGGATCCACCGCGACGGGCTGTTTTCGGCCATGATCTCGCGGCCCGACTGTCCGCACTATCGGCTGCGCTTCATCGAAGGCGACCATGCATTCGAGGAGGAGGATGCCTATCGCTTTCCACCGGTGCTCGGGGAACTCGACAACCATCTCTTTGCCGAAGGGCGTCACCTTCGGCTCTACGAGAAGCTCGGCGCCCACCCGGCGATGAGCGAAGGCATTTCCGGCACCAGCTTTGCAGTGTTTGCTCCCAATGCCAGCCGGGTGAGCGTGGTCGGCGATTTCAACGGCTGGGACGGTCGACGCCATCCGATGCGCAAGCGCCAGGAATCCGGCCTATGGGAAATCTTCCTGCCGGGCATCGGCAGCGGCCAGCTCTACAAATACGAGCTCCTCGGGCCGCATGGCGAGCTTCTGCCGCTCAAGGCCGATCCGTTCGGCTTCGAGCAGGAGCAGCCACCCTCGACGGCTTCGCGCATTCATGGGCTGCCGAACCCTTCCTGGCACGACGAGGCCTGGCGGGCGGGTGCAGCGGGCGCCCACGACATCGCGGCGCCGATCGCGATCTACGAGGTGCATCTCGGTTCCTGGCGGCGCGGCGCCCACAACAGCTTTCTCGATTATGATGCGCTCGCCGCGACGCTCGTGCCCTATGTCAAGGACATGGGTTTCACCCATATCGAGCTCCTGCCGATCACCGAGCATCCCTTCTATGGATCATGGGGCTACCAGCCGATCGGGCTCTTCGCGCCGACTGCACGCTACGGCACGCCCGAGGCCTTCACCCGGTTCGTCGAGAGCTGCCATGCTGCGGGAATAGGCCTGATCATGGACTGGGTGCCGGCGCATTTCCCCTCCGACCCGCACGGGCTTGGGCGGTTCGACGGCACGGCGCTTTACGAGCATCAGGACCCGCGGCAAGGATTTCACCGCGACTGGAACACGCTGATCTACAATTACGGCCGGCGGGAAGTCGCCAACTTCCTGCTCGCCTCGGCGCTGTTCTGGCTGGAGCGTTATCACATCGACGGCCTCAGGGTCGATGCCGTCGCCTCGATGCTGTACCTCGATTATTCTCGTCCGCCGGGCGAATGGATACCCAACATCTATGGCGGGCGCGAGAACATCGACGCGGTGAAGTTCATCCGCGACATGAACACCGAGATCTATGCCGCCGATCCCGGGGCGGTGACCCTCGCCGAGGAATCGACTGCCTGGCCGCGGGTGTCTCATCCGGTTCATCTCGGCGGCTTGGGGTTCGGGTACAAATGGAACATGGGCTGGATGCACGACACGCTCGATTACATGTCGCGCGATCCCATCCATCGGCGCTACCATCACGACCGCCTCACCTTCGGACTGCTCTACGCCTTCAGCGAGAACTTCATCCTGCCGCTGTCTCATGACGAGGTCGTGCACGGCAAGCGCTCGATCCTCGGTCGCATGCCGGGCGACCGCTGGCAGCGCTTTGCCAATCTGCGTGCCTATTACGCCTTCATGTGGTGCCATCCCGGCAAGAAGCTGATCTTCATGGGCGGCGAGTTCGGTCAGGAACAGGAATGGGCCCATGAGCACTCGCTCGATTGGCACCTCATCGCCGATCCGATGCACAGGAGCGTGCAGGACCTCGTGCGCGAGCTCAACCGGCTCTACCGCTCCACGCCGGCTCTGCACCGCCTGGATTCGAGCCCGGACGGCTTCTCCTGGGTGGATGCCAATGACGCCGACAACAGCGTGCTGTCCTTCCTGCGCTTTGCCCCCTCGAGCCCGCCCGTGCTGGTCGTGTGCAATTTCACGCCGGTTGTGCGCGAAGGCTATCGTCTCGGCGTGCCGGTCGGCGGTTATTGGCGCGAGCGCATCAACACCGACGCCGCCTGCTACGGTGGTTCCAATGTCGGCAATGCGGGTGGCCTGGTGGCGGAAGGAACCTCCTGCCACAACCGTCCGTTTTCGCTGCGACTGACGTTGCCGCCGCTCGCAACACTCATATTCGAGCATGTGGCTGGTTGACCGGAGAGCGTGATGGCGGCATTGGAAGTCCAACCCGGGTGGCCGTTCCCCCTGGGGGCGAGCTGGGACGGGTCAGGAGTGAATTTCGCGCTGTTTTCAGCGCATGCGGAACGGGTCGACCTTTGTCTTTTCGACCGGACGGGCCGCCGCGAGGTCAGCCGCATCACGCTCCCCGAATACACCGACGAGGTCTGGCACGGCTTTCTGCCCGACGTCAGACCCGGGCAGCTCTACGGCTATCGCGTCTACGGCCCGTACGACCCGAAGAACGGCCATCGCTTCAACCACCACAAGCTTGTCATCGATCCCTATGCCAAGGCGCTGTCGGGCGAGCTCCATTGGCACGATGCGCATTTCGCTTACCGCGTCGGCTCGCCCCGCGAAGACCTCTCCTTCGATCGCCGCGACTCCGCCTTTGTCATCCCCAAGAGCGTCGTCGTCGATTTCACGGCGGCCTGGGGTCGCGAACGGCGTCCCAATGCTCCGTGGTCGCAGACCGTGATATATGAGGCGCACGTCAAGGGGTTCACGGCGCGTCAGCCGGAGCTCGCCCCGCATCTGCGGGGCACCCTTGCCGGCTTCGCCAACCCCCGCACCATCGATCATCTGGTCAAGCTCGGCGTGACCGCTGTCGAGCTGATGCCGGTGCAGGCGTTCTTCGACGACCGTTATCTCGTCGAGAAGGGCTTGAGCAACTATTGGGGCTACAACACCATCGCCTTCTTTGCGCCGGCTCCGCGCTATGCCTCGGTTCTCGGCGATGTCCACGAATTCAACGTGATGGTGCACCGGCTGCACGAGGCCGGGATCGAGGTGATCCTCGATGTGGTCTACAACCACACCGCCGAGGGCAACCACCTGGGCCCGACCCTGTCCTTCAAGGGCATCGACAACAAGAGCTACTATCTGCTCGCTGACGATCAGCGCTTCTATTTCGACACGACGGGTTGCGGCAACACGCTCAATCTCGGCCATCCCCGCGTCATGCAGATGGTCACCGACTCGCTGCGCTACTGGGTCGAGACCTGCCATGTCGACGGTTTCCGCTTCGATCTCGCCCCATCCCTCGCCCGCGAGCGCCGCGGCTTTGATCCGAGTTCCTCCTTTCTCAACGCGGTCCGGCAGGATCCGGTGCTCTCGAAGGTGAAGATGATCGCCGAACCCTGGGACCTCGGGGAAAATGGCTACCAGCTTGGCAATTTTCCACCCGGTTGGGGCGAGTGGAACGGCCGCTATCGCGACGACATGCGCAGCTTCTGGAAGGGTGACGACCATCTGCTGCCGGCGCTTGCCCGCGGCATTCTCGGAAGCGCCGACGCATTCGACCGACACGGCCGGCGGCCCTGGGCGAGCGTCAATTTCATCACCGCCCATGACGGCTTCACCCTGGCCGACCTGTGGTCCTACAACGAGAAGCACAACGAGGCCAACAAGGAGAACAATGCCGACGGACATTCCGACAACCGCAGCTGGAACTGCGGTGTCGAGGGCAAGACCGATGATCCCGACGTTCTCGATCTTCGCGATCGCATGCGCCGCTCGATCATGGCGACCCTGATGCTGTCCCAGGGCACGCCGATGCTGTTGATGGGCGACGAGAATGGCCGCAGCCAGGACGGCAACAACAATGCCTATGCGCAGGACAACGAGATGAACTGGTTTGCCTGGGAGGGCGTCTCGAAGCGCGATCTGAAGTTTCAGGATTTCTGTCGCGGCCTGTCGCGTCTGCGCGCCGGCATTCCCCTGTTCCGCCAGCCGCGCTATCTGCATGGCGAGCCGATCAGCGACAACGGGCCGCCCGATGTCAGCTGGTTTCGCCCCGATGGCGCCGAGATGCAGCCTGAAGACTGGAACAACGGCCTTGGCCGCTGCCTCGGCCTGCGGCTCGCCCGTCGCGACGGGTCGTCGGCGCTGATTCTGCTCAATGCTCACTATGAGGATCTCCCGTTCCGGCTGCCGGCCACCGCCCGCGGCAATGGCACCGGCTGGCGGGTTCTCGTCGACACTTCGACCGGCGACGTCGAGCCGGCCCGATCGCCGGCCATGCCCGAGAGCGAAATCACGCTCGGCCACCACACCCTCATGGCCTTCGCTGCGGAGGCCGAATGAGCCAGAGATTGCCGATCACCTGGGGGACGGAAATGATCGGTTCGGGGGCGGCGCGGTTTCGGCTCTGGGCACCGGCGCAGAAGGCGGTCGGCCTGTTGGCGCACGGGCGCGGTGAAACCCAGTCGATGCTGCCGGGCGAAGACGGCTGGTTCGAGATCGAGACCGATCTGATCAAACCCGGCGAGGGCTACAGCTTCGTTCTGGCGGATAATGCGCGGGTGCCCGATCCGGCAGCCCGGGCTCAGCTTGGCGATGTCAACGGACCATCACGGCTGGTCGACCCTGATGCCTATGAATGGCGGCTCCCCTATTGGAAAGGCCTGCCCTGGCACGAGACCGTGGTCTACGAGCTGCATACCGGCACCTTTTCCATGCACGGAACCTTCGACGGGATTCGCGCCCGGCTCGATCATCTGGCCTCTGTTGGGGTGACGGCGATCGAGCTCATGCCGGTGGCGCAGTTCGCCGGCAATCGCGGCTGGGGTTACGACGGCGTTCTGCTCTATGCGCCGCACTCGGTCTATGGCGGCCAAGAGCAGCTGAAGCGCCTGGTCGATGCCGCTCATGAGCGCGGCCTCATGCTGTTCCTCGACGTGGTCTATAATCACTTCGGGCCGGAAGGTAACTATCTTCGGCAATACGCCCCCGATTTCTTCCATCCTGAGCGGAAGACACCATGGGGCGGTGCGATAGCCTTCGAGAAGTTCCCGGTCAGGCGCTACTTCATCGACAATGCGCTCTACTGGATCGGCGAATATCTGATCGACGGCCTGCGCTTCGATGCCGTCGACCATATCCACGATCAGGCAGGAACGCATCTCCTGGAGGAGCTGGCAATCGAAGTGCGCCAGCGCTTTCCCGGACGCCACATCCACCTCACGACCGAGGACGACCGCAACATGGTCCGCCACATCGAGCGCGATGCCAGCGGCGCGGTGGTGCTGTACGATGGCGAGTGGAACGACGACTTCCATCACGCGGCGCATGTCGTCGCAACGGGCGAGGAGGAAGGCTATTACAGCGAATACGTCTCCGACCGTCTGAACAAGCTCGCCCGGGCCTTGAGCGAAGGCTTCATCTTCCAGGGAGAGGTCTCGAAACTCCGCAACAATGAGCCCCGCGGCGAACCGAGCGGGCATCTGCCCGCAACCGCTTTCGTGCATTTCCTGCAAAACCACGATCAGATCGGCAACCGCGCCTTGGGCGAGCGTTTGACCGAGCTCGTGCCGCCGCGGGTCGTCGA
>DATAOT010000193.1:0-5627 GCA_036265615.1 Aestuariivirgaceae bacterium
GCCGTGGCGATGCCGTCGCGGGCCAGCTGCTCGGCCAGCATCCGGAAATCGAGCTCGGACTTGATCGGCCAATAGAGGCCGACCGCCCTTGCCCCATGCCGGCGGATCGCCTCATGGGCGAACGGCAGGATGCGCGCCGCCGTCGCGGCTCGAGCCTCGTGGCCCAAGGCTGCGCGCATGGCGAGGAGGCGTTGGCGCTCGCTCTTGCGCCACTCGCGCACCGCCGGCCAATCCTGGGGCGACATCACCATGGTCTACTCCGCTGCGGCAGCCAGGCGCTGAGCGAACACCGACTCGTTGCCCGCGTGGGGGTCATGCGGCACGAGCAGCGACAGTCCGAGGGCAACGCCCGCCATGGCGGCGCCGATCACGAACACCGCCGAGCGGTCGACATCCCACACCATCCCGAGCGGGATCGGCAGCAGCACCGCGGCGATGTGATTGATCGAGAAGGCGACGCCCGAGGTCGGGGCGATGTCGCCGGGATCGGCGATCTTCTGGAAATAGGTCTTGGTCGCGATCGACATCGTGAAGAACGCATTGTCGAGAACGTAGAGCCCGGCCGCGACCCACGGGTTCTCGACCAGCGCATAGGCGAGGAACACCGCGATCAGCCCGGCATGTTCGACGATCATCGACCGGCGATCGCCGAGCCGGCCGATCATTGCCCCGATCACCGGGCCGAGCGCCATGTTGATCACGGCATTGATCAGCAGCAGCAGCGTGATGCCTGCGACGTCATAATGGAACTTCTGGACCATGAGGAAGGCGGCGAACACGATGAAGATCTGCCGCCGTGCTCCGCCCATGAAGACGAGCGCGTAATAGAGCCAGTAGCGCGACCGGATCACGATCTCCTTGCGCTGCGGAACCTCCTCCTGGAATCGCGGGAAGAGGATGCCGATGAGCCCGGTGAGCAGGAGCGACGTCAACCCGCCGGCCGCGAACAGCCACACATATCCGAGGCCGAGCCAGCGCCACACGACGAAGATGATGCCATAGGCGGCGATGGTCGCCGAAGCCGATGCCGACACCACGCGCCCGAGCAGACGCGGCGCATTCTGCTTGTCGAACCATTGCAGCGACAGGGACTGGGCCACGGTCTCGTAATAATGGAAGCCGAGGGATTTGATCAGAGTGGTCGTATAGAACCCAAGCGCGCTCGGGAACAACCCGGTCGCCGCCACGCCCGCGCCGATCACCAGGAGCGACATGAGGCCGAGCGTCTGCTCGCGCATGACGACCAGGAGCAAGACCGCCGCGAAGGAGAGGAAGCCCGGGATCTCCCGAACGGTGTGCAGGATACCCATGTCGGTGCCGTCGAAATGGATGGCGTCGATGGCGAAGTTGGTGTGGAGCGCGTTCCATGTCGCGAAGGAAAGATAGTTCGCGACCGACATCAGCATGAGCGCATTGACCGGCGATCGCCAGCCTTTGGCGCGAAGCACGCTGATCTGCTCGACCACCTCGGACCCCTCTGCTGACGATGCCGGCGCTCATAGCACGGCGATCCATGCAAACCCTATCGAGTTTCACGCATGGGACGTGTGCAACTTAGTTGCTGACACAACTTCTGTTGTCAGTTTTGTGTCCCTGCTGCAACAGCTGCTAGAGAAAAATCGGGCTCCCCCCATGAGCCGCTTGCAGCGAATCGCCAAACGCGAAAAGGTGAGCTTGATCATGGGGATGATCATTGCACGGCAGCAGCTTGAAACGGGGTTCAAGCAGCGCCGGTGAGAGGGGAGACTGAAGCGGGGTGGATGCGGGGTCCGCCCCGCTTCCCTATTTGGGAAAGCCCCTCACCCGGTGCTTCGCACCACCCTCTCGCCGCTGCCGCGGGGCGAGGGGGGAATCAGGCGATACCTCCCAATTTTTCCCTTCTCCCCGCTTGCGGGGAGAAGGTGGCCGAAGGCCGGATGAGGGGCCGACCACACCGCCCCTCGCGACGGAATTGCCGTTCTCCTCTCGTCATGGATCCAGACGGGCGATACATGAGGAGAGGTTATGAGGCGATCATTTGCGGTCATAGTTGCGAGCCTTGCCGCTCTGGCCGGCATGGCCTTTGCCGATTCGGCGTTCGCCGACTCCGAAGGCGGATGCTCCTATCATCGTGGCGGCCACGGGACGAGCGAGAGGATTCGCGAATTCGTCGAGCGCTATGACGCCAACAAGGACGGCAAGATCACCCAGCAGGAAATCGACCAGAATCGCGCTGCCTGGATTGCCGAGTTCGACACCGACAAGGATCTCGCCTTGACGCTGCAGGAGTTCGAGCGGCTGTGGCTCAAGGCGCGGCATCTCCAGATGGTGCGCGCCTTCCAGATGTTCGACCGCGACGGGGACGGCAAGGTCACGCTCGAGGAATATCAGCGCCCGCTTGCCGAGATGGTCGAGGAGCACGACCGCAATGGCGACGGCGTGCTGAGCAAGGAAGATCGCCCGCGTCATGGGCCGCACCGGCGCCATGACATGGGACATGAGCACGATGATCGTCGGGATGGAGACAACCAAGGTTCCCGCCAGAACGACGGCTGATCACACCAACCGGCGATCATTGTGTGGGCCCGCTTGCGCCAAGCCGGCGGGCCCTCCTTTAGTCAGTAGGCAGCAGGGAAGGGCACCGTTCACTTTCACTGCCTATTGCCTACTGACTATTGCCTTCGGGGCAGGATGTTGCGAGTTCCAGCACCGCGTCTGGATCATCATCGCCGGCGAAGGCATGGAAATCCGCATCGACCTCGATCGCCGTCTCGAGCAGACAGTGGTAGTCCTGCCGCGGCACGTCGATGGCGCCGAGATTGCGCAGATGCGGCGTGGTGAACTGCGTGTCGAGCAGGCGGAAGCCGCCGGCATTGAGCCGTGCCACCAGATGGACCAGGGCGACCTTGCTGGCATCGCGCTGGCGCGAGAACATGGATTCACCGAAGAACGCCCCGCCAAGCCGCACGCCATAGAGCCCGCCGACCAGCGCGTCGCCCTGCCAGGTCTCCACCGAGTGGCAGCAGCCGAGCCGGTGGAGCTGGGTGTAGAGCGAGCGGATGCGCCCATTGATCCAGGTGTTGGGCCGCCCGAACGCCTTGGTGGCGCAGCCCTCGATGACGGCGCCGAAGGCCGTGTCGATCCTGATCTCGTAGGCGCCGCGGCGGATTGTCTTGCGCAGGCTGTGGCTGACATGCAGCTGGTCGAGCGGCAGCACGCCGCGCACCTCCGGCTCAACCCAGTACAAGGCGCTGTCCTCGGCGCTCTCCGCCATGGGGAAGATCCCGGCGGCATAGGCGCGCAGCAGCGTCTGCGGCGTGATGGTCGTCATCGAGCCAAGATTATTCTCGGCCGAGAAACTGCTCAAGCCAGTGGATGTTGTAGCGCCCGTCAATGATGTCCGGGTCGGCGAGGAGGTCCAGGAACAACGGGATCGTGGTCTCGACCCCCTCGATGACATATTCGCCGAGCGCCCGGCGCAGCCGCATCAGGCACTCGGTGCGCGTCTTGCCGAATACGATGAGCTTGCCGATCAGGCTGTCGTAATAGGGTGGAATGCGATAGCCGGCATAAAGCGCCGAGTCGACCCGGACGCCGAGGCCGCCCGGCACATGGACGGCGTCGACGAGCCCCGGCGACGGCGCGAACGTCTTGGGATTCTCGGCATTGATCCGGCACTCGATGGCATGGCCGGAAAACGTGATGTCCTTCTGGGAAAATGGCAGTTTCGCTCCGGCCGCGATCCGGATCTGTTCCTGGACCAGATCGAGGCCGGTGATCATCTCCGTGACCGGATGCTCGACCTGGAGGCGGGTGTTCATCTCGATGAAGTAGAACTCGCCGTTCTCGTAAAGAAACTCGACGGTGCCGGCCCCGCTGTAGCCGAGCTTGGCCATGGCGCTGGCGACGCGCTCGCCGATGAGATCGCGCTGCGAGGCATTGAGCGCCGGCGACAGCGCCTCTTCCCAGACCTTCTGGTGGCGGCGCTGCAGCGAGCAGTCGCGCTCGCCGAGATGCACGGCGCCGCCCTGCCCGTCGCCGAAGATCTGAATCTCGATATGACGCGGCCGGCCCAGGAACTTCTCGACGTAAACCGCATCGTCGCCGAAGGAGGCCTTGGCTTCGCTCTGGGCGGTGCGGAAAGCCACCTCCATCTCCTCGGGGCTGCGCGCCACCTTCATACCGCGACCACCACCGCCGGCAGCCGCCTTGATCAGCACCGGATAACCGATCTCGGCGCCGAGCCGGAGCGCGGTGGCGACGTCCGGGATGGAGCCTTCCGAGCCGGGCACCACCGGGATGCCCAGGACCTGGGCGGTGCGCTTGGCCTCGATCTTGTCGCCCATGGTTCGGATGTGCTCCGGACTTGGGCCGATGAAGGTAATTCCATGTTCGGCCAGGATCTCGGCGAAGCGGGCATTCTCGGCAAGAAAGCCATAGCCCGGATGCACCGCCTCCGCTCCGGTGATCTCGCAGGCCGCCACGATGGCCGGAATGTTGAGATAGCTGTCGCGCGCCGACGGCGGGCCGATGCACACGCTCTCATCGGCGAGCCGCACATGCATGGCATTGGCATCGGCGGTGGAGTGCACCGCCACTGTCGAAATGCCGAGCTCGCGACAGGCACGCAGCACGCGAAGGGCAATCTCCCCCCGGTTGGCTATCAAAATCTTGTCGAACATCACTCGATGATCATCAGCGGCTCGTCATATTCGACCGGCTGAGCATCGGCGACGATGATCTCCTTGACCCGACCGGAGCTTGGGGCCGGAATCGGATTCATCGTCTTCATTGCCTCGATGATGAGGACCGTCTGGCCCTGCTTCACCTCCTGGCCGATCTCGACAAACGGTGCTGCGCCGGGGGCGGCTGCCCGGTAGGCGGTGCCGACCATCGGCGACCTGACCGTGCCGGGGTGGATTTCGGCCCCGCGTGCGGAAGGTTGCGGCGCCAGGCCATGCGCCTCGGAGGGCGCTGCCGTGCCAAAGGGAGCGGCGGCCGCCCCGAAGCCGGCCTGAAGGACCTGAATCGGCCGCGCCACCCTGACCCGCAGCCCGTCCTGCTCGATCTCGATTTCGGACAGACCCGTCTCGTTCAGGAGATCCGCCAGCTCGCGAATGAGCTCCCGGTCGAAACCCTCGCGCTCGGCCGTGGTCTTGGCTTTCGACATTCTCCCTTCCGTCACGGCTCGCGCGGCGCGACAAGCCTGGCGATGGCCTCGAGCGCGAGCTCGTACCCGAAGGGGCCAAAGCCACAGATCACACCGGTCGCAAGTGACGACACGAAACTCTTATGGCGAATGGGCTCACGCTTGTACACATTCGAGAGGTGGATCTCCACCAGTGGCACACCGAGCATCTTCAAGGCATCGTGCAGCGCCAACGAGGTGTGCGTATAGGCGGCGGCATTCAGCACCACTCCCGATGCCTCGAGCCCGGCCCGCTGCACCAGCGATACGAGCTCACCCTCGCCGTTGGTCTGGGCAAACAGGATCGAGAGCCCCAGTCGCTCGGCTGCCGCCCGGCAGCGCTGCTCGATGGCCGCCAGCGTTTCGGTGCCGTAGATCTCGACCTCCCGCGTGCCGAGGAGGTTGAGGTTCGGTCCGTTCAGGACGTGGACAGGTTTCGTCATCTGGTCCGATCCCGCGC
>DATAOT010000194.1:0-1884 GCA_036265615.1 Aestuariivirgaceae bacterium
AGTCGCGCGCAATTGCCTTCGCATTGTTGTCCGCAAAACTCGGCGGCACGTCGAACGCGCCCTTCTGCAGGTCATAGCGACAGCGCCAGCCGCGAAGTGACCGAAGCTGACCATGACGACTTGTGGGTGACACCTCACCCGACAGGGAGATCACGAGATAGCGGCTATCGGGCCATGTCTCGCCCATCCAGCGATAGTTGTCGTCGACCCCTTTCACGAGATCCGCCTCGATATGGAAATTCGGCCGCCTGATCTTTCGGGAGTCGGGACGGCTCTTGAAGTAGGCCCATGCCAGGTCACTGAGCGGTTTCCGAGTCGCGGCAACGAATCCCTGCGGGCCTAGATGGTACAGATACAAGCTGGCGTATCCGGCGCCGGTTTTTTGCATGCGCACGAGCCATTGCGAATCGTTGGTGAATCTGAAGCCCGCCGCATAGTCGGGTTGCTCCGGCTCGAGCAGGGTCAGCTTGTCCTGGCGGCGCGCCCAGAACTGCCACGTGTAATCGCCGTCGGCATCGATCCTCGCGTACTGCTCAATCGTGGTTGTGCCGTCCGGCGATGTGGAGGTGTGCTCCGGCTTGATTGTGTAATCGGCGGTCGGGCCGGCCGCCTGCGCCGCCATCGCCCCGATGGCGCAAGCGAAAAATAAGCCGATCGGGGACGCTGAAATAAGTCAGGTTCATTCGTGGAGAAGGTCGATTCTTCCAACGGCAAAAATCGCAAGCCACGTGACCGCTTTCGTAGCTATCCCGGCAGGCCGGCCATTGCAAGCCATGCCATCCCGTGGTGCTGGCAACATCGAATGCGGCGAAGGCACCCACAGGGAACGCCAGCCCAGGCGATCTTGATGGGCTCTGTCGCGTCCGTTTTCAGCGGCAAGCCGAACGACATGATCGTGTTGAGGGGGACATCGCCGAAAGGATGCAGTTTAACCCACAGCAGCATCTGCCAATCGGTAGTCAGACGAGACCCGCCATAGCGGTGGGCGGCGAGGACGGCTGGAGGCGCCGGACTGAGACCGTCTCGCCGATCTCGAACGCCATCAAATCCTCGCCGACCGCCAGCGGCCCGCCATAGGTTTGTCGCGTCTCGGCGACGATATCGGCGATCGTCGGCGGAGGAATCCGCTCGCTGCCGAGCAGGACGATATGCGTAAAGGCGGCAAGCTTCGGTTTCGTCTGGGCAAAGACCAGTCCGGCCTCCCGCGGCGTCGTGTGGTGGCCGATGATCCTCTGGATATAGGCTTCCTTCATCAGTTCCGGCCGCGCGCTCGCAACTTCATGCACCAGCAGGTCGGCACCGGCGCCATAGGTGATGACATTTTGATTGTAGCGTGTGTCGCTGGAAAACACCGCGACGCGCCCGCCATATTCGAAGCGGTAGCCGTAGCAAGGCTTGATGACATCGCCATGGTCGACCTCGAAGGCAATCACCTTCACGCCGCCTTTCTCGTAGGCCGTGCCGTCGCGATCGAACTCGGTGACCTCGGTTGCGATGCCGGCGAGCGGTAGCTTCTCGTCGGCGACGCGGATCTTGATGTCGAGCGCATAGGCTCGCTCCAGGTTCTCGATCAACTCCCGCGCCCCGGTCGGTCCGATCACCCGATACGGCGTCCTGCGCGTACCGAAATGCGATTCCAGCCAGCCGGTGAGCCACACGTCCGGTATGCCTGACGTATGGTCGGAGTGATAATGGGTGAGCAGCTGCACGTCGATGCGCCCGATCGGCAGCTTGAGCTGATAGAGCCGGATGGTGGCGCCGCGGCCGGCGTCGATGAGGAATTTCTGGTCCCCGGCCTCGACCAGGGTGGCGGGGCCAAAGCGGTCCGGGCTCGGGATCGGCACGCCGGTCCCGAGCAGTGTCACGCGGAAGTCGGCGGTCATG
>DATAOT010000195.1:0-5522 GCA_036265615.1 Aestuariivirgaceae bacterium
ATCTGCATCCTGGCCGACCCACCGGATCGGCGATGCCGCTGGTCTGGGCGCATGCCGAGTTCGTCAAGCTGGCGGCGAGCCTGCGACATGGCCACCCGGTGGATCGGCCGGAAGCGGCGTGGCTGCGTTATGGCGGGGTGAAACCGCAGCTCGTTCAGGCGCATTGGACGCGACACATGCCGATCGGCCGGATCCCGCAGGGCCTGCCCTTGCGCCTGATCCTGGCGGCGCCGGCACTCGTTCACTGGGGATTTGACGATTGGCGCCATGCCGCAGACGCGCGAACGCGGCCCGGGAGCTTGGGACTTCATGTCGTCGATCTTCCGACGGAGACGATCGCGAATGGTGCCTCCTTACGTTTCTCGATCCAGGACCTCTCCTCGGGAGATTGGATTGAGAGCGATCGTGTCGTTCAAGTGTTCAACACACAATCCTGACTATGGAACAGATCCAGCTGGTCGCGGCTCGAACTCGGGGGCCCCACCTGAACAGCGGCGCTCTAGGTCGCGTCGTGAAAGATGATCCCGACGGTGTGCCGCATGCCGGAACGCACGCGGCTCACGCCGTGGCGAAGGTTCACGCGGTAGTTGCCCTTCGATCCCTGAACCGGCCGGTTGTGGACGGCAAACGCCACAGCGTCACCCTGCCGAAGCGGCACCACTTCGGCGCGGCTTTGCATGCGCGGCCGCTGTTCGGTCAGGACGAACTCGCCACCGGTGAAGTCCTTGCCGGGCTCGGAGAGCAGGATCGCGACCTGGATCGGGAACGCCAGATCGCCATAGAGATCCTGGTGGAGACAGTTGAAATCGCCCGGCACGTATTGCAGCAGAAGCGGTGTCGGGCGTGTCTGGCCACCCTCGTGGCATCGCTTCAGGAACGATGCGTGGTTGTCGGGATAGCGCTCGTCCAATCCCATCCGGCCGTTCCATGCATTGGCCACGCCGGCGAGGTACAGATAAAGCGCCGTCCGCAGGCCGCCGAGGAGATCGGGCAGCGGGTATTTGAAGTAGCGGTACTCGCCTTTGCCGAAGCCGTGCCGCGCCATGTGGACGTGGCTTCGAAAGTGACTCTCATCGGGATAAAGCCCGGCGATGGCACGGCATTCCTCGGGCGAGAGGAGCCTCGGCAAGACCGCGCAGCCGTATCTTTCGAGATCGCCCGTGATCGTCTGCCAGTCTTGGGCGGCGACCCGGGCCTCTGCGGCGTTAACCGCAGAGCGCGAGGACATGATCGACAAACGGGGCTTCATGCGCTGGCTTCCTTCCTGATCAGCTCACGCTTGTGCTCGGTCCCCCAGCGGTAGCCCGTGAGGTCGCCATTGCTGCGCGCCACGCGATGGCATGGAATGGCCAGTGCGATCGGATTTGCGGCGCAGGCGCTGGCGACCGCACGGGGCGAGGCGAAGGGGCTGATCCAACGCGCCACCTGCATGTAACTGACGGTGCGTCCGAGAGAGATCGCACGAAGCTTCTCCCAGACGAGGCGCTGGAACGGCGTCCCGCGCATGTCGAGCGCGAAACGGAGTCCCTCGGAAGGCTTGTCCACGAAATCGATCAGCTTGGCCAAGTCGGCGTGGACGATGGCCGGGTTCGCGACGAGCAGCGCTTTGGGAAAGCGCGCGGCGAGGTCCGCCTCGAGCTCGTGGGGCTCATCGCCGAGCAGAATGGCGCAAACACCTGCCCCGCTGCGCGCGACCAAGACATGGCCCAAGGCACATTCGCCGGTCGCATGAACGATGGTCTCGACGGCCCGCATTGCTGCAGATGTCGGCCGTGCCGTCGTTTTGGAGATCATGAGATTCATTGGTCCAGCTCCTTGCTCGGTTCTCATGATCGAACATATTCAGCGGCTCCTCGGACTGAACTCCGATCCTTGCTGTGAAATCGAGAAGTTTCCCGCGATCGTTTCCGACGCGCGTCGTCACGAGGGCTGTGGCTGGAGCTGGGCCCCCCGCGTGGATTGGCTCGGCTGCCGCATTCAGATAAAATCCACCGTCTCGCTTGCGAGCCGGCGGGCGGCAAACCGCATAGCGGTGACAATTCGCCAACCGAAGGATCGGCCTCATGAAACGCATCCTCTGTTCGCTGCTGGTCGCCGCCGTGCCGCTCGGAAGCGCGCTTGCGGATGCACCGAAGTCGAAGAATGCGAAGGTGACCCTCGTCTACCAGCACGAGCTGCCGAACGTTCCCGGCAAGAGCATCAAGGGTGTGCTCGTCGAATACGGCCCTGGCGGCTACTCGCCTGGCCACACGCATGCCAAATCCGCCTTCATCTACGCGACCGTGCTGCAGGGAGCGATCCGCAGTCAGGTCAATGACGGACCGGTGACGATCTACAAGGCCGGACAGAGCTTCTCGGAGATGCCCGGCGACCGCCACGGCGTCAGCGCCAATGCCAGCAAGAGCAAGCCTGCCAAGCTCCTCGCGGTTTTCGTGGTGGACACGAACGAGACGGAACTGACGATCCCATTCGCGAAATGAAGACTGACATCCCTGCTACGATCCGGCCGCGGCAACCTTTGCCGTGTCATAGTATTCGTAGAATTCGACTGCCTTGCCGTTCTTGAATTTCCAGACATCCACCTTTCTCGTTTCGAAGGTCTTGCCGGTCTGTTTGTTCTTCCAGGAGGTCGAGCCAATGGCCACGACCCTGTCACCTTCAGCGACATATTCGTTCACACTGTAATGGATCATGGTCCAGTTTCCGATCAGGCCGTCGAAGTAGGTCCTCAAAGTGTCCTTGCTTCGTATGGGAGCGGTGAAAGGCACGGCTTCTGCTCCTTCCGCCAGCGAGCCGAAGGAAATGTCGTCGGCGGCCAGCGCCAGCCAATCGGCGACGCTGCCGCCCTTAGTTGCGTTCCACCGCTCATAGGCTTTCTGAAGAAGCTGCTTGTTTGCTTCGGTATTCGACATGTTCGTGCACCTCGGATGATGGCAGCATCATAGCACTCGGAACCGGACGGCGCGCGGGCTCATGGCGGACGGAGGGGGATCGGTCGCGTCGTGGCGGGGAGATAAAGCGGGTGACGCGGTGCACCTTGCCTGGTCAGCCCGAGACAGTGGGCCACATGGCCTCGCTTGCGCACCAGTGCGGCCACCTCTTGGCCGCGATCGCGGGCCGCAGCAAAATGACCCCAGGCGCAGAGGATCAGCGCCGCCTCGTCGATGGCGCCGAGAATGGCGTCGCGGTTGGCCGGGTCGCCCACCGGATCGTGCGCGGCGAACAAGGCCAGTGGATCGGTTGCCCGCAATGCAAAGAGATTGGCGACGATGAGGCCGGCATAGCCCCAGCGCCGCGCGAAACCGATGCAGCGGCGGATTGTCGGATCGTCGCCAAGCTCATCGGCCGTCGACGGGTTGAGCATGATGAAGGCGCAGCGGCCGTGGCCGCCGCACCAGTGTCGTTCCAGGCGATAGCGATACGCGGCTGCTGTTGCTGTCGAGGGTCTCGCCGTCATGCATCTATACGCTGCGGGACAGGGCGCGGGACACCGCATCGCGCCAACCAGCGAATTTGCGGGCCCGTGTACCCTCGTCCATGCGCGGCGTGAAGCGGCGGTCGAGCTGCCAACCCTTGGCGAACTCGGCAGGAGGCGGGTAGAGGCCGGCATCGAGGCCAGCCAGATAGGCGGCGCCAAGCGCGGTGGTCTCGAGGACCTGCGGGCGATCGACCGGGGCATCGATGATGTCGGCGAGAAACTGCATGGTCCAGTCGGAGGCCACCATGCCGCCGTCGACGCGGAGCACGGTTCCGGCGGCATTGCCGCCCTGCCAGTCGCCGCGCATCGCTTCCAGAAGATCGCGGGTCTGGTAGCACACCGCTTCAAGCGCGGCGCGGGCGAGCTCCGCCGTGCCGGTGCCGCGGGTCAGCCCAGTGATGATGCCGCGCGCCTCGGCATCCCACCAGGGCGCGCCGAGGCCGACAAAGGCCGGCACGAGATAAACCGCCTGGTCGGGATCGGCGGCGGCGGCGAGCTTCGCCGTCGCTGCGGCATCGGGGATGATGCGCAGGCCGTCGCGCAGCCATTGCACGGCGGCGCCGGCGACGAAAATCGATCCTTCCAGCGCATAGGTGCGCTCGCCGCCCAGCTGATAGGCGATGGTGGTGAGCAGGCGGTTGTGCGAGATCACGCTCTGGCGACCGGTGTTGAGCAGAGCAAAGCAGCCGGTGCCATAGGTCGATTTCATCATGCCCGGAGCAAAACAGGCCTGCCCGATGGTGGCGGCCTGCTGATCGCCGGCAACGCCGCGAATGGCGATGGCGCCGCCCAAAAGCGCGGGCGCAGTGGTCCCGAAGAGCGTGGCGCAGTCCTTGACCTCCGGCA
The DNA here is from genome assembly GCA_036265615.1 of Aestuariivirgaceae bacterium. GTDB lineage: Bacteria > Pseudomonadota > Alphaproteobacteria > Rhizobiales > Aestuariivirgaceae > DATAFF01. The sequence continues at coordinate 4,325 of DATAOT010000195.1, forward strand.
GCATGGGACGCGGCACCTCGAAGATGGCGAGAAGCTCGTCATCGAAGCTCGAGCGGTGAATATCGAGCAGGAGCGTGCGCGAGGCATTGGTGGCGTCGGTGGCATGCACCTTGCCGCCGGTCAGCCGCCAGATCAGGAAGCTGTCGACGGTGCCGAAGCACAATTCGCCGCGCGCGGCGCGCTCACGGGCCCCGGGGACGGCATCGAGGATCCAGGCGACCTTGGTGCCGGAGAAATAGGGGTCGAGGAGGAGGCCGGTCCTGGCAGTGATGCCGGGCTCATGGCCGGCGCTCTTCAGCGCCTGGCAGCGGTCGGCGGTGCGGCGGTCCTGCCAGACGATGGCGCGATGGATGGGCCGGCCGGTGTCGCGTTCCCAGATCAGCGTGGTCTCGCGCTGGTTGGTGATCCCGATCCCGGCAATGTCGGAAGCGGCGATGCCGGCTCTGCCGATGGCATCGCGGCAGGTCGCGAGCACGCTCGACCAGATCTCCTCGGGATCGTGCTCGACATGGCCGGGCCGGGGAAAGTGTTGTGTGAACTCCTGCTGGGCCATTGCAACCGGCTGCAATTTTTCGTCGAAAACGATCGCCCGCGACGACGTCGTGCCCTGGTCGATGGCGAGGATATAGGAGCCCATGGCAGGTCACACCCAGAGGAAAACCGCAACCGCATAAAGGATCGAGATCACCAGCGGAGCATAAAGCGGCGGCCCGAAAAAGCCGAGCCAGGCGAGCACGATGTAGGCGGTGCCGAGCAACGAGATGAACAGGCGGTCGCCGCGCGTGGTGTCGAGCCCGAGGATGCCATGACGGGGCCCGCCGCCCGGCGAATAATACTCCCAGACCGACATGGCGATGAAGCAAAGCAGGATGAAGAGGAAGAAGGCGGCGGTCGGCCAGGTCCAGGCCATCCACGACAAGCCGGAAAGGGCATCCATCATGGCTGCAGCCCTCCCTGTCACACGCGCCCGAGGGCGAAGCCCTTGGCGATATAGTTGCGCACGAAATAGATGACCACCGCGCCGGGGATGAGGGTGAGCGAGCCCGCCGCGGCGAGCAGCCCGAGCTGATAGCCCGAGGTGCTGGCGGTCTTGGTCATCAGCGCGGCGATGGGCTTGGCAGCGACCGAGGTCAGGGTCTTGGCGAGCAGCAGCTCGACCCAGGAGAACATGAAGCAGAAGAAGCAGGCGACGCCGATG
>DATAOT010000196.1:0-5756 GCA_036265615.1 Aestuariivirgaceae bacterium
TGCCTCAGTCGAACCTCTGCGGCAGATGATCGTCCTGGATCAGATTGTCGAACTTGGTGAACTGTGCGTTGAAATGCAGCTTGATCGTGCCCGTCGGCCCGTGGCGCTGCTTGCCGATGATCACCTCGGCGACGCAATGGACCCGGCTCATCTCGTCCTGCCAGGCGAGATATTCCGGCGTACCCGGCTTGGGCTCGCGGCGCGCCTGATAATACTCCTCGCGGAAGATGAACAGCACGACGTCGGCATCCTGCTCGATCGAGCCCGACTCCCGGAGATCCGCCAGCTGCGGCCGCTTGTCGTCGCGTGATTCGACCTGCCGCGACAGCTGCGACAGCGCCAGGATCGGCACGTTGAGCTCCTTGGCGAGCGCCTTGAGCCCGGTGGTGATCTCGGAAACTTCCTGGACGCGGCCTTCCTGCTGACGGCGGTAGGAGCCGGTCAAGAGCTGCAGATAGTCGACCACGACCAGGCCCAGCCCGCGCTGGCGCTTCAGCCGGCGGGCCCGGGCGGCGAGCTGGCCGATGGTCAACCCGCCGGTCGCATCGATGTAAAGCGGCAGCGACTGGAGATCGCGCGACACCTCGACAAGGCGGTGGAACTCGTCCTCGCCGATCTTGCCGCGGCGGATGCGCTCCGAGGCGATCTCCGCCTGCTCGGAGATGATGCGGGTGGCGAGCTGCTCGGCGGACATCTCGAGCGAGAAGAAGGCGACGACGCCGCCGTCCGTCACCTTGATGCTGCCGTCGGGATTGTGGGTGGATTTGTAGCTTCGCGCCACCCGGTAGGCGACATTGGTGGCGAGCGCCGTCTTGCCCATGGCCGGACGGCCGGCCAGGATGATCAGGTCGGAGGGCTGAAGCCCGCCCATCTTCTCGTCGATGTCCTTGAGGCCGCAGGAAATCCCCGAAAGCCCGCCGTCGCGCTGATAGGCGGCCGCCGCCATGTCGATGGCTTCGGTCAGGGCCGTGCCGAAGGGCAGGAATCCCTGGCCGTATTTGCCGGTCTCCGCGATCTCGTAAAGCGCCTGCTCGGCGCGCTCGATCAGTTCCCGCGCCGTCTGGTCGACCTTGGGCTCGAAGCTCTCGTTGACGATGTCGCTGCCGATCGAGATCAGCCGCCGGCGGGTGGCCAGCTCATAGACCAGCCGGCCATATTCCTCGGTGTTGATGATTGTGGTCGCCGCCGCCGCGAGACGGGCCAGATAGGCCGGCCCGCCGATCTCGTTCAGTGTCGAGTCCTGCTCGAAAAAGGATTTGAGCGTGACGGGATCGGCGCGGCGGCCCGAGCGAATGAGGTCGGAGGCCGCTTCATAGATGCGCTGGTGGATGCCCTCGTAAAAATGCTCGGGCAGCAGGAACCCCGACACCCGGTCGCAGGCCTCGTTGTTGACGAGAATGGCGCCGAGCAGCGCCTGCTCGGCATCGAGATTGTGGGGGGCAGCCCGATAGGCCGGGCTTTCCTCCTCCCGCTCCGGCGGCCGACGCAGGCGCATGTTGTGAGCTGTATCCATTGCATCCTACATAGCCGCATAACCGGGCGGTCAGCGAGGCGCCGGCGAGCGCAACATGTTGGTGGAACAAAGCCATACGCGCTATTCACAGGCTGGCCTCAAGCCGCGCCGCGCCCCCGACGATCTTCTTGATCTTGCTCGAATCGCCAGGTGATTCGCTACTCGCCGGGCACCGATTTCAGGCGCGGCCGGCCGGCATCCTGGGCGCGCAGCCGGTTTTCCTCGCGCTGCATGTAGTCGCGCACGATCGGCAGGGCGTGCTGATGACGACACAGCTGGATCTGAACATTGTTCATGCCGGCATAGCGAAAGGCACATTCCGAGGCAGCGAGGTAAAATTCCCACATCCGGCAGAAGCGCTCGTCCATGAGACGGCGGGCGGTGTCGCGATGGTCGGCAAAGCGGCGGCGCCATTCGCGCAGCGTCTGGGCGTAATGCAGGCGCAGCACCTCGATGTCGGTCAGATAGAGACCGGACTTCTCGATTGGCGGCAAGACCTCGGACAATGCCGGGATGTAGCCACCGGGGAAGATATATTTCTTGGTCCAGGCGCTGGTGGCATTCGGGCCGTCCGCCCGGCAGATGGAATGGAGGATCGCAACGCCATCGGGCTCGAGCAGCGCCCGCACCTTGTCGAAAAATTCGCGATAATGGCCGATGCCGACATGCTCGAACATGCCGACCGAAACGATGCGGTCGAAGGTGCCGTCAACCTCGCGGTAGTCCATCAGCCGGAACTGGGCCCGGCCGCCGAGGCCGCCCTGGGCCGCCCGCTGCACCGACAGCGCATGCTGCTCCTGCGACAGCGTCACGCCGACGACCTCGGCGCCGCAGACCTCAGCCAGATAGAGCGCAAGCCCGCCCCAGCCCGAGCCGATATCGAGGACCCGCATGCCGGGCTCGATGGCGAGCTTCGAGGCGAGGTGGCGCTTCTTGGCAAGCTGCGCCTCGTCGAGCGAGCGGTCGGGCGCCTCGAAATAAGCGCAGGAATATTGGCGGTCGCGATCGAGGAAGAGATCGTAAATGCGCCCGTCGATATCGTAATGGTGCGAGACGTTCCGGCGCGCCAGCCCGATCGGGTTGCGCTGGTGGAGGCGGCGCAGGACGCGGCGGATCTGCAGCGGGATCTTCACCCCGGCAGGTGGCGGGACCGCGGCCGCATTGCCGAGCATCAGCGAGAGGAAATCGTAGATGGTGCCCCGTTCGACCGTGAGGCTGCCGTCCATGTAGCATTCCCCAACCGACAGATCGGGGTCGAGCACCAGCCGGAGCGCCGTCATCCGGTCCTTGATGCGGATGACGACCTCCGCTCCGGTGCCGTCGCCATAGGTGAATTGGCGGCCACCTGGTTCGCGAACCGTCAGGTGCCCGGTCTTGACCACATAACCGAACACCCGACGCAAGCTCATCAACATGGTACCCTCTTCGCAAAGAGCACCCCGCCATCCCCCGGGAGCGAGACGTGCTGGCACACGGCCCGCCTGTGCCGGCGCTGAATATTGTCGACAATCAGGTGGTTACGCAACCGGTCCCGGTCAACCGCCAACAGTCTCCTCCGATGTCGCCGCTTCGGTCTCCTCGCGGAACAATGCCTCGGCGGCATTACGGGCTTCCTCGCGCTCCGAAGCGGAGCCGATCAGCACCTCGCCGCGGGCCTGAGCCTCCGCCTCGTCCGCCGAGCGGGCAACGTTGACGGTGACCTGGACCACCACCTCCGGATGAAGGGCGATGCGCACCGGATGCAGACCGATCGACTTGATCGGGCTGTCCAGCAGCACCTGGTTGCGCTCGACATGCGTGCCGGCAGCGGAAGCTGCCTCGGCGATGTCGCGGGTCGACACGGAGCCGTAGAGCTGACCGCTTTCACCGGCCTGGCGGATGATGATGAAGGATTTGCCGTCGATCTGGCCGGCGTCGCCCTGCGCCGCCGACCGCTTCTCGGCATTGCGCTCCTCCAGCATCGTCCGGTCGCGCTCGAATTTCTGGCGATTGGCTTCGGTCGCCCGCAGCGCCTTGCCGCTCGGCAGCAAGAAATTCCGGGCATAGCCGTCCTTGACACGCACGACATCGCCCATCTGGCCCAGCCGGCCGATGCGCTCCAGCAGGATCACGTCCATCGTTCTGCTCCTTTGCTCCGATCTCTTTCAGTCATTTTGCCCAGTGCTCACACGCTGCCGCCGCTCTGTGATCTCCTAGTGCGCGCCCGCATGGCGAACAGCATGTCGAGAAGACCGGTGACGATGAGCGGCAGGGCCAGCGCGAAGCCCAGCACCAGCACCGCGACATAGAGCGCGACGAGCAGCATCGGGCGCAGCGGATGGCCTTCGAGCAGCCCATGCAGAACGGCGAGGCCGAGCAGCGCGAAAGCGGCCGCCAGCCCGCCCGCGAAGGCCCCGCCGATCAACCCGAAGCTGTCGGGCAGCAAGGCCGAGGCCGCAGCCACCAGAAGACCCAGCGCCGCCAAGCGTGGAAAGGCGAGGGTGCCGAAGCGCGGCAGCGGCCGGGCGGTGATGCGGAGGCGGGCGGCGATGGTCTCGGCGAGGCGGAAATTGGCGAAGGTGGACAGCGTCCAGCCGATGGCGGCGGCGGCCGGGAGAAGATTGGCGAACAGCGAACGCATGCTCTGCAGGCGCTGCTTCTGCTCCGGGGACGGCGTGACATTCTGGAGGATCAGGACGCGGTCGAGCAGCTGGTCGGTCGAGGCGCGGAAGCTCTGGGCATCAGGCCCGGCCATGATCACAAGCGCGCTCGCCAAAATGCCAGCCATGAGCGCGATGGCGATCAGCACGCGGCCTTCCGGATACCACTCGACATCGCCCGAACGGACCTCGCCTTCGGTGCCGCCGACCGGCGGCGCCGGCCGCCGCTTAAGCGCGAGCCGGCAGATGATCACGGCCGGAAGCACCGTCGACAGCAGATAGGGGACGGCGAAGGCCCAGCCGATCAGCAGCGCCAGCGCCACCGCACCGATGAGACCGCCGATCAGAGCGACGAGGAACCCCCAGCCGAGCCCGACGATCAGCAGCGGAGCCGGGGCCAGCAGGAACACTGCGGCCGCCGCAATGGTCGGAACGCCTGCCGCGGCGAAGATCAGCGCCGAGGCGAGGCCTGCCAAAACTGCGATCGCGATCCAGCTGTTCATCATTGCGGCTGTCCCTCGCCTGTCGGCGGGTTAGAGGCGGCACCCGTGCCCTGGGCCGTCCCAACCAGAGCCCGCGAGACAGCAACGGTCGCGCGGGCTCGTCGCGTGGTTACCTTATGACGTAGGGCAGAAGCCCGAGAAAGCGCGCCCGCTTGATGGCCCGGGCAAGCTCGCGCTGCTTCTTGGTGGAGACGGCGGTGATGCGGCTCGGCACGATCTTGCCGCGCTCGGAAATGTAGCGCTGCAGCAGACGCACGTCCTTGTAGTCGATCTTCGGCGCACCCTCGCCGGAGAACGGGCAGCTCTTGCGACGCCGGAAGAAGGGCCGCCGAGCCGGTTGTGCCTGCATGGCCATCAGCTCCTCCCCTCACCGCCAGTGTTGCCGGCTGGCTCGCGCGGCGGTCGCGGCGGACGCGGGCCGCGGTCGCCGAAGTCGCGCGGTCGATCGCCGAAATCGCGCCGGCCGCCGCCCTCGCGGTCGCCGAACCGGCCGCCGCCGCGATCGCCGAAGCGGCCGCCGCCCTCGCCCTCACGATCATCGCGGCCGCGCGAGCGCATCATCGCCGAGGGGCCCTCCTCGAGCTGGTCGACCCGCACCGTCAGATAACGCAGCACGTCCTCGTTGATCGATTCCTGTCGCTCGACCTCGTCGAGGGCGGCCGACGGCGCCTCGACATTCATCAGCGTATAATGCGCCTTGCGGTTCTTCTTCATCCGATAGGTCAGCGGCTTGACGCCCCAGTATTCGCTCTTGGTGACCTTGCCGCCATGCTCCTCGATGACGGCCTTGAACTGCTGCGTCAGCGTCTCGACCTGGGTGTTCGACGCGTCCTGCCGCACCAGGAAAATATGCTCATAAAACGCCATGGATATGGGCCTTGTCGTTGTTGCTTCGCTGTGGCGGCCGGCCGGTGCAGAGCCTCTTTCCGAACCTTGTGGAAGGCCCGGAACGGGTCCTGAAAGAGCGGGGACACGGGAAGCCGGGCGATTCGCCCTGGCGCGCCGGCTCCTGACCGAGCCGGACATGCCCTTCCGTTCAGCCCCCGACCGGTAAGCTGCCAGACGGCGCGTGTATACAGCTTTTGGGAGGGAGTGCAAGGG
>DATAOT010000197.1:0-10867 GCA_036265615.1 Aestuariivirgaceae bacterium
CTTCGACCGCGACTGGACGAAATCAATGCAGCTGCAGGACATCATCAGAGGTAGATTGGCGCGCCGGCTCGACCTCGAACTCACCGATCAGGAAAGTCGTCGTGCCGAGATGTCACGGCCTAACACCCCCGATGCGGTAGATCTCGCGATGCGCGGGTGGGCGGTTCTCAACCAGCCGTATTCACGCGAGCAGTTGGCGCAGTCGCGTAGCCTTTTCGAGCATTCACTACAAATCGACCCCGGGCTTCCAAAAGCGCTGGTCGGTTTGGCGGACGCGTTAGCAATCGAGGTCAATTATCGTTGGACTGATGCGCCTGCTGATCAGCTACGACGCGCCGAAGACGCAATTGGCCGCGTCTTGTCAACATTCCCAAGTGATGCGATGGCACATTTCGTCAAGGGGGAGATACAGCGGGCCAAGGGCAGGAATGTTGAGATTGCGGTTGGCGATTACGAGGCAGCGATCGCGCTGAACCCCAGCCTCGCGCCAGCTTATGGCGGATTGGGAGGTGCCAAGATCCGCGTTGGTTGCTCGGCAGAGGCAATCGCACCGCTGCAGATGGCGATAAAGCTCAGCCCTCGTGATCCGCTCCTCAACACTTGGTATTTTTACATCTGCCACGCACACTCGCACCTCGGGCAGTTTGAGGCCGCTATTGATTGGTGTCGCCAGTCCGTCGAGGTGAAGCCTTTTTGGATCGCATACGCTGACCTTGCTGCGAGTTATGCATGGACTGGCGGGAGAGCGAAGCGCAGGGCGCGGTAGCAGAGCTTCGACGCATGAAGCCCGACTATACTGTTGCTCGCTGGTTAGCAGACGGCAACGGTTGGTCCGAGAACACTATATTCCTCACGGAATTTCAGCGCATTGCCGATGGGTTGCGAAAGGCGGGATTGCTAGAGTGATCACCGTGTGTTGGATCAACCGCGTCAACTCGAGGGAACCTCACTCAGGGTGCTTTTGGTCTGTCAATTGCGTCATCTATATGAGAGCGGCGCCTGTGCCGAGCGGCCTTTATGATCCTAAATGGTGCCCTTCCTACTGGCGCAGCTCCGGTCATAGCAAGACTACTTGTCGCGCCATATCGCAGAAGGATCATAAGCCCGATCTCGGGATGTCTGCTGCTGGTCCGCTTTAACTTCGAGAGCTGTCAAATTTGCAACGTCTTCAAGCGTAATGGAGAGAACATTGCCAAGAGGCAAACGCAACTCACTCGTCGGGACATGGCAACTCGTCTCGGCGAAGTTCGAGCTATCTGATACCGGTGAAAGCATAGACATGTATGGGCCCAAACCTTTGGGCTATTTAATCCTCACCGCAGAAGGGCGCTTAATGGTAATTGAGACAGTACGCGACCGTCAGCCGCCGCGAAGCGATGTCGACAATGCCGTTCTCTTCAGGAACATGTTGGCTTATTCCGGGCACTGCCGTCTGCTAGACGACAGCCGTTTCGTCACCAACGTCGACGTCGCCTGGCATCCTGCATGGATGAACACGGAGCAGACACGCACCTTTGAGGTCGAGGGCGATTTACTTTCGATTTCCACGGTCGGCATGGTCCATCCGAATTTTCCGGGCCGAGCGGGCCAAGTGGTCGTTCGGTGGCGGCGAACGTCGGAGTAGATGTATTGCCAAATGGTACGCCGCACGGTCACGCTGATCTGAACTTCTGGTATGAGTCAAAAGCGGAGATGTTAGCGCCTCTGCAAAAGGTCAGGTCAAACCTCGTAAACAGACATTGGCGGCGTCATAGCGGACCATTAGGACGTGCCAAGACTAGCAGAGCCGAGTTCACGCAGCTTCCTTCACCCGTCGCGCAAGCTTTGACAGAGTGGCACGGCTGAGCTTTTTGCCCGAGCCGCTAGCTGCCTCGATGATCGAGTTCCACGACATACCGCGTTTCAGCATGTTCATGATGGCAATATTGCGCTTCTTATCCTCAGGCCGGCCACGGTACTTGCCCTCGGCCTTAGCCTTCACGATACCTTGCAACTGCCGACGGCGGCGATCGTCATAATCCTTGCGGGCAATGGCGGCGACCATGTCGAGCATCATCGCATTCAGCGCCTCGAACATGCGGCCGGTGAACGCATCGTCTGGTTTGGCCATCATCCATGAGGTCGGAAGATCGAGGGCAACGACCCGAAGTTGCCGTGCTTGCAGTTCGGTGCGCAACCTTCCCCAGTCCTCGGCACCGAGGCGTGATAAGCGGTCAACCTGCTCGATCAAGAGCACGTCGCCAGGGTGACTGTCCTCTAGGAGTCTGAACAGCTCAGGACGCTTAAGGGATGCCCCGCTCTCGTTCTCAATGTAATAGGCAGCGATCTTCAGTCCGTGCGCCTTGGCAAAGCGGCGGAGATCCTCCTTGGCCCGCTGGGCATCCTGCTCTCTCGTTGAAGCTCGCAAATAGGCACGAACGAACATCTGACGAGCTTCGCACGCTGATCTCCTATGATCGGAAGGATGTTGCGCGTGAGTCGGCGCTCGTCCTCTTTCCACCCGACCATGCCTCCGCGCATGTTTCGAAAGGTAACTCTCTGCCAAGCCGCGGAACCTGATATCCTGACGTGACTGCTCTCCGGCGGGATCCTGATCGCGATCCACGCGGGCGCGCACACCGGAGGACTTCTCTCCTCGTGTCTGCCAGAGCCAAGGCCGGATAGCGGCCGATCCTGAGACGCCGCTTTTTGCCGTCCGAAGCGCGGCGGTACATGACCACCCAAACCTTGCTCCCCGAGCTGGAAACGCGCAGGCCGAGGCCGCTGCTGTTCCTGGCCGTGTCCCAATAGTCGGTTCGATCCTCACCCGCTCGGGTCTGAACGTTCTGCGCCCACTTATCCGTGAACTTGACCAGCATTTGCCCGCTCCTGTTCGTCCGGGTACCGTACGGGTACCACTGGACACAGAACAGGATAGGACGGCATCAAACAGGCTCAAACGAGTGACGTTGAGAAATCAACAGGTTATGCCCTAGACCGGCCGGCCGATGGTGTTCAATGCCGTACACTAAACCTGCTTCGGGAGCGTTCGAATCCACTCACTCCGACCAACGCCTTACCGGGGTGGCTGGCCAGCATCTCCCCTGAAGCGCTCGATCACCCTCCAGGCGATCGGAAACGCCAGCGCCGCAAGCGCCGCCTTGATGACATCGCCGATGATGAATGGCATCAGCCCCACCGCGACCGCCTTCTCGATGCCGAAAAACGTCGAAAGCCACAGCACGCCCGGAACATGGATGAGCGCCGCCCCGAGCAATGTCGCCATCAGCATCCGCGGGAAGCTCCGGTCGAAGCCCCGCTCGGCCAGAAATCCGACCAGCCCCGCCGCCAGGGGAAAGCCGACGAGATAGCCGCCGGTCGGCCCGAGCAGATAGCCAAGGCCGAAGAGCGACGGTCCCGCAAACACCGGCAGGCCTGCCACCCCCTCGGCCAGATAAAGCAGCATGGTCGCCATGCCAAGCCGCGCCCCGTAGGCCGCCCCGATCATCAGCACGGCGAGCGTCTGCATGGTCAGCGGCACCGGACCGATGTCCACCTTGATCTTGGCGCACACGGCCACGAGCAGGCTGCCTGCGACCGCCAGCACCACGCTCCTCAACCACCGGCCCTGGCCTTCGCCGAGCCACACGCGATCGACCAGCACTTCACCCCCAAGACGCATGTTATCACCCTCCATGGACCAGATACTCGCTATACTGGCATCATCGCAAAGAGGCAAGCAGAAGCATCATGGACGTGATCGAGTTCGATACGGCTTTCGCCCCGGTCCCCGGCCGGGTCGACCAGCTTTCGCCGCTGGTGCGCCGGCTCGTGTGCAACAATCCGGGGCCGTTCACTTTCACCGGCACGAATACCTACATTATCGGCAAGGGCGAGGTCGCCGTCATCGATCCTGGACCGGAAAATGCCGAGCATTGGGCGGCGCTGGGTGCCGCGCTCGCGGGCGAGACGGTCTCGCACATCCTGATCACCCACACCCATCGCGACCATTCGCCCCTGGCCAATCGCCTGAAAGCCCTGACCGGCGCCCCCACTGCCGCTTTCGGCCCTCATGGCAGCGGCCGCATTCCCCGGGCACGCGCTGTCGGCGGTCCTGAGCTCGACGCCTCGGGCGATCTCGACTTCATGCCCGACCTCATCCTTGCCGACGGCGCCGCCGTGACTGGGCCGGGCTTCACGCTGACCGCGGTGTTCACGCCGGGGCACACCTCGAACCATCTGGCGTTCCGGCTCGAGGAGGAGCAGGCGCTGTTCAGCGGCGATCATGTCATGTCCTGGGCGACCAGCGTCATCGCCCCGCCGGACGGGCATATGGCGCAGTACCTGGCCTCGCTCGAGCGCCTCCTCGATGTGCCAGACCGGCAATACTGGCCAGGCCACGGTCCCGGGCGCTCCGACCCGAAGCCGCTCGTCCGCGCCATCCTCGCCCACCGCCGGATGCGCGAGGCCGCCATGCTGGAGCGCATCCGCGCCGGCGACCGGACGATCGCCGCAATCGTCGCCCGCATCTATGCCGCGGTTGATCCGCGGCTTCACGGCGCAGCCGCGCTCTCGACGCTCGCCCATGTCGAGCATCTGGTCGAGCAGGGCAAGGTTGCGACCGGCGGCGACATCACGCTCGAGAGCGAATACGTTCCGGTGTAGTTATTTGGGCCACGGAACGATTTTCCTTTCCCTCAGAGAGGTGTTGCTGTCGCCTCAGACTGTCGGCAGACGGTGGCCCTTGAATTGCTCGCGCAGCTCGAGCTTCGAGATCTTGCCCGTCGCCGTGTGCGGGATGTCGTCCACCAAGACGACGTCGTCCGGCATCCACCATTTGGCGATACGGCCGGTGAGATGGGCAAGCACGCTGTCGCGCGTCACCGGCACGTCGCCTTTCGGCACGATCACCAGGAGCGGCCGTTCGTCCCATTTCGGATGCGGCAGGCCGATGGCTGCGGCTTCCGCGACACCGGGGCAGCCCATGGCGGCGTTCTCGAGCTCGATCGAGGAAATCCATTCGCCGCCCGACTTGATCACGTCCTTGGCTCGATCGGTGATCTGCATGTAGCCGTTCTCGTCGAGCGTCGCGACATCGCCGGTATCGAACCAGCCCTCGGCGTCGAAGGACGTGCTGCCCTCGCCCTTCAGATAGGCTGCCGCCACCGCCGGCCCGCGCACCTTGAGGCGGCCGAATGTCTGGCCGTCGCGCGGCAATTCGCGGCCGTTGTCGTCGGTGATCTTCATCTCGACGCCATATTGCGGCCGGCCCTGTTTCAGCTTCAACTGCCACTGCCGCGCCGCATCGAGATCCTGGAGCCCGCCATGCGGCGTGTTGATCGAGCCGATCGGGCTCATCTCGGTCATGCCCCAGGCATGGATGACATCGATTCCATGCCGCTCGATGAAGGTTCGCATCATCGCTTCCGGACATGCCGAGCCGCCGATCACGACGCGCTTGAGGTCGGGCATCGCGAGCTCGGGATTGGCATCGAGAAAGCTGAGCAGCCCGAGCCACAGCGTCGGCACCGCCGCCGTGAACGTCACCCGCTCTGCGGCGATGAGCTCATGGAGCGCGGCGCCGTCGAGCCTGGGCCCCGGCAGCACGAGCTTTGCCCCAGCCATCGGACCGGCAAAGATCAGCGACCACGCATTGGCATGGTACATTGGCACGACTGGCATCACCGTGTCGCGGCTCGACAGCGCCAGTGCAGCGCCGGCACAGTTCATCATGGCGGACAACACGGTCGAGCGATGCGAATAGAGAACACCCTTGGGATTGCCGGTCGTTCCCGAGCTGTAGCAGATGCCGCAGGCCGTATGCTCGTCGAGCCGGGGCCAGGCGAAACCCGGATCGCCCTTGGCGATCAGCGTTTCGTAGCAGATGAGATTGGGAAGCCGCGACCCGGCAGGCATGTGGCTTTCGTCGGTCATCACGACATAGCCCTTGACCTTCGGCAGGCGCGGGCTCAGGCCTTCGAGAAGCGAAACGAACGTCAGGTCGAGGAACAGCCAGCGGTCCTCGGCATGGTTGATGATATAGGCCAGCTGATCGGAGAACAGCCGCGGATTGAGCGTGTGCACGACGACGCCCATGCCCATGAGCCCGTACCAGATCTCGGCATGGCGGTAGGTATTCCACGCCATCGTCCCGACCACATCGCCGGAGCCGATGCCGAGCCGGCTGGCCGCGGCGCTGGCGAGCATCCGGGCACGACGGTCGAGGTCTTGATAGGTGTAGCGATGAACCGGTCCCTCGACAGTCCGCGACACCACCTCGCGCGGGCCGAGCCAGGCAGCATGGTCGAGGATGGTGTGAACGAGGAGCGGCCAGTCCTGCATCAATCCCTTCATCGCCCTGGCTCCCGAATCATGCTCGGCCCTGGTTGCTCTCTCCCTCATGGTCGGGCTTGACCCGGCCATCCAGTCTCTTCCTGCACCATCCCCTGGATGGGCGGCTCGAGGGCCGGGCATGAGGGGGATATGGGTATCGCGACATGCGTCAACCTCACCCTCAACCTGCTCTCGGATCGATCGGAGTGATCGGCCCGAGATCGAGAATGTCCTGCATCAGCTTGGCGCCGCGCAGCACCCTTGCCTCGCCTTGCGGCGGGCCGACGATCTGCAGCCCGACAGGCAGCTCCTCCTTGGTGAAGCCGGCCGGGATCGAAATGGCCGGGCAGGCGACGACCGTGATCGCATAGGCGATCGCCAGCCATTCGACGTAATTGCCGAAGCGATGCCCGTTGCATTCCGCGAGATAGCGCTGCTCGACCGGGAAGGCCGCCGTGATCGTTGCCGGCGCCAGCAACAGGTCGTAGGTCTCGAAGAAGGCGATCGTCCGGTCGAACATCGCGACCCGCTGCTGCTCCGCCTTCACGATCTCCTCGACACTGAGCTTGAGGCCCTTCTCGACATTCCACACGATCTCCGGCTTGAGCCGGTCGCCATGCGCCTTGTGCAGATCCTTGAGCCCGGTCGCGAAGGACAGCGCCCTCAGCACCTGGAAGCAGTCATGCGCCTCGCTGAGATCGGGGTGCGCTTCCTCGACGATGATGCCGGCCGCGGCGAGCTTCTGCGCCGCTGCCTCGACCATGGCGCCGACCTCCGGCTCGACCGGCGTGATCCCGAGATCGCGGCTGAAGGCCACTCGCCGGGGGAGCGGTCCGCCCCGTGCGGCCGCGAGGAAGCTCGCGCCGTCCCTGGGCAGCGATGACGGATCGCGCCGGTCTGCTCCGGACATCGCATCGAGCAGCAGCGCCACATCCTCGACATCCCGCGCCATCGGCCCCTCGACCGACAGCATGCCGCCGAGTGCCGCGGTGCGCGAGCGCGCCACCCGGCCGGGCGAAGGCCGCATCCCGACGACGCCGCAGAAGCTTGCTGGATTGCGCAGCGAACCCCCCATGTCGGACCCATGCGCCAGCCACGCCATGCCGGTCGCCAGCGCCACCGCCGCGCCGCCCGACGACCCGGCGGCCGACCGGCCGACATTCCACGGATTGAGGGTCCGGCCGAACACGTCGTTGAAGGTGTTGGCCCCGGCGCCGAATTCCGGCGTGTTCGACTTGGCATAGACCACCGCGCCCTGCCGCTCGAGATGCTCGACCAGCACGTCCGAGGCGGTCGGGACCTGGGTCGCATGGATGGTCGAACCATGTGTCGTGCGCACCCCCTCGACCGCGGTCAGATCCTTGATCGGTACCGGCAGGCCGTAGAGCCGCCCCCGCCGCTCCGGCGGCAGCCGCATGAGCCCCTGAGCCCGTTCGCGGGCCCGCTCGAGGCAAAGCACCGGGAGCGCGTTCACCTTGGTGTCGACCGCCGCGATGCGCTGCTCCAGCGCAGCGATGCAATCCAAAGGCGAGATCGCGTCTTTCGCGAGCAGGTCGACGACCGCGCGGGCCGGGAGACGGATCAGATCGGCATGCTGCATGGCTGTCTTTCGCGTAGGCCCGGTTGATCTTACGTCCCGGACAGACTATCCCACGGTCGCACAAGTCTTGAGGAGTTTTTCATGCCCCCGCTGTCCAATCTCGCGGTCCGCGATATCGAAACGGTCATCCACCCCTACACCAATCTTCAGCGCCATCGCGAAACGGGGCCGCTGGTGCTCGAGGAGGGTCGCGGCATCTATGTTTTCGACAGCGACGGCAAGCGTTACATCGAGGGCCTGGCCGGCCTGTGGTGCACGGCGCTTGGCTATGGCAACCGCGAATTGGTCGATGCCGCCGCCGAGCAGATGCGGCGGCTTCCCTACACCCACCTGTTCGGCCACAAATCGAACGACCTCGCCATCGAGCTGTCCGAGAAGCTCAAGGAGCTGGTGCCCTGCGAGGCCTCCAAGATTCTGTTCTGCTCATCGGGGTCCGAAGCCAACGACATGCAGGTCAAGTTGACCTGGTACTACAACAACGCCCGTGGCCGCCATGAGAAGAAGAAGATCATCTCGCGGATCAAGGGCTATCACGGCGTAACCGTCGCCTCGGGCTCGCTGACCGGCCTGCCGACCGTCCACACCGACTTCGACCTGCCGATCAGGAACATCCTCCACACCTCCTGCCCGCATTACTACCGCTTTGCCGAGCCGGGCGAGAGCGAGGAGCAGTTTTCCGACCGGATGGCGCGCGACCTCGAGGAACTGATCCTGCGCGAAGGCCCCGACACCGTCGCCGCCTTCATCGCCGAGCCGGTGATGGGTGCCGGCGGCGTCATCCTGCCGCCCAAGGGCTATTTCCAGAAGATCGAAGCGCTTCTCGACCGCTACGACATCCGCTTCATCGCCGATGAGGTCATCTGCGGCTTCGGTCGCACTGGCAACTGGTTCGGCACCGAGACCTTCAGGCTCAACCCGGATTCGGTGTCCATGGCCAAGGCCTTGACCTCGGCCTACTTTCCGCTCGGTGCCATCAGCATCGAGGAGGATCTCTACCAGGCGATGCTGGAGGAATCGAAGAAGATCGGCACCTTCGGCCATGGCTATACCTATACCGCCCATCCCGTCGCGTCCGCCGTGGCCCTGAAAACCATCGAGATCTTTGAGCGCGACCGGATCGTCGATCACGTGCGCAAGGTCGCGCCGACCTTCCTGTCCCGCTTCGCCAGGCTTGCCGACCACCCGCTGGTCGGCGAGGTGCGTGGCATCGGCCTGATCGGTGCCGCCGAGCTGGTGGCCGATAAGGCCACCCGCCGCCCCTTCGATCCCAAGCATCTCGTCGGCTTCCAGTTCGTCCAGTTCGCCCAGAAGCACGGGCTGATCTGCCGCATGCTGGGTGACGCCGTGGCGCTGTGCCCGCCGCTGGTGATCAATGACGGCGAGATCGACGAGATGTTCGACATGTACGAACGCGCCTTGGCCGATACCGAGGCCTGGGTGGCCAAGGAAGGTCTGCGCAATTCCTGACGCCGCGGTCAGCGCCGTTCGCTCGGCACCACCGTCTTGTCCAGCCGCTCGCCGCGGCGCAGCGCGACGATCGGCACGCTGCGCCCGATGCGCTCGTGATCGAGCACCCTGAGCAGGTCGTCGATGCCGAGCACGGGCACATTGTCCAGCGCGATGATGAGGTCGCCGGACTGAAGCCCGGCGGTTTCCGCCGGGCTGTCGCTCAACGTTCGCATGATCCTGACACCGGTCGTCTGCTCGACCGCCGCATGCCGCGCCACATGGCGCGGAATGACCGTGACCTGCCCTTCGACGCCGAGCGCCGCCCGCCGCACCCGGCCATGCTGCAGGATCTGCAGCAGCACATGGAGCGCGGTGTTGCTCGCCACCGAAAAGCAGATGCCCTGGGCGCCGGGAATGATGGCGGTGTTGACGCCGATCACCTGGCCGGCCGAATTGACCAGCGGCCCGCCGGAATTGCCCGGATTGAGCGCCGCGTCGGTCTGGATCACGTCGTCGATCAGCCGTCCTGTCCGTGCCCTGAGCGAGCGTCCGACGGCGCTCACCACGCCCGCCGTGACGGTCGACTGGAATCCGAGCGGATTGCCGATGGCGATCGCCAGGACCCCGGGCCGCACCGCCTTCGAATCGGCGAGGCGAACGGCGGGCGCTTCGAGCCCGGCATTGGAGCGCACCACCGCAATATCGGTATGCGGGTCATCCCCGAGCACATGGCCGGCGACTTCGCGGCCGTCATGCAGTGTTAGCGAAACCTGTCGCGCGCCGGAAACCACATGGCTGTTGGTGAGAACGAGCCCGTCGCCGGCGACGATGAAGCCGGAGCCGGCGCCGGGCCGGCCACTGCCCTGGCCCACCGCGATATGGATCACCGACGGGGTGACCCGGTCGACCGCCGAAGTGACCGCCAGCGAATAGGCATCGAGCAGTGCCGGGTCGTCTGGGGGTGGAGTGTGTGTGTCATCAAGCATGATCTTGCTCCCACGGCCTCATATGGGGAGCCGGGAGCGCGATGACGAGGGATCGGGTCGGGACCCTTTAGGCTACCCCGTCCCCTATGTCTCCCTTCTCCCCGCGCAGTGGGGAGAAGGTGCCCCGGAGGGGCGGATGAGGGGTCCGGCTTACTGATGTTCTCCTGTGTTCGGGACTGTCCGCCGATGTCATGAATTCTGCGGATAATTCACCTCGCACTGTTTACCAACGTCCGTGAACATGCGCTACAATCCGTGTCGCGCGTTGGGGTAAATGGTGGGGTGAGGGGAAATGACCAGAAGGCTCAATCGGCTGAGTGCGCGTACCGTCGCGACGGTCAAAAAACCTGGTCGTCATGCTGATGGCGGCGGTCTCTACCTCGTCGTTGATAAGAGCGGGGCCAAGCGCTGGGTCTTCCTGTTCCGGTTCGGTGGGCCACACAAGGAGATGGGCTTGGGCGGCCTCACCCGCGTGAACCTGGCCGAGGCCCGGCGGCTTGCCGAATGGTGTCGCACCACT
>DATAOT010000198.1:0-19670 GCA_036265615.1 Aestuariivirgaceae bacterium
AGGAGAATGGCCGATGATTGTCAGGACTTTGCAGGAGATTCTCGACACCCCAAGGCATGCAAAGGGACCTGGTTGGGAAAGCCGCAGACTGCTCCTCAAGCCGGATGGACTTGGCTATTCGCTTCACGATACGGTCTTGAAAGAGGGAACCGAGCTGCACCTCCACTATAAGCACCACACGGAAGCAAATTACTGTTTTGCAGGCGAGTGTGAAGTGGTCGAGGTTGCAACCGGCAAAACCTGGCCATTGAAGCCGGGCTCGCTCTATGTGCTCGACAAGCATGACGAGCACATCGTGCGCGCCACCAAGGGCGACCTCAGGCTCGTCTGCATCTTCGTGCCGGCGCTGACCGGCACCGAGACCCACCGCAGCGACGGCAGCTACGCGGCTGATGAGGAGTAGGGAGTAGGCAGTAGGCAGTAGGCAAAGAGCACCGCTCACACTGCCTATTGCCCATTGCCCATTGCCTTCTTCTTAGAAAAACACCGGCCGGGCTTCCGAGGTGTGCTCCTTGAGCACGGTGTCACTGGTCGGATCGATCTCCCGCAGGACCACCTCGTAGCCCCAGAGATCGGCGATATGCTGCAGGACGCGCCGCGCGTCCTCCTCCCTCAGGAAAGCCTGCTTCAGCAGCTTGTGGTGCATGATCAGGCGGCGGTCGCCCTCGAGATCGACATCGACCACCTCGATATCCGGATCAAGCCACGCCACGTCATATTGCTGGGCCAGCATCCGGCGGATGCGGCGGTAGCCGCGATCGTCGTGGATCGCCGAGACCACGAGCTCAGGCTCCTCCGAATCGTCCATGAGGTGGAACATCCGCCATTCGCGGATGAGGCGCGGGCTGAGGAACTGGGCAACGAAGCTCTCGTCGCGATAATTTGCCCAGACTTCCTTGAGCGTTGTCCATGAATCGCCGTTGCCGGCGATCTCTGGGAACCACGCCCGATCCTCCTCGGTCGGATCGACGCAGATGCGGTCGATGTCGTTCATCATCGCAAAGCCGAGGGCATAGGGGTTGATGCCGCCGAAATGCTGGTCGTCGAATTCCGGCTGGCGGATGACGTTCGTGTGCGATTGCAGAAATTCGAGGAAGGCCCCGTCGGTGATCTGTCCTCCTTCGTGCAGCGCCGTCATGATCCGATGATGGCAATAGGTGGCGCAGCCCTCGTTCATCACCTTGGTCTGCTTCTGGGGGTAGAAATACTGCGCGATATTGCGAACGATGCGCAGAATCTCGCGCTGCCAAGGCTTGAGCCGCGGCGCAGCCTTCTCGAGAAAATAGAGGATGTTCTCCTGCGGCAGCTCGAGCAAGGCCCGCCGGATCTCGTCATTGACCCGGTCGCGCACGCGGCGCTCCGAACCCGGCACGGTGCGCCAGAGATCGTTGTAGACCTGCTCCTGATGCCGCCGCCGCTCTGCCTCGCGCCTTTCTTCGGACAAGAGATCGGGGCGGCGCTTGCGCGGATGGCGGTGAACACCATGCGACATCAGCGCATGAGCGGCATCGAGCAGCCTCTCCACTGCGGCCTGGCCGTAACGCTCTTCGCAGCGCGCGATATAGCCCTTGGCAAATTCGAGATAGGCTAGGATGCCCTCGGCATCGGTCCACTGCTTGAACAGGTAATTGTTCTTGAAGAAGTGATTGTGGCCGAACGCAGCATGGGCGATGACCAGCGCCTGCATCGTCGCCGAATTCTCTTCCATGATGTAGCTGATGCAGGGGCTCGAATTGATCACGATCTCATAGGCGAGCCCCATGAGGCCCTTGCGGTAAAAGGATTCCTGCTGGGCGAAATGCTTGCCGAAGGACCAGTGCTTGTAAAAAAGCGGCATGCCGATCGACGAATAGGCATCGAGCATCTGCTCGGCAGTGATGATCTCGATCTGGTTCGGATAGATGCTGAGGCCAAACTCGCCGATTGCCACATCCTCGATCGCGTCATGGACGCGGCGGATCGTATCGAAGTTCCAGTCGGCTCCTTCGAACAGAACTATGCTCGGCTCGACATTGCTCAAGGGTTCGGCTCCTCGGCCTTCTCGCGACGCTGGAACAGATCGCGGAACACCGGGTAGATCTCCCGCCGATGGCTGGCCCGCCGCATCGCGATCTGCGCCCCGCTGCTGCGCAGCCCTTCATAGGTGCGCCACAGCTCGCTCTTCTGCGCGACAAAGCCGGCGCGCCGCGGACCTTCGTCGCTGCCGACCTCGAGATAGGCGAAATACTGGACCGCGGGAAGGATCTCTTCGGTGACCAGCCGTTCGGTGCGCGTCGCATCGGTGCTTGAATTGTCGCCGTCCGACACTTGCGCGGCATAGATGTTCCAATCCTGCGGGCTGAACCGCTCGGTCACCACCCGGCGCATCTCTTCGAAGGCCGAGGACACCAGTGTGCCGCCGGTCTCGGTGCCGTGGAAGAAGGTCTCCTCGTCAACCTCCTTCGCCTCGTGCGTGTGCCGGATGAACACCACCTCGACATGGCGGTAACGGCGGGCGAGGAAAAGATGAAGGAGCATGAAGAAGCGCTTCGCCAGGTCCTTCATGTGCTCGGTCATCGAGCCCGAGACATCCATCAGGCAGAACATCACCGCTTGCGCGATGGGCTTCGGATAGCGTTCGAACCGACGATATCTCAGATCGATCGGATCGATATAGGGAACCCGTCGCGTCTTGCTGTCGAGCGCTGCGAGCTTGTCGCGGAGCCAGGCAAGCTGGACCTCGTCGGCACCGCTTTCCTCGAGCTCGACAATTTGCGCCCGGATCTCCTCGATGTCGTCGAGACGCGGCCTTCTCAGCGCGATGCGTCGTGAAAGCGAGTTCTGCATGGTCCGCTTGAGCGCCAGATTGGCCGGCGACCCCGCCACCATGTAGCCGGCGCGGCGCCATTGCTCGCTGTCGAGCGTCGTCACCCGCTTCTTGGCAAGATCGGGAAGCTCGAGATCGTCGAGGAAGAGGTCGATGAACTCCTCCCGCGACAGCACGAAGCGGAAATCGTCCTCACCGCCCCCATCCGGGCTGCCTTCGGAGCCGCGGCCGCCGCGGCCGCCGCTTGGCCGCTCGATCGTGTCGCCTTCGATGAACCGCTTGTTGCCGGGAAGCACATAGTCCTTGGAACCGGTCTCGCCGTCGCGACGGAATGTCGGCTCGCGCACGCCGTCGATCGGGATCGAGATCTCGCCGCCCTGATCGAGGCCCTTGATGTCGCGCTCCTTGGTGCTGTCCCTCACCGCGCGCTGAACCAGGGCCTTGGCCCGCCTCAGAAACCGCTGTCGGTTGGAGAGACTCTTCCCACCGGGATTGAGGCGACGGTCGACGATATGCATCTATCTCCGCTCCGGAGCGATGTGCATCAGCCGGCCTGTTTCACCCTCATGTACCATTCCACCAGACGGCGTACTTGCCGCTCCGTGTAGCCTCGAGCGACCATACGCTCGAGGAATTCAGCATGTTTCTTCTCCGTCTCGCTGTCCTTTTTCGAACCGAAGCTGATGACCGGCAGCAGTTCCTCGACCTGGCTGAACATCCGGCGCTCGATCACCTCGCGGATCTTCTCATAGCTGGTCCATGACGGATTGCGGCCGCGGTTTGAAGCGCGAGAGCGCAGGGCGAACTTCACGACCTCGTTGCGGAAGTCCTTGGGATTGGCGATTCCCGCAGGCTTTTCGATCTTGGTCAGCTCTTGGTTCAACAGCTCGCGATTGAGCAGCTGACCGGTATCGGGATCCTTGAAGTCCTGGTCCTCGACCCAGGCATCGGCATAGTCGACATAGCGGTCGAACAAATTCTGCCCGTAATCGTGATAGGACTCGAGATAGGCTTTCTGAATCTCGTGGCCGATGAACTCGGCATAGCGCGGCGCGAGTTCTGCCTTGATGAATTCGAGATAGCGCTTTTCGGTCTCGGTCGCCAGCTGCTCGCGACGGATGTGCTGCTCCAGCACATACATGAGATGCACCGGGTCGGCCGCAACCTCGATCGTGTCGTGGTTGAAGGTCGCGGCGAGCACCTTGAAGGCGAAGCGCGTCGAGATGCCGTCCATGCCTTCGTTCACGCCCGCCGCGTCCTTGTATTCCTGCAGGCTACGAGCGCGCGGATCGACCTCGCGGATGCTTTCGCCGTCATAGACGCGCATCTTGGAGAAAATGCCGGAATTCTCGTGCTCGCGCAGGCGCGATAGCACCGAGAAACGGGCCAGCATTTCCAGCGTCGACGGCGCGCAGGATGCATCGGCAAGCTCCGAGCCGCGGATCAGCTTCTCATAGATCTTCTGCTCTTCAATGACCCGTAGGCAATAAGGGACCTTGATGACGTAGATCCGATCGATAAAAGCTTCGTTGTTCTTGTTGGTCTTGAAGCTCTGCCACTCCGCCTCGTTGGAATGGGCCATGATGATGCCGGCGAAGGGAATGGCGCCGATATTCTCGGTTCCGATATAATTGCCCTCCTGCGTCGCCGTCAGCAGCGGATGGAGCATCTTGATCGGCGCCTTGAACATCTCGACGAATTCGAGGATGCCCTGATTGGCCCGGTTGAGACCGCCGGAATAGCTGTAGGCGTCGGGATCGTTCTGCGGCAGCATCTCGAGCTTGCGAATATCGACCTTGCCGACCAGCGAGGAGATGTCCTGGTTGTTCTCGTCGCCTGGCTCGGTCTTGCTGACCGCGATCTGGCGCAGCCGCGACGGCCGCACCTTCACCACCTTGAACTTGGAAATGTCGCCGCCGAATTCATCGAGACGCTTCACCGCCCAAGGGCTCATCAGGCCGGTGAGGCGGCGGCGCGGAATGCCGTAGCGGTCCTCGAGCTTCTCGCCCATCTGCTCCGGATCGAACAGGCCGAGCGGATTCTCGAACACCGGGCTGATCTGGCCGGCGGCCTTGAGCACGTAGATCGGGTGAACCTCCATCAGCGCCTTGAGCCGCTCTGCCAGAGACGACTTGCCGCCGCCGACCGGGCCAAGCAGATAGAGGATCTGCTTGCGTTCCTCGAGCCCCTGTGCGGCATGGCGGAAGAAGCTGACGATGCGCTCGATCGTCTCTTCCATGCCGTAGAATTCTGCAAAAGCCGGATAGACGCGGATGGTCCGGTTCATGAAGATGCGGCCGAACCGGGGATCGCGCGAAGTATCGACCAGCTCGGGCTCGCCAATCGCAGCAAGAATGCGCTCCGGAGCCCCGGCATACATCATCGGATCATCGCGACAGCCTGCCAGATAATCTGACAGCGACATTTCTGTCTCGCGCCTCGCGTCGTAAGACTTGGCAAATGACGAGAACAGGTCGTTGTGTTCGAGCATGGCCTTGTCGCTTCGGTTGGTCCTAGCACAACTAGGGAACGCGGCGAAGGTTTCTTCGCGCTACGGGACAGCAGATCACG
Organism: Aestuariivirgaceae bacterium; assembly: GCA_036265615.1. Taxonomy (GTDB): domain Bacteria; phylum Pseudomonadota; class Alphaproteobacteria; order Rhizobiales; family Aestuariivirgaceae; genus DATAFF01. Next base: position 5,378 of record DATAOT010000198.1, read on the forward strand.
AGCCGGTCCGGACGTCTCATTAATTTGGTGTCATTTGCACAACTCGCGTCAGCCTGATTGTCGCAGACATATGATCAAGCAGCTTTCCGGCGGAGTTGGGGCTAGTTTAAAGGAGGGAATTAAGGTCAGCAACTCCAATGGCTTGGGACCGGCGCAACGGCAGCCATGGCGGCCATGGCGGGCGGCCTCGCAAACATTAGCATAGTATAATTTTGCTGCGGCTCAGCGCCGCTCGCGCGAGCTCCAGACGGCCTCTGCGGGTGCCGGCGGCGCCGAATCACGCGGTGGCCGGCCCGCAAACAGAATCCGCTCGGGTCCGACCGCGCCGCCGGTGATGACGAAGCTCATCGCTTCGTCGAAATTCAAATCGGTGAGCACGACTTTCGCCATCGGAACGATCTCGAGATAGCCGGAGGTCGGATTGGGCGTGGTTGGAATGAAAACGGCGGCAAGCTGCTCGCCGGTATCGCGGTCGGTCATGGTGCGGGTGATCAAACCCACCGCCTTCATCCCCGGCATGGGAAACTCGATCAGCGCGACGCGCTGGTTCTGATCGGGCCTGACATTCATGACATCCACCAGACGCTTGGTGGCGCCATAGACCTTTTTGACGAAGGGCAGCCGCTCGAGCGTCGAGTCGATCCAGCTGATGATCCGGCGGCCGATCACGAAAGAGGCCGCAAGCCCCAGGAAGTAGAGGCCGAGTATGGTGATGACGATGGCGAGCGTCCATTGGAACCACGGATCGAGCAGCCAGGCCGACACCATGCTGCCGCCCGTGTCGAACTGCCGCGCCAGCCAGTTCGCGGCAGGGCTGCCGAAGCGCGCCAGCAGCTCGAGCACGAATTCGAAGACGATCCAGGTGACCCACAGGGGCACCACGGTCAGAAGACCGGTCAGGACATTTCTCTGAAAACGGGACGCCATGCTCTGCCTGCCGAACTCCGTGGTTGCCGTCCGGCACAGTAGTTCCAAGCCGGGAGCGCTGACAACGCCGGACGATCGCCCTTCCAGACCGGCGCCGAATTCCGGTAGGTTCCTTCGGCCGCAGTCAATTTCCGTCGGGACAAACATGAAAATCAAGCGCCTGGAGACCTTTTCGACCCGTGATATCGGGTTTGTGCGGGTGACCGCCGAGGACGGCGCGCAGGGTTTCGGCCAGGTATCGCCCTACAACGCGGACATCACCTGCACGGTTTTTCATCGTCAGGTGGCGCGCTGGGCGCTTGGCGAGGACGAGAATGACATCGAGCGCCTGGTGTCGCTGATCCCCGAGCGCGAGCACAAATTCCCGGGTTCGTATCTTTTCCGGGCCTTGGCGGGTCTCGACACTGCGCTCTGGGACCTCCGCGGCAGGCGCGCCGGAACGAGCGTCTGCGCGCTTCTCGGCGGAACCCCCCGTCCGTTCCCGGTCTATGCCTCGAGCATGAAGCGTGGCGAGATCACCCCGCAGCACGAGGCCCGCCGTTTTGCTGCCCTGCGCGACCGGTTCGGCTTCGATTCCTTCAAATTCCGGATCGGCAAGGAATGCGGGCACGACGAGGACGAGTGGCCGGGCCGCACCGATACCATCGTGCCGCTCATCCGCAACACCTTGGGCGACGATGTGCGCCTCCTCGTCGATGCCAACAGCTGCTACACGCCGCGCCGGGCAATCGAGGTCGGGCGCATGCTCGAGGAGCACGGGGTGATCCATTTCGAGGAGCCATGCCCCTATTGGGAACATCAATGGACCCGCGAGGTGCGCCAGGCGCTCGATCTCGACGTGACGGGCGGCGAGCAGGACTGTGACCTCGCGCTTTGGCGCCATATGATCGATTTCGGCGCGGTGGACGTGGTGCAGCCTGATGTCTGTTACATCGGCGGCATCTGCCGCATGCTCAAAGTGGCGGAAATGGCCAAGGCAGCCGGCCTTCCGGTCACGCCCCACTCGGCAAATCAGAGCCTCGTCACGGTGTTCACGCTGCATGTCATGGGCGCGCTGGCCAATGCCGGACCTTATGTCGAGTTCTCCATCGAGGGCCCTGACTACTATCCCTGGGAAGTCGGGCTGCTGACCACCCCGCTCGTGGCGAGCGACGGCAAGGTGAACATCCCGGACGGCCCCGGCTGGGGCGTCGAGATCGCACCCGACTGGCTGGAGCGGGCGCATCGCGAGGTCAGTGAACACGAATAAAAAAGGCGGCCGGGGGTGTGCCGGCCGACTCAAGGGATCCGAACGATCGCAGGAGGACTGGCGATGTCCGGGCAAATGCAAATCGAGGGTTAGGGCACCGCAACCGGCTTGGCAATCACCCTTGTGCACCGCAGCGAAACTTTTTTGCTGCACTGCGCAAGGACGGGGCAGGCGCCTCAGTTTTGTTCGCTCTGTTGCGCGGCAATGAGGCAGCTGCCGGCGGCTCCCATCAGGCAAGTCGCGGGTAGAGGGATTTCAATCGCGTATAGGTCTCGCGCCACAGCCGATAGCGAATCGACATGCGCTCCGCCTCGGCCGAATCGGGGCGGAACAGGCGGCCCTGCGCGACATAGGTCTCGATCTGGCCGAAGTCGCGAATGGCGCCGATGCCGACTCCCGCCACGAAGGCAGCACCGAGGCACGAGCCGGGGTGGTGATCGATCCGGCGCACCGGCAGCCCGAGCCCGTCCGCGGCAATCTGGAGCCACAGGTCGCTCGCCGCTCCGCCGTCGGCGGCAAACGCCCGCGACACCACGAGGCCGTTTTCGGCGAAGATCTCGAAATGATGGCGGAAGCCGAAAACGATGCCCTCGAGCGCTGCCCGCCAGATATCTTTGAGCTTGTGATGAAGGCCGAGCCCGACGATCGTGCCCCGGGCATGGGGATCCATGAGCGGTGTCTTTTCCCCGAGAATGTACGGCAGAAACAGGAGATCGCCGGCGCCCGGACCGGCCGCCATGGCCTTGGCGTCCAGCCATCGATGCGGCGTCAGGCCCGCCGCCTTGGCCTCGACCGCCTCGGCGGCGCCAAGGTTCGCGATGATCCAGTTCAGGAGATTGCCGCCGGCCGCCATGCAGCCATTGGGGAACCACAGGCCCGGCACGATGTGGTGATCGATGAACAGGCGCCGGTCGGTGACCGCCCGGTCGGCGGCGAGCAGGATGTCCGCCGCCCCGCCGAATTTGAGGACGAGATCGCCGTTCCGCCTGGCGCCGCAGACGAAGGCGGAGGCCACATGGTCGGCGCAGCCCGCCACGACCGGAGTGCCGGGCTTGAGACCGAGATGGCGGCCAGCTTCCGGAGTGACGCAGCCCACCACCTCATGGCTGAGGCGAATGGGTGGGAGAAGGGCTCGGTCGATGCCGGCCAGCGCCAGGAGGCGGTCGTCGTAGGCGCCGTCGAAAAGTGACGAAAAACCCGATTCAAGTGCCCAATTGTGTTCGGTTCCGAAGCGGTTTGTGAGCCTCCAGGTGATGTAGTCGGACGCTCCCAGGACATGCTGCGTTGCAGCAAAGATTTCCGGCTCATGCTCCCTTACCCACATCAGCTTGGGACCGACCAGCTGCTGGCTGTAGCCGGTTCCGGTCAGCGCCAGGAATTCCGACTCCTCCATGCCGGCGGCGAAGCGGGCGAGCTCCTGGACCGCCCGTGCATCGTTCTGCTGGATGCTGCGGCGGAGCACCGCGCCCTGCCGGTCGAGGAGCACGATTGCCGGAAGCATCCCTGTCACCCCGATGCCGGCAATCGCCTCCGGCCCGATACCCGCGCTCGCGAGCAGCTCGCGGCTGATCGCCCCGACATTGGCCCACCATTCCTCGGGATCCTCCTCCGCCCGGTTCAGCTGCGGCGTGTGGAGCTCGACCGGCCGGCTTGCCAGCGCCAGGGTCCCGCCCTCGCTGTCGATCACGATGCCGACCGTCGAGGTGGTGCCGATGTCGAGCCCGAGCAGGAGAGCCATGTCAGCGCAAGCTTCGCACCTTGTCCATGAAGCGGGCGACTCGGTCGCGGTCGACCCGGTTGAAGGTCCGGCCGTCGACCTTGAAATGCGTGCCCACGACCGCGCCGTCGCCGATCGCCAGGATGTCGGCGATGCTGTCGACGGTGACCCCGGTATTGGCGAACACCGGCGTTCCGGGCACCGCTTCCTTGGCCTCCCGCAGCCTTCCCGCATCGACCGCCTCGCCGGTCATCGGGCCGGAGACCAGGACGACATCGCCAAGCGAGGAGAAGACCGCATGGCGCGCCCGCTCGGCAATGCTGCGGCTGCCGAGCGGCGAGGCGAATTCCGCATTGACGTTGAACAGGAGCTTGAGGTCGGGCCGTCCGCTCTCGGCCCGCAGCCGCAAGGCGCCGGCACCGTCGGGAACCCACAGGCCCATGTCTGATTCATAAACGCCCGTGAAGATTTCCCGTGCAAAACCTGCGCCGCTGGAAACGGCTAACGATACCGTCGCCACCGGATCCCACAGGTAGTTGACCCCGAAGGGCAGGCGGATCATCGCCTTGAGCTGGCCGACCGCGAAGGCGAAGGCGGCAAGCGACACGGGCGAGGCCTTGAGCAGGTAGGGGCGGTCGTTCTCGTTGCCGAACATCACGGCGTCGACGCCGCCATCCTGAAGCGCCTCGATGTCGTCGGCGGCATCGTCGATCACCTTGGCCATCCCGGCTGCAGCATCATGGAGCGGCGAGCCGGGCAGGGCTGCGAGATGGATCATGCCGATGATCGGCTTGTCGGCCCCGAACGTGTCTTTCAGCATGCTGAACGCTGCTCCTCAGATCATGTTGGCGTGAGATGGACTCATTCTCTCGCCCTCATGGCCAGGCTTGGCCCGGCCATCCAGTCTTTTCTGCGCCAGCCCCTGGATGGCCGGCTCGGCGGTCGGCCAGGAGGGAACGGGAGTCATGCTCAAGGCCGCGGCAGGGCCTGCCTGGTGGTGACGTCGAAGAGGTGGATCTCACGCCTATCATAATGGAAGATTATCCTCTCGCCGGGTGCGGCCGAGAAGCCGCGTGGGCAGCGTATCATGATTTCGGGATTCCCCGGTTGGCCGAGCGCGGCCACCAGGATGACCTCGGGCCCCAGCACCTCGGTCGCGACCGCATGAGCATCGACCGGCTGGCCGCGCCCCGGCGCAAGATGGAAGTCCTCCGGCCTGAGGCCGATGATCACCGCCTGGCCGGCATGCCGGTGGACGAGGTCGGCCTGGTCCTCGGGCAGCCTCAGGCTGACGCCGTCGAGCCCGGCGGCAAGGCCGCCGCCGGGTGCCGGCTCGAGCCGGCCTTCGAGCAGGTTCATCGGCGGGCTCGCCAGGAAGCCGGCAACGAAGGTGTCGACCGGCTCCCGATAGACCGCCATCGGCGGGCCGGTCTGCACCACGACGCCGTCGCGCATGATGCAGATGCGCTCGCCCATCGTCATCGCTTCCACCTGATCATGGGTGACATGCACGATGGTGTTGCCGAGCTGCCGGTGCAGCTTGATCAGCTCGGTGCGCATCGAGGCCCTGAGCTTGGCGTCGAGATTGGACAGCGGCTCGTCGAGCAGAAACGCCTTGGGCTCGCGCACCAGCGCCCGGCCAAGCGCCACCCGTTGCCGCTGCCCGCCCGACAGCTCGCGCGGCTTGCGGCCGAGAAGCTCGCCGATGCCCAGCGTCTCGGCGATGGCGCCGATCCGCCGCGCGATCTCGTCGCGGCCGATCCGCCTGAGCTTGAGGCCGAAGGCGAGATTCTGCGCCACCGTCATATGCGGATAAAGGGCGTAGTTCTGGAACACGATGGCAATGTCGCGATCGGCCGGATCGACGTCGTTGACGGTCCTGCCCCCGATGCTGATCGTGCCGCGCGACACGCTCTCGAGCCCGGCGATCAGGCGCAGCGTCGTGGATTTGCCGCAGCCCGACGGTCCGAGCAGGATCATGAACTCGCCGTCGCGGACATCGAGCGATACAGCGCGTACCGCATGCACCCCGTTCGGGTAGATCTTGTCGACCTGGTCGAGAGTGATTGCAGCCATGACGGTCCGGCGTCCGGTCAGGTGAGAGAGCGCATGTAGCGATAGAGAAACGCGGTCAGCGCCATGACGATGGCCATGAGCACGATCGCCATGGCCGAGGCCTCGCCGATGTTCAGGCTGACAAAGGCGGTGCGATAGATGAAGTAGCTGACGAGATCCGTCGCCACCCCGGGGCCTCCCCGCGTCATGATGTAGATGAGGTCATAGGTGCGCACCGCGAAGATGAGGCGGATGAGCAGCGTCACCACGATGACCGGCAGCATCAGCGGGAGCGTGATGTGCCAGAACGACTGGAGCGCGTTGGCGCCGTCGACGCGGGCAGCCTCGTAGGGCTCGCGCGGCAGGGCCGACAAGCCGGCCAGCAGCAGGACGACCATGAACGACACCTGGTGCCAGATGTCGACCATGACGATGGTCCACAACGCCACCTTTGTGCTGCCGAGCCAGTTGACCGGCGCAATGCCGACAAGGCCGAGCAGGTAGTTGACGATGCCGAGCGAGGGATGCAGGAACATCCGCCAGATGAGGCCCACGACGACCGGATTCATCAGGAGCGGGCAGAGCAGGATGGCATAATAGACCGGCTTCAACCGCTCGACTGTGTTCAGCATCAGCGCCACCGTGAAGCCGAGCAGAAATTCGAGCATGACGACGGCCGCGACGAAGAATGCCGTCAGGCCGAGGCTGTGGCGAAACTCGGGATCGGACAGCGCGCGGCGAAAATTGCCAGCTCCGGTGTAGCTGTCAAAATTGGGATTGATCAGGGTGTAGTCGTGGACCGAGGTGAAGAGGGCCCAGAATACCGGAAAGAGGATGACGAGAAACAAGGTGGCAAGCGCGGGTCCCGCCATCATCCAGCCGAACCGGGCATCGGCGCGATCGATCGCTGTCCTTGGCATCGCCGGGATGCGCGAGCCGCTCAAGCCGTTCCCCTCCCCCTGGTGGGGAGGGTGGCCGAGCGACAGCGAGGCCCGGTGGGGGGATCTCCGGTCCATCGGCCCCCCACCCCCGGCCCCTCCCCACAAGGGGGAGGGGTGCAGAGTACTCTCGCGCATCGATCAATAGTCACCATGCTCTTTGTACTGCTCGCTCAAGCTCGAGGCTACTTCAGCTTGCCGTCCTTTTTTGCGAGCTCGATGAACTCGGTTTGGACGGCCGCCAGCGCATCCGGCGACTTCTTCTCGCCGGCAACCGCCAGGCTGAGCTCGCGCCCGAGCACCTCGACGAGCTGCGGCGTATAGGTGAAGACCGGGAAGTTGTGGCTGGTCAGCAGCATCTGCTTCAGTGCCTGGGCATAGGGATATTTGCTGTTGACCTCGGCATCGTCGAACACGTCGGTGCGGGTCGGCGAGCCGCCCTGCAGCGCCCGCTTCTTCGCCGTGTCGCGCGACTCGACCCATTTGAGAAACGTCCATGCCGCATCCGGATTGGGGCTCGATTTCGGGATTGCCCAGCCCCAGGCGCCGTTGAGACTGGCGCCGCTCCCCGGCGTCGGCCCCGGCACCGGCATGATCTCGACCTTGCCGACCACCGACGACTTCGAGGGATCGTCGATCGAGGCGCGGAAGAAATTATAGGTGATGTAGCTGTAGGCCTTGCCCTGGGCCATGACGTTGAAGGCCTCGTCGAAAGAGAAGCTGGCCGAGCCGACGGGTCCGTATTTGTTGACATTGGTGGCATACTGATCGAGCGCCGCCGCCCCCTTCTCGTTGTTGAACGTCGGCCGCCAGTCATCGTCATGATACTCCTCGCCATTGGCGAAAAGATAGTTCGACCATTCCATGGCGATCGGGTCGGGGCGCAGGCCCTGATTGACCACGCCATGCATGTCGTCCTTGGTGAAGAAGGCCACCTGCTTCAGATATTCGTCCCAGGTCTTGGGCGGTGCGAGATCGAAACCGTTCAACGCCTTGAAGTCGGCCTTGTTCTTGTCGTTCTCGAGAAGGTCCTTCCGATAGAGCAGCCCCATGGCGTAGTTGTAGAAGGGCAGCATGTAGGTGACGCCGTTTACCTTGCCGACCAGGTCCATGAGCTTCGGGATGTAGACCGAGGTATCGATCTTGTCGGCGGCGATCCTGTCATCGAGCGGCGCGAGCCATCCCGCCTTGGTGAATTCGCCCACCCAGTAGAAATCGACCACGATCGCCGAATAGCTGCCCTTCGGCGCCACGAGCTGCGGCACGAGCTTGGTGTGCATCTCGGCATAGTTGACGACCTCGAGATTGACGTCGATCCCCGTCTTGGCCTTGAACTCCGGCAGCAGCGTCTTGACATATTCCGTGTCCGGCACGCCTTCCATGAGGATGCTCACGGTCTCGGCGGCCGCCGGGCTTGCAAGCACCCCCGCCAGCATGGTGCCCAACATCAATTGCCTGATCATATCGAACCTCCCGATTGGGCCCATGCTTGTTGAACGGCTGTCACTTGAGGGCCCCAAGCGACAGTCCCTTGATCAAGTGTCGGCGCAGATAGGGCAGGAGCGCAAACACCGGAATGAGCGACAGAACGGTGGCGGCCGCGAGCGGCGCGATCTCGACCCCGGCATGCGTCTCGAGCGCCGCAAGCCCCACCGGCAAGGTCTGGGTATCGGGTCCCGACAGCACCAGCGCGAACAGGAACTCGTTCCAGCTCAGAATGAAGCCGAGAAGGCCGGCGGCGAGGATCCCGGGCGCCGCCGCCGGCACCGCGATGAGGCGGAAGGCCTGCCAGCGCGTCGCGCCATCGACCCGCGCCGCCTCCTCGAGCCGCTGGACGTCGCCCTCGAAGAACGCCACCAGCATGAAGGCGAGAAAGGGCAGCGCGAATGTCAGATGCGCAATCACGATCGCGGTCCGGCTTTGCATCAGCCCGGCGAGCAGGAACATGCCGAACAGCGGCAGGAGCAGGATGATCGGCGGCAGCATCTGGCTGGCCAGCACGCCGAGCCTGAGGACCGGCCCGCCGGTGTTGAACCGGGCGAAGGCATAGGCCATGGCGGTGGCAATCGGCAGCGCGATGGCGGTGGCCAGCAGTGCGACCACCAGGCTGTTGGCGAACCACAGCAGGAAGGGCTTGCCGGTGAAGATCTCGACATAGTTCATGAGGCCGAGGGTGCCGATCTCGGGCGGGATCTTGTAGGCGGTGAGCTTGTCGGTGAGGCTCACCCTCAAGACCCACAGCAGCGGCAGGAGGATCATCGCCGAGAACAGCGCCAGGATCACGTGCGGCAGGGCATCGGCAAGGAAGCGGCGCATTAGGCGGTCCTTGTATCCCGGATGGCCGGCTCCCGAGCCGGCCATCCAGGGGATGGTCCGGAAAAGAACTGGATGGCCGGGTCAAGCCCGGCCATGAGGGAAAAAGGACTCACACCCTGCATTGCAGGTCCACTCCCTTCCACCCTAATCCATGCGCACGCCGCCGGTGACGTTGATCGCTTCACCGGTGATGAATTGCGAAAGCTCGGAGACGAGGAACAGCACGACCTTGGCGACATCCTCGGGCTCCTCCAGGCGCCCGAGCGGGGTCTGCGCCACATATTCGGCAATGACCGCTTCGGGCGTCGCGCCGCGCAAGCTGGCTTCCCAGACGATTTCACGCTCCTGCATGGAGGTTCTGACGAAGCCGGGGCAGACGCAATTCACCCGGATGCCCCTGTCCGCCACCTCGCGCGCCAGCGCCTGCGTGAACCCGACCACCGCGAACTTGCTCGCCGAATAATGAGCAAGATAGGGGGCGCCCACCTTGCCGGCGAGCGAGGCCGTGTTGACGATCACCCCCTTGTTCCCGCTGGCCAGGAAATGCCGGATGGCGAGCTGATTGGTCAGGAAGACGCCGCGGGCATTGACGGCGAAATTGAAGTCCCACTCCTCCTCGGTGAGGGTCTCGACCGGCGCCATGCTCGACACGCCGGCATTGGCGCAGAGAATATCGTATCCGCCGAAATCCTCCTCGATGCGGCGGAACGCGGCCTCGACGCTGCTCCCCGACCGCACGTCGACCTCATAGGGCTGGGCCCCACGGCCGATCTCTTCGGCGACCTTTCGGGCACGATCGATATCGAGATCGGCAAGCGCGGTGCGCACTCCGTTCTGCGCCAGCATGCGGACGATCGCCCGGCCGATCCCCGTTGCGGCGCCCGTGACGATGGCTCGCTTTCCATCGAGGTCAAGAAGCATTGCTTGGCCTGATCCGCTCCGATCCCTTATTATTCATGACCCACCGCAGCTCAGCAAGGGACGCCAGATGAAGCTCACCGACTTCAAGGTTCTGACTTTCGACTGCTACGGAACTTTGATCGACTGGGAAACCGGGATGCTCGAAGCGCTGGCGCTGCTCGTCAAGCGCGTGCAGCCGCCGCCGAGCAACGATCAGGTGCTTGCGGCGCATGGCCGCCATGAGCATTTCCAGGAGCTCTGGACGCCGACCCGCCGCTACAGCGATCTTCTGGCAACGGTCTGGAAGCGCCTCGCCGAGGAATGGGGCGTGCCCGCCTCGTGGGAGGAAGCCTTGGCCTATGGCCAGTCGATCGGGTCCTGGCCGGCCTTTTCCGATACCGTCGAGGCGCTCGCCTATCTGAAGCGGCATTATCGGCTGGTGGTGCTCTCCAATGTCGACAATGCGAGCTTCGCCAAGAGCAATGCCAGGCTCCAAGTGGCCTTCGACGCCATCTACACGGCGGAGGATATCGGCAGCTACAAGCCAGCGCCCCGCAACTTCGAATACATGCTGGAGAAGCTGAAGACGCTCGGGCTCGAGAAGAAGGACGTGCTCCACACCGCGCAGAGCCTGTTTCACGATCACGGGCCGGCCAAGGCGATCGGGCTCAGCAGCTGCTGGATCGATCGGCGGCACGATCGCGGCGGCGGCTTCGGTGCGACCGTCAGGCCCGATGCGGTCCCGGCTTACGACTTCCGCTTCACGAGCCTCGCCGAAATGGTGAAGGCGCATCGCAAGGAGCTGGAGAAGTGACCCTTTCCGCCCTGTCGGTGTTTGCCGTGGCGTTGATCGTTGCCGCCGGCTCGCCGGGGCCGAGCATCGCCGCAATGGTCGCCCGCGTCCTGACCAGCGGCCTCAAGGACGTGCTGCCGTTTCTTGCCGCGATGTGGATCGGCGAGGCGGTGTGGCTGACGCTCGCGGTCGCGGGAATGGCGGCGCTCGCCGATAGGCTGGGGCAACTCTTCGTCCTGCTGCGCTACGCCGGTGCGGCCTACCTGGTCTATCTTGCGATGAGGATGTGGTTTGCCCCGCATGAGATCGAGGACCGGCAGCCCTCCGGCCCGCAGCGGCCGTGGAAGATGTTCGGCGCCGGCCTCGCGGTGACGCTTGGCAACCCCAAGATCATGGTGTTCTACCTGGCGCTCCTGCCGACCATCGTCGACATCGCTCATGTCGGCATGGCCGGCTGGGTCGAGCTTTCGGCGACGATGCTCCTGGTGCTGATCGCGGTCGATCTGGCCTGGGCCCTGCTCGCCGCCCGCGCCCGGCGCCTGCTGGCAAGCCGCCGCGCCGTCCGCATCGCCAATCGAACCGGTGCCGTGGTCATGGCGGGCGCCGCCGCCACCATCGCGGCGAACTGAGCCTCACCCCTCGCGATCGAAGCTCGAAGCGGTGATGCCGGCATCCCGGAGCAGATGCTTCCTGACCTTGCCGGTCGGAGTCTTCGGCAGCGCCTCCACGATGTCGATGAACCGCGGCACCATGAAGCGCGGCATGCGTGGTTCGAGAAACGCGATGATCTGCTGCGGCTGCGCCATGCGGGCCGGCTTGAGGACGAGGGCCACCATCACCTCGTCCTCGCCATGTTCCGAGCGCACCGGATAGACGGCGCATTCGAGCACATCCGGGTGCTGGGCGATGATCCCTTCGACCTCCATCGAGGAGATGTTCTCGCCGCGCCGCCGGATGGTGTCGCGCAGCCGATCGGTGAAGTAGAAATTGCCTTCTTCGTCCTTGTGGCCGGCATCGCCGCTGTGGAGCCACAGATTGCGCCACATCTCGACCGTCGCCTCCGGCTGCTGCCAGTAGCCGAGCATGGTCACGCCCGGGACCTTGGGCCGCACCGCGATCTGGCCGGTCACGCCGGCTGCGACTTCGCGGTCGTCGTCGTCGATGATCACCGCCTCGAAGAGATCGGACCGGACCTTGCCGACGATCTGGTGGTGGCGCACCTTGCTGCCGAGCGGCATCGCGAGCGGTGCGTTGACTTCGGTCGAGCCATAGGCGGTCGCCACCCCGACCCCGAAGCGGTCGATGAAGTCGTCGAGATCGGGGAGCAGCGGGCACATCAGGATCTTGCGCAATGTGTGGCGGCGGTCGTCCGCCGTCCGCGGCTGGCGCTGCAGGAAGTTCGCCATGGCGCCGAGCAGATAGGTCGCGGTTGCCTGGTGGCGGCGGATGTCGGCCCAGAAATTGCTGGCGCTGAACCTCAGCGGCACGACGGCGGTCGCGCCCTTGATCGCTGAGCCGAGCAGCACGCCCCATTTCCCCGCGACATGAAACAGCGGCAGGCCGGCCGTGTAGTAGATGTCGCTCTCGCCGATGTCGATCACCGACGCGCAGCCATTGGCATATTCATAGGCATGGACATGCGACACCATCACGCCCTTCGACTTGCCGGTGGTCCCCGAGGTGTACATGATCGCCTTGACGTCGCCAGGCCGCACCTCGCGCTCGATCGGCCGCTCGTTGTCGCCATGGAGGTCGCCGAGATCCCTGAGCTCCAGCGCATCGAGGCTTGTCCACTGCTTGCCGTCCTGCGGGCTCGCGAAGCACCGCCGAAGCGCGCCGACATCGCTGCCGAGCGCCTGCAGCCGCTCGAGGAAGCGCGAATCGATCAGGATCGAGCTCGCGCGCGAATCCCTGATGACGTGCTTGAGGATGTCGCCGCGATAGGCGGTGTTCACCGGCACCTCGGTGACCCCGAGCTTGGCGCAGGCGAGCCACGCCAGCACGAGATCGAGGCTGTCGGGGAGCATGGTGAGAAGCGTGTCGCCGGCAGCGATCCCTTGCGCGAGCATGCCTCGGGCAAGCCGGTTCGACAGCCGATCGGCCTCGCGATAGGTGACCGCGCGATCCTCGATGATCAGCCAGGGCTGGTCGGGGCGATCGGCCACCCGGCGGCGGAGCACATGGACGAGGGTGCGCTCGGAGAGGGGGATCGACATCGATGTTTCCGTGTAGGAGGCTAGGATATCCGAACCAGTATCGCAATCAAACCCTGCCTTGGAAGGAGAACTGCATGACCGCGGCCATGAGAGTCGAGCGTGATCAAGCCATCGCCTGGATCATTTTCGACAATCCGAAAAAGCTCAACGCCATGACCATCAAGGCCTGGCAGGAGCTTGGCGAGCATGTCCGTGCGCTCAATGCCGATCTCGAGGTCCGCTGCGCCATCATCGCCGGCGAGGGTCGGGCCTTTCTCGCTGGCCACGACATCGCCGAGATCAACGAGCATTGCGACGACATCCAGTCCGGCAAGGTCGGTGCGACGCAGCTCCGCGAATGGCAGAAGGCGCTGCAGGAGACCACGCGGCTGATCCGGCTGGCACGCTTCCCCTTCATCGCGGCGGTCCAGGGCTATGCCGTCGGCGCCGGTTGCGAGCTCGTTTTCGCCTGCGATCTGGTGGTGGCCGAGCAGAACGCCCAGTTCGGCTTCCCCGAAGTCAATATCGGTGCGACGATCACCAATGGCGGAACCTTCTTCATGAGCCGCAAGATCGGCATCGCCAAGGCCCGCGAGCTTGCCTATACCGGCGAGTTCATCACCGCCGAGGAGGCTTATCGCATCGGCCTCGTCAACCGCATCGTGCCGCTCGAACGGCTGCGGGCGGAAGCGCGCAAGCTCGCGGAGCGCATCGCGACGCGCGCGCCGCTCGCGGTTCAGCTGCACAAGGTGATGCTGGATCGCGGGCTCGAGGCATCGCTCGAGACCATGCTGCATTTCGAGACCGAGTGCATGATCCATGCCAATCTGTCGCGCGACTGCACCGAGGGCACCCGCGCCTGGCTCGAGCGCCGCACCCCGCATTTCACGGGAAGCTAGGGTTCTCCTATCCCTCATGGCCGGCCCCCGAGCCGGCCATCCAGAGGATGATCCGAGCAAAGACTGGATCGCCGGGTCAAGCCCGGCCATGAGGGAAAAGGGAAATCACGACGAAGCCGATTTATGCTCCAGGAGGGCTGCCGACAGGCCGGCGAACATCGCTTCCGGAAAGGGAGCGCCGACCGGCATCGCGCCGGGGTCGCGCCGCATATGCATGACCAGCGCTTCCTGCCGCGACACCGCCTCGCCGGTGTCGTCGCGGTACATCGTCAGCACGACATGCGTCCGTTTCGCATCGAGGTCG
>DATAOT010000199.1:0-4194 GCA_036265615.1 Aestuariivirgaceae bacterium
CTTCGACAAGGACCAGAGTCGGCTCGTCTTGAGGGTGTGGCCGGAAACGGTGCGCGATCCTGCCGGCAAATCCGAAAGCTTCTATGTTGGCGCCGTGGTGCGCGAACGTGTCGAGCACCTTTTCAACCAGCTGTCGATTCCCCTCCGCGCCGGCCGCCGGCATTGCGACGCCGAGGCCCTGCTCGCCAGCCTGCCTCGGGCAACCGTGGTCGGCGAAGTTCATGAAGGCACCGCCGGCGCCTGCGGCGGACGAACGGTGCTGGCCGGCGAATAGGCGCGAAGAGACGAGGCGTCCTTCCATCCCCCACGGCCGGCCCCAGAGCCGGCCATGAGGGAAGGCGGCCAACGCCCGTGTCTCCGAACAGGGGCGTCAATGACGCCGTTGATCGGACTCGCCAATCGAATAGGGTTTATCGCGCAGCTTCTTGTCCTTCTTGGGCTTTTCGGCGCCAAGCGCTTCCGGCAAGGCGCTCCCGCCTTGCTTCAGGCTTTGCCCGACTCCTTGCCCCGCCTCGGCGACGGTGTTTCGCGCTTTTTGACTCGCCATCAGCGCCGTGCCCGCTGCAATGAGCCCCTCCGCCACGAGTTCGAGTCCGCCCTGTTTGCGAAGATGCTTCAGAAAGCCCTTGCCGGTGCGCCGCACCGACTTCGGAAGCTTCATTCCTGCCAGCCGCTTCGGCATCTTCAGTTTCTGCTTCGCCATGGACCACCTCGTTCGGATAACATGGTGCAATGCTCGAGCCTCGAGCGGAGTTCCGACAGAGCGGTGGGCAAGGCTGATGCGAATACTCGTTACGGGTGCAAGGGGACAGGTCGCCGCCGCGCTGCTCAGGGCAGGGGCCCGGCAGGACGGCATCGATGTCACCGTGCTCGGTCGCCCCGACCTTGATCTCGAGCGGCCGAGCCGTGCGGCGATCGCGAGGGAGGCACCCGACATCGTGGTCAACGCCGCCGCCTACACCGCAGTCGACCTTGCCGAAAGCGAGGAGGAGCGTGCCCACAGCATCAATGCCGAGCGCGCCGAGGCGATCGCCGCCGCCGCCGCGGCTCTCGATCTGCCGATCATCCAGATGTCGAGCGATTACGTTTTTTCCGGCGACAAGGACGACCCTTACACCGAGGCGGACCAGCCTGCGCCCCTCAATGCCTTCGGCCGTTCCAAGCTCGCCGGCGAGCGGCTGGTTGCCGCCGCCAATCGCCGCCATGTCATCCTGCGCACGTCCTGGATCTATGGCGACGCCGGTCGGAACTTCGCCGTGCGCATGCTCGAAGCAGCCCGGGCAGAGGAGGCGATCAGCGTCGTCGACGACCAATATGGCGCGCCCACCTTGGCCGACGACATTGCCGCCGGAATCCTCAAGGTGGCGGCCAATCTGCTTCAGGCTCGGGACGAGCCGCGCCTCTATGGCGTCTTCCATTTGACAGCCGCCGGCAGGACCAGCTGGCACGGCTTTGCTCGCGCCATTTTCGCCGCCAGCCGCAATCTTGGCGGGCCGGCCGCAGCCATTCGTCCGATCCGCAGCGTCGACTACCCGACCGCCGCGGCGCGGCCCCGCAACTCTTGCCTCGACTGCGCCCGTCTGGCGGCGGCGCATGCGATCACCCTCGGGCCTTGGGAGGACGGGATCGAGCCGACGGTTGCTGCCCTGCTCGACCGCCTTGGGCTGAAGGAGCACGAGGCATGACCGCCTTCGATCTCGTTCTCGCCGGCGGCCGGATCGTCGATCCCTCGCAGTCGATCGACGCCGTGCTCGATATCGGATTCAGCAACGGCAAGGTGTCTGAAATCGGACAGGGATTGGCGGAAGGGGCCGCACAGGTCCGCAATGTCCGCGGCCTCGTCATCACCCCGGGGCTCATCGACCTTCACACCCATGTCTATTGGGGCGGCACCTCTCTCGGCATCGATGCCGCGATGTTCTGCCGCAAGAGCGCCGTCACCACTGCGGTCGACACCGGCTCGGCCGGGGCTGGCAACTTCGCAGGCTTCCGGGCCCACGTGATCGACCGCTCGCCGGTGCGCATCCTCGCCTATCTGCACATCTCCCATGCCGGAATCTTCGGCTTCTCGCGCGACGTCCACTTCGGCGAGAGCGAGACGATCCGCCTCATGGATCCGCGCGGTGCCGTCCGCGTGGTCGAGGCCAACCGCGATTGCATCGTCGGCATCAAGGTACGGGTCGGGCGCCATGCCTCGGGCACCATGGGCATCCTGCCGCTCGAAGCGGCGATGGAAGTGGCCGAGCAAACCGGATTGCCGTTGATGGCCCATATCGACGAGCCGCCTCCGACCTATGCCGAGGTCGTTGATCGGCTTCGCCCCGGCGACGTGCTGACCCATGCCTTCCGCCCCTTTCCCAACGCGCCCTGCAACGCCGATGGCAGCGTCAGGGAGGCAGTGCTGAAGGCGCGCGCTCGCGGCGTGTTGTTCGATATCGGCCACGGCATGGGCTCCTTCGCCTTCAAGACGGCCCGCGCCATGCTCGCCAAGGGCTTCGAGCCGGACACCATTTCCTCCGATGTCCACGCGCTGTGCATCGACGGCCCGGCGCATGACCTCGTCACCACCATGTCGAAGTTTTTATGCCTCGGCATGGATTTCGCTGCCATCGTCAAGGCGACGACCACCGCACCGGCACAGGCTGTACGCCGGCCGGAGCTTGGCACCCTGAAGGCAGGCGCTCCTGCCGATGCGAGCGTGCTCGCGGTCGATGGCGGTCGGTTCGACTATCTGGATGTCGACGGCGAGAGCATGATTGGTGATCGACGAATCACCGCCCGGGGTGCTGTGGTATCGGGAACCTGGTGGGACCCCCTGCAGGAGGGCGGCAATCGGGCGGGACAGGTCGAGGATGGAAGCGCTTCTTCACTGGCTTCATGAGCAGCCTTTCGCCCTGAGCTTCCTGCTGGTGGTGACAGCTTTCGTTGTCCCGACGCTGCTCGGCGGCCATCTGCTCCAGCCCTATATCGCGAGGATGCTCAAGCGGGAGAGCGACGCCAACACCATCGCGGGTGTGGCGCTGAACACCATCTCGCTGTTCTACGCCGTGCTGCTCGGCCTCCTGTCGCTCGCCGTATTCCAGAACTACACCTATGCCGACACGACGACCGAGCTCGAAGCGGCGAGCATCATCGCCCTCGGCCGCAACGCCCATATGTATCCCGCCCCCCTTGCGGATCAGATCAGAACCATTCTCGTCGCCTACCTCGACGAGGAGATCGGGCCGGGCTGGAAAATGCAGAAATCCGGCCAGGCCTCGCCCAAGGCAGCAGCCCTGGTCGATCAGCTCGGCCACTTGCTGCAGGGCTTCAATCCCCGCACCACCGGCGAGCAGGCGCTGCACGAGAACACGCTGCGCCTGTTCAGCGATTTCGTCGACCGCAGGCAGCAGCGCCTCGATGCCAGCGAAACCAACATCCCCGGCATCCTGTGGTTCGTGGTGCTGACCGGAGCGGTGGTCAACGCTGTCGCCCTGTGGCTGTTCGATCTCCATCGTCAGACCCACCTTGTCATCGGCACGTGCCTGTCGCTGTTCATCGGCATCATCGTCTACATGCTCGCCATGCTCGATGATCCGTTCAGCGGCTATTCCGGGCTGTTGCCGGACAGCCTGATCTCCGCCAGGGCCCAGCTGCCCGTCGATCGCCAGTAAGGACGCTACTGCCCGCGGACCTGCTGCAGACCCAGTCGATCGATCATCCGCGACCGCAGTTGCTCGGCATCCTCAAGCCTTTGCGCCGCGCGCTCGGCAGTGCTGCGGTTGGTTCCGAACCCGACGATCCCGGCAATCACGAAGGTGATCGCGACGATCAGCGCGAACGGCGAGAACGGTTCCATCCCGGTGACGATGGCAGCAAGCCAAAGCGCGCCCGAGGCCATCATCACCTTCGAGATGATGATGAATTTGCGACACCACTCGATCGTCCGGGCGGCCGATTCAATTTCCGCCTCGAGCCGATCGATCGGCTGTTCTTCGTCCCGTTCCACGGCTGACGAAACTGCCCGAGAGAACAGCTGCCGGTCCAGTGGGGAAAAGCGGTCGCTGTCAGGCCGCGCTGTTACAAGGATGTAACACGAAAGTTGCATGTGGCGGTAGGGAGAACAACCACAGAGAGAAGAAACATGGACGGAGCGCGCAGCCGCGTCGCGGCGGCACTGCAGCAGCTGTCGCACGCCCTCGGGCGCCATCTCGA
>DATAOT010000200.1:0-16563 GCA_036265615.1 Aestuariivirgaceae bacterium
TGCGCCCGTGCGGGATCGTTGAGCACACGGCGATAGACCCGCCAGTTGCGATAGAAAAGCGAGCCATAGACCCACAGCTTGCGCAGGGTCTCGCCGGCAAGCTTGGGATACCAGATCAGCGGATTCTCGATCGGCAGCCCCGGCCGGCGATCGAGCCGGTTCTTCATTCGCACGATGCCGCCCTCGAGGGGGTGAACGCCCTCGGCCGCGAACAGCAGTTGGAACTCGCTCCAGAAGCTCAGAATCCTGATCAGCTTCTTGCGGTTGTTGGGTTTGCGCGCCGCATGACGGCGCAGCACCGTCTCGAGATGGGCAGGATCGAACCAGCTCTGCCAGGCGGCGTGATAGGCCTCCTCCCACTCGGCATCCGACATCTTGGGATGATGCGTCACCCGCTTGTTGAGGTTGTATTTGTTGAGATCGGGGTCCATCCAGACGCCGGCCTCGAGCATCTTCTTGTGATCCTCCGAGCCGGGCAGCGGCGTCAAGAAGAAGAACTCGAGGATGTCGACGGGGAGCTCCTTCTTGATGATCTCGACATCGCGCAGAATCGATTCCTTGGTGTCGGCCGGGAAGCCGAGGATATAGCCGGCGTAGGTGATCACTCCATGAGCGCGCCATTTCTGGAGCATGCGACGGTATTCGGTAATCTTGTTCTGGCGCTTCTTGGCCGCCATCAGATTGTCGGGATTGATGTTCTCGAGCCCGATGAACACCCGCCGCACTCCGGCCGCCGCCGCCTTCTCGATGAAGTTCGGCGTCTTGTGACACATGGTGTCGACCTGGATGATGAGCGAGAGCGGAAAATTGTGAGCGCGCTTCAAGGCGATCATCCGGTCGAGCAGGATCTCCCAGTCTTTGTTGCGGGCAAAATTGTCATCGGTGATGAAGAAGGAATGGATGCCCTGGGCTTGGTTCTCCATGATGATCCGCTCGAGATCATCCGGCGAGCGGAAGCGGCTCTTGCGGCCCTGCACGTTGATGATGGTGCAGAAAGAGCATTGGAACGGGCAACCGCGGCCGAGATCGAAGCTCGAGAACTCCGAGCTGACCTTGGCAGTGGCGCTGCGCGGCAGGAAGGGCGTCGGCTCGCCTTCGAGCGCGGGCAGGTCGTTCATGAAATTGTAGAGCGGCGACAGCCTGTCGTTGAAGGCGTCGATCAGCAGCTGATCGAGGCGACCGCACTCCGCCTCGCCGGCGAACAGCGCGATGCCAGCGCTCTGCGCCTCGACGATTTCAGGCGGCAGCGCCGGAAGCATCGCCAGACAACCGGAAACGTGAAAGCCTCCTATCGCCACCGGAACCCCTGCCCTGGCGATCGGACGGGCCAGGTCCACGGCCCGGGGGAACTGGTTCGATTGCACCCCCACGATCGCCACAAGACCGCGTCCGCCAGAGCTCGCGATCTCGGCGATGATGCGGTCCGTCTCGATGCGGGTGTTGGTCTCGTCCAGCGCCTCGATGACGATCTCGGTTGCCTCACCCAGGATCTTGCGGCGCCGGGCATCGTCGGCGAGGCCATATACCGCCGCCAGCGTGTTCGAGGGCACATAGGAACTCAGCCATCGAATCGGATAGCCGTCATCGTCATAATGCGACGGCTTGATGAGGACCACGCGGAACACCGAGCCTGCAGCCATCTTGACCCCGCTCATGAAAATCGGCCGATGGCGATTTAGATGACGGACAAGGTGCTCAAAACAGGGCGAAGCCAGACTATTGAACAGCTGTTGCCGGTTTTTCGCCCAACTGTTGCCGAACAGGCACAGAAATACCCACAAAACTAGGCCGCCAACCGGTAGCGGTCATTGAGGACGGCGGCACTGGTCAGCATCATCAACAGCTGATCGGTCGCAACCCGGCTCCCTTGATCCGTGCGCGGAAGGTCGTCGAGCAGCCTGATCACCTGTTTCTGGTCGAAGAACGGCATGGCGCCGAAGCCTTTGCCGCGCAAGGTGTCCTGGACCAGAGCACTCAGCCCCTGGTCCGGATTGAGTGTCGCGGGCGGGCTCAGGAAAGGATGCTTCTGGCGGTGATAAACGGTCGCGGTGAGGACGTCGCGGGCTGCTTCCCGGAGCACGAACTTTTCCGTCATCCCACGGATCTTCTGCGCTACCGGCTGCGATCGGATGACCTCCACGACATGGTGGTCGAGGAAGGGCACCCGGCCCTCGATGGAATGCGCCATCTCCATGCGGTCCCCGAGCATGGTCAAGATATAGTTGGGCAGGGCCGTCTTGGCCCACAGATAGAGCGACTGGTTGAGCGGCTCGCGACCGGCGAGCTGGCCATGGACATCGACATCGCTCATCAATGCCCGGAAGCTCTCGCGGCTGCCGAAACGTCCGAGGAAGGGCTCGGACAGGAGCGGCCGCATCCGCTCGGCCCGCGCCGAGAATGTCTCGATCCATGACGGCACGAAGCCCAGAAGCCGCCGCACCGTATCGAGCGATCCCGCCTTGCCATCGGGCAGGAGCAGCCCGCGGGACACCGTGTTGAGCCTGTTGAGCTCCTCGAGCAGCGCTTCGACGTCGGAATCGTTCTGCCCTTCACGATTGTAGAGCAGCATGTCGCGCCGGAAATGCGCGTAGCCGCCGAGGATCTCGTCGGATCCCTCGCCGGTCATGACGACCTTGTAGCCGGCGTTGCGCACCGCCCGGCTCAGGAGATATTTGGCCACGCCATGGGCGTTGAAGCAGAGCGTCTCGCTCTGTGCGATGGCATCAGCGAAGTGGTCCGCGAGATCCGCCTGCCTGATCGGAATGGGATAGAACTCGGCACCGGCCCGCCTGGCCATCTCTTCGGCGATCGCACCCTCGTCATATTCGTTGCGGTCGAAGGTGAGCGTGAAGGCACGGATCGGTTCGGGATGGTGCCGCGCCGCAAGGCCGAGGACCGAGCAGGAATCGAGCCCGCCGCTCAGATAGCAGCCGACCGGAACATCGGCCCTGAGCCGGAGGCGAACCGCCTCTTCGAGCGCCGAGCGAAACTCGGCCGCATAGTCGGCGTCGGAGCGATGCTGGCGTGAATCATTCTGCTTCGGATAGTCGAAATCCCAATAGCGCGCCACCCCGAGGTGCCGGTCGGTCGCGACGAGATAATGGCCGGGCGGCACCTGGAACACGCCCTCGAACAGCGTGCGCATCTGATGACCACCCGATTCGAGAGCGTAATAGAGAGACTCGGCGTCCCAGCGCGCCGGCACGCCGGCGGCGAACAGCGCCTTCACCTCGGAGGCAAGATAAAGCGTGTCGTCATGCCAGGAATAGAACAGCGGCTTGATGCCGAAACGGTCGCGTGCTGCGAACAGCATGCGGTTGCGCTCGTCGAACAGCACGAGCGCGAATTCGCCGCGCAGATGGTGCACGCATTGTGGTCCGAGATCTTCATAGAGATGTAGGGCGATCTCGCTGTCCGATCGCGTGCGCAGGCGGTGGCCGGCGGCGGTGAGCGCGCGCTGCTGCGCCTCGTAGCCGTAAAATTCGCCATTCACGATGATGCGGGTCCGTTCGTCCTCGCTGGCGATCGGCTGATGCCCGGTCTCGAGATCGATGATGCTGAGCCGCGCATGGCCCAGGCCTGTGCGACCATCCTGGGCAACCCAGTGGCGCTGCCCGTCCGGGCCGCGATGGTGAAGGCTCGCAGTGGCGCGCTCGAGCGCACTTTGCGAAATCGGTTTGCGGCGAGAGAAA
Organism: Aestuariivirgaceae bacterium; assembly: GCA_036265615.1. Lineage (GTDB taxonomy): Bacteria > Pseudomonadota > Alphaproteobacteria > Rhizobiales > Aestuariivirgaceae > DATAFF01. The sequence continues at coordinate 3,693 of DATAOT010000200.1, forward strand.
ATTGCGACGATACCGCACATTTCGACCTGTCCTATCAATGCCTTGCCTCGAATCGACGGGGACGATAGAGGTCCATTCCACAACAGGAGATGAACGGACTGCGCAAAACAACAGCAGGCGGCGCGCGCGCCGCCTGCCGTCGATCGCTGCTGACCGCTGGCTGCGGGCTAGAGGTTCCCCTTGCTCATCTCCGATGAAATATGGTCGGCCTGACGCAAGGCGAGCGCCACGATGGTGAGGGTCGGGTTCTCCGCCGCCCCAGTGGTGAACTGGCTGCCATCCGAGATGAAAAGGTTCTTGATGTCGTGGGTGCGGCCGTTCCTGTCCACCACGCCGTCCTGCGGCTTCTCGCTCATGCGGTTGGTGCCGAGATTGTGCGTGGACGGATAGGGTGGCGTGCGGAACGTCCTTACGGCACCCGCCGCCTTGTAGACCTCCTCGCCCTGCCCATAGGCATGGTCGCGCATGGCCTTGTCATTGACATGGTCGTCGTAATGGACATCCGGAACCGGCAGACCGTGCTGGTCCTTCTCGGAGGCATGCAGGGTCACCGCATTGCTCTCCTGCGGCATGTCCTCGCCGACCAGCCACATGCCTGCCATCTTGTCGTAATTGTCGAGCCACGAGGCATGTTCCTTGCCCCATGATCCGGGATTGAGGAAGGCGGCCATGAACGGCAGTCCGAGCGACAGCGTCTCCATCTCGAAACCACCGACAAAGCCGCGCTCCGGGTTGTGCCCGGCCTCGTCCTGGATGATGCCGGCCATCGTCGTGCCGCGATACATGTGCACCGGCTTTTCGAAAGCTGCATAAACCGAGCCGGTCATGTGCCGCATGTAGTTCCTACCGACCTGGCCGGAGGAGTTGGCCAGACCATTGGGGAACATCGATGAGGCCGAGTTCAGCAGCAGCCGTGGGCTTTCGATGCTGTTGCCCGCCACACAGACGACCCGCGCTTTCTGGCGATGCTGCTGGCCATCGCTGTCCGCATAGACGACGCCGGTGATCTTGCCCGAGGCATCGTGCTCGATCTTCAGCACCTGCGCGTTCGGCCGCACCTCGAGATTGCCGGTTTTTTCGCCCTTGGGAATTTCGACATAGAGCGTCGACCATTTGGCGCCCGACTTGCAACCCTGGAAGCAGAAACCGATCTGCTGGCACGAGCCGCGGCCGTCGCGCGGCTGCGAGTTGATGGCCATGCGGCCGGTGTGGACTTCCTTGTAGCCGAGCTTTTTGGCGCCGGCTTCGAGCACCTTGAAGTTGTTGTTGCCGGGGAGACCGGGAATGCCATGGGTGCGGGTAACACCCATGCGGTCCTCGGCCTTGGAGTACCAAGGGTCCATCTCGGCACTGTCGAGCGGCCAGTCGAGCAGATTGGCGCCCTCGATCGCGCCATAGGTGCTGCGCGCCTTCCACTCATGATCCTGGAACCGCAGGCTTGCTCCGGCCCAATGGATGGTCGAGCCGCCGACTGCCTTGACGATCCAGGCGGGAAGGCCGGAAAAGTCCTTGGCTACCCGCCAGGTTCCCGAGGTCGTGCGCTTGTCCAGCCATGAGATCAGGCTGAAGGAGCCCCACTCGTCATTCTGGAAGTCCGGGATCTCATGCCGTCCGCCGGCCTCGAGGATCAAGGTCTTGACGCCCTTCATCGCCAGCTCTGCACCGAGCGTTCCGCCGCCTGCGCCGGAGCCGATCACCACGACGACGCCATCATCGTTGACATCGAATTTCGCAGTCATGTTCAGCCTCGTGAGTTAGAGCCAGGCCACATCGTTGAAGCCGCGGTTGATATAACCGCCCTTCGATGCGGACTCGCCTTCATAGCCGAACAGCGGCCACACCTCCTTGTTGTTGTAGATGCCGGTGACGAGATTGCCCCGCACTTTCTGGAAAAATGCGCTGCTCTCGATGTCATTGAGCAGCGAGGTACGGTCCTCTTCGCTGTCGATGGCGAGGTATTTGCCGCCCTTGGCCTTGATGGCCGCTTCGTCGAGCGCCGCGACTCCGTCCTCGAGCGTGCTTTTCACATCCTCGCCGGCCTTGGCGGCGGCATCGAGGACCGATACTGCCGCGGCATAGAATTTGTCCTCCAGGCGCGCATGTGGATAGATATCGCGTGACATCTGGACGAGCGTCGCGAAAGTGTCCGGCTGCAACGTTTCGGCGGTCGCCGACCATGCGCTGCGACGTCCGAGGATCATTCCCGCCGGCGTGATCGCCGCAACAATGAGACCGGATCCCGCTGATTTGAGTATCGTCCGCCGGGTCAGACCGGCGTGCTTGCCGCTTTCTGTCATGAGCTCCTCCCTGAGGCAGCCGGGGTCTTCTGCCCCGCTCGGCGCTATTTGTATCGGCCGTGTCGCTGCAGCACTTCGATCTTGTACCCGTCCGGGTCCTGGAGGAAGAAAAATTTTGCCATGAGGCGGCCGTCGCGGTGGAACTCCTTCACTGCACCGGGCGAGAGCCCAAGCCCTTCGAGCCGCTGGTGCTCCGCATCGACATTGTCGACCGCGACCGCGAGGTGGCCATAACCGGACGCATGAGCATAGGGTTCGGTGCGGCCGTGATTGATGGTGAGTTCCACCTCGAAATCCGACTCCGGCGCACGCATGTAGATCAACGTGAAGTCGTCAAACGGAAATCGGTCGGCGATTTCGAGGCCGAGGGCCTGACGATAGAAGTCCACCGACTTCTTCTCGTCGAGCACGCGGATCATCATGTGAATCGGCTTGGCCATGGCAGCGCTCCCTTGCCCGTCATTGTGGTTTCAGCGTCGCAAGATACCCGATGATGGAGGTTCTGACCGCCGGGTCGGGCTGCTTGTACATCATGTAGCTGTCGGGGATGACCGATTGCGGGTCGGTGATCCATTGATCAAGCTTTTCGGGACTCCAGTCGAATGTCGCGGCCTTGAGCCCGTTCGAATACGGAAAATTCTCGATCTTGCCTGCCTTGCGCCCGACCACGCCTTCCAGATACGGGCCCTGGCGCAGCGGCTCGGTTCTGCTCACCACATGGCATACGCCGCAATTTCTTTCGAACAGGGCCTTGCCATCGTCTGCCGAGGCGCTTGCGCAAAGGCCCAGGCTGGCGAGCAGCAGGAGATATGCGCTGTTCACGCAAAAGTGACGCACGGCTATCATGAACGCTCCTCTGCATCCACCTGGGATACCAGATCGGAGCGTCATGCCGGCGTCACGGCCGCCTGCTCCTGGCAATCTCGCCAAGTGCCGCAACCATGCTGTCGACCGATTTGCATACTGTCGCGCCGGCCAAGGCGAGCTCCTCACTGACATCGAGCGGCAGGCTGGTGTTGCTGCCCTCCGGGATCCGGTTGAGCTTGCCACCAATGAACACCGGCAGCGAGCTGTTTCGAGCAGCAAGCTCGCCTCTCAGCTGAGTGAAGAACTGCAGCGCCACCCCGTTATAGGAGGACAGCGCGATGAAATCGGCGCCGTTCGTCACTGCCTGCTCGACGAGGTCATTGGGATCAGTCGAGATGCCGCCATCGACAATTTCGACATCGAGCTGACGCAGCACCGATTCGACGAGGATCTTTCCGTATTCGTGCACATCGGTGGTGGCAACGCAGCCCTTGAGCCTGGCGCGCGCGATATGCTCCCGCTCCGTTCGCGCGAGCTGACCGACCAACCCTTCGCCGTCCTGCTCCAGCTGCTCGATGGAATAGGAGCGGGCGATCGGGATGCGGCCGCGCAAGCGCTTCGGTGCCGGCTCGCCCGGGCCGAACAAGGTCTCGAGCCGCTTCGAGCCGATCCGACGGATTGCGAGCAGCATCTCGAAAGGATTGCCGATGTCGATTCCCGCAGCCTCGAAACCGGCAAGCACATTGGCACGGAACTGCCTGCCGCCTTCAACGATCCGCTCGGCCAGCGCATCGACGGCATCCTCGCGGGCAAGCTCGTCCAGCGACGCCTCGAGGGCGGCCAGGCGGTTGGCGAACATGTGGACATCGATGATCTCGTCGATATCCGGAATCCGCTCCGCCTCGGTGACCGGCGTCGGATTGACGGCGTGTCCGGCCGGACGGGTTCGCTCGCCATAAATATCCACCCTGAGATAAGTGGCGAGTGCCGCATAGTTCTCGGCGTGATTCGGGCCGTACATCGTGGTCGCGCCGTAGATCATCGTGCCCGGCGTCCGAGTGACCTTCTGTGCCGCGCGCTGGAAGGCAAGCCTGAGATCGGGCCGGGCATAGGTGTTGCCATAGGAGTAGGAGCTGTGGCCCCCGAGAAGGTCGTCCACGATATATTGCTCGAGCAGGATGGCGCCGAGCGAGCAGGCAAGATCGGTGAACATCGATGCGAAGCCGTCATCGAGGCTCGAGTGCACGATGACCGGCACGGGCTGGGCGGCGGTCAGCGCGATCGCCTTCAGCGACTCGGCCGTGGTGAAGATATCGTCGTCCCAATGCGGCTGCCGGAAAGCGAAATACTGACCGAGATTGCCCACCGACGTCGAGCCGGCAAGGAGCGCCGCGATGGTGTTCTCGAAGGCCGCCGGCGTGCCGATGACGAAGTCGCCGAAATGCGGCGCTACCGGCGCCATGCCTGTCAGGGCCCGCCACTCGTCGAGATTGGCCATGATGAGCCCGGTGCCGCGCGGCATGTCCTTGCGCTGCGCTGAGGGATATCCCATGCTCCAGTCGAGGCAGATGCCGTAGCGGTCGACGCGGTGGCCGGCCTTGTCCAGCGCCTGCCAGATCTCCGCCCAAGCGCGACGGCTCTTGTCGAGGCCTCGGAAACCGATCTGGGCATGCATCATGATCCGCCGCTCGGCAGTACATCGCCGCTTGTATTCGATCTCGCAGCCGACCTTGTAGGTCGAAAGGAACGGCGACGAGCCGACGGTGATCGTCCTAGCAGTCTCGCGGGCTTCGGCAATCAGCGCCTCGGGATCCGGCAGGGCGCTCTCGGGAAATACCTGATGGCGTTCAAGTGAATCGGTCATCGTGCCACCCTCGCCTTCATTCTGCGACGATCGGCATGCGGCTCCGCCCGCGCCACGATGCCGGTTGACTGCTGCGCCACGGCGTTGCCGATGTCGCGCGCCGCCGCCTGCAGCACCGGGACAAGCTCGGCGATGCCGGCCTCGAGCGGCATGGCGCTGCGCAGGAACATCACATTGATGGCCGCTGCCACCTTGCCGTCGGCCATGATCGGCACTCCGATACCCCAGATCAACCCGTCATAGACCGTATCGAGATATCGTTTGTCGGTCACCGAAAAGCCGCGTCGCCGCGTCTCGCGGCGCAGGCTGTCGAGGCGCTCGGGCGATTTCGCCAACTGGTCGAGCGGATTTGACGACTGGCAAAGCACGCCGATTATCCGCTCGAATTCGCCGTCATCGCAGAAGGCGAGATAGGCGCGCCCGAGCGCGCTCAGCAGGAGCGGCGTGCGGGTACCGACCTTGCGATTGAGGACGAGCACGCCGAGGTCGCGACTGGTCGCGGCAATCACCATGGCATCGCCATCGAAGATACCAATATCGGACGGCCAGCCGATCTTGCGGCGGAACGCTCCGAGCATCGGCGCTGCGACGGCGATGAGCCGGTCATGGGCGCGAAATCCGCTGCTGAGCAGCAGGCACTTGCCGGTCGCCACATAGGCCGGCCGATCGCTTTCGCGCGCCACATAGCCGGCAACGATCAGGGTCTCGATCATCCGCAGAATCGTCGGCTTGGGCAATCCGGACAACCGATGGATCTCGGTCACGGTCGCCTGATCGCGCTCATTGATGAGGCGCAGCACCTCGAGGGCACGAAGAACGGCGGTCACCGGTTCGAATGCAGCCACGCGTCTGTCCTTTCCATTTCAGCGCACCACCTGCGCTGCGCGCAATGCGTCGATGCGGTCGGCGCTGAGCTTGAGCTCGTCGCGAAGAATCTCCTCCGTATGCTCACCAAGCAGCGGTGGCGCGCGATGATAGCGCGGCGGCGTGGCGGAGAGCCTGACCGGGCTCGCCACCGACGGCGCTGTGCCATAGGGATGCGCGAGCTCGATGCGGACAGCCCGCGCGGCGGCCTGCGGTTCGGCGAAGACCTGGTCCATGCTGTTGATCGGTGCTGAGGGAATGCCTGCCGCTTCGAAGAGCTCGAGCCACGCGGCGGTGCGGCGCTTTCTCAGCGTCTCCGCCAGCTCGGGAATTAGCGCCGCGCGGTTCTCGACCCGGCCTCGATTGGTCGCGAAGCGGCCATCGCGGCCGAGCTCCGGCCGCCCGATCTCGTCGCAAAGGCGGCGAAACTGCTCGTCGCTGCCGACCGCCAGAATCAGATGACCGTCGGCGGTGGCGAAGGCTTGGTAGGGCACGACGTTGGGATGGCTGTTGCCCATGCGCTGCGGCACGGCGCCCGATACCAGGTAATTCGAGGCCTGATTGGCAAGCATGGCGACCTGGGTGTCGAAGAGGCTGAGATCGAGATGCTGCCCGCGGCCGGTGAGATGGCGCGCATTGACCGCAGCCAGGATGCCGATGGCGCTGTAGAGCCCGGCCGAGAGATCGGTGACCGCAACCCCAACCTTCACCGGTCCGCCGCCGGGCTCGCCGTCGGCAAGTCCGGTCAAGCTCATCAACCCGCCGATGCCCTGGATCGCGAAATCATAACCCGGGCGATGTCGATAGGGGCCGGACTGGCCAAAAGCGGTGATGGAGCAATAGATCAGGCGCGGATTGTCGCGCATCAAGGCTTCATGATCGAGGCCATATTTGGCCAGAGCACCGGGGCGGAAATTCTCGATCACGATGTCTGCCGTCTTGACCAGATCGCGCACAAGGTCGCTGCCTTCTCGCGTCGCGAAATCGATGGCAATCGAGCGCTTGTTACGGTTCGTGCACAGATAATAAGCGGATTCGCCGGGGCTTCCCTGCCCGTCCGGCGACTTGAGGTAAGGTGGTCCCCAGGCCCTTGTATCGTCGCCGCGGGCCGGATGCTCGACCTTGATGACGTCAGCGCCGAGATCGGCCAGCGTCTGGGCCGCCCAGGGGCCGGCCAGCACCCGTGCCAGCTCGATGACCCGCAGATTGCTCAATGCCGACTGCATCGCTCAACCTCGCTGGCGGAAACGCCGCCCGATCAGGGCGGAAGCGATATTGACCTTCTGGATGTCGATGGTGCCGCCGGCAATCCCCCAGCCCCAGGCGTCGCGCAGCCGCTGCTCGGCGGCAAAAGCCTTCGAATAACCATAACCGCCCATCAGCTGCATTGCCTTGCCACAGACGTCTCGCGCCGTCTCATTGGCAAAACATTTCGCCATGCTGCTCATCAGCACCGAGGGAAATTCGGCATCCGCCGCCGTTACGGCGCGGTGGATCATCAGACGTGAGGCCTCGACCTGCATCGCCATCTCCGCGAGCTTGAGCTGCACGGCCTGGAACTCGACGATGGGCTTGCCGAATTGCCGGCGCTCCTGGACATAAGCAATGGCCTCTGCGAGGGCGCCGGCGGCGAGACCCAGGCACACCGTGGCGTTGCCGCAACGCTCGAGGTCGAAAGCCTCCATGAGCCTGCCGAAGGAATTGGCCGGGGCTACCACATTTTCGGCCGGCAGCCGCACGTCGTCGAAGAAAATGTCGGCGGTGTGGATGCCCCGGAAACCCATCAGGTGCTCGCGCTTGCCGAAGGACACGCCTTGCCGGTCGCGCTCGACATAGACGGCGCCGATACCGTTGGCGCCGGCAATCTCCCCGAAGCGGCAATAGACGAGATAGCCCTCGGCATGGCCGCCACCGCTGCACCAGCGCTTTTGTCCGTTGACGATCCATTCGCCTTCGCGCTCGACGATGCGGGTCGTCAGATCGGTCAAAGCCGTGCCGGCACCAGGCTCCGACATGGCGATCGCCACCGTCAACTCGCCGCGACACACCTGCGGAACAAGCCGCGACTTCAGCGTCTCGCCGCCGAAGCGCTCGATCGCCTTGATAGGCCCGACACAGCTCTCGAAAACCGGAAACGCAACCGCGGGATGGAGCTTGGCGAACTCCTCGAGCACCAGCAAGGCATCGAGATCGCTCAGCCCCTGGCCGCCTAGGCGCCGATCGACATTGATGCCCAGGAATCCCATCTCGCCCAGCTGCCGCAGCCGCTCGCGCGACAGGGGTTCGTTGCGGTCCTCGATCTCGCGGGCGACCTGCCGCAATTCGCGGCCGACATACTCGCGCGCCAGTTCCTGCAATTGCCTCTGCTCGGCTGTAAGCTCGAATGGCATTGTTTCACCATGTGAACTCTGAATTCACAGGTTGACGTTAACCGCCTTGTGTGGTGCGATGCAAGCAAGCAATTCACCATCGAGGGAAACGCCGATGCCCGTGGCCCCGCTGGTCAGGCGCCGGACGCCCGGCTACAGCCTGGAAGCGCCGTTCTATCTCAGCGACGAGGTCTTCGCAGCCGATCTCGAGACCATCTGGGCCCGCCACTGGATCCATGTCGGGGTCGAGGCGGATGTGCCGCAACCCGGCGACTATAACGTGGTCGGCTTCGGCCGCTATTCCGTCGTGATCGTGCGGGGTGCCGACGGAGTGGTGCGCGCCTTCCACAATGTCTGCCGCCATCGCGGCGCGCGCATCATCAATGACGAGCGTGGCTCGGCCGCCAAGCTTGTCTGCGGGTACCATCGCTGGACCTATGATCTTTCCGGCCCGCTGGTCTTTGCCGAGCATCTTTCCCCGGATGTCGAGCGCAACTGCCTCGGCCTCAAGCCCGTTCATCTGCGCAGCTTGAGCGGGCTGCTATTCATCTGCCTTGCCGATGATCCGCCCGCAGACTTTTCCGAGATGGAAGAGATCGTCAGGCCATATCTCGATCCCCATGACTTGCGGAATTGCAAGATCGCGAAGCAGGAGGATGTGGTGGTGGCCGGCAATTGGAAGGCGGTCATGGAGAACAACCGGGAATGCTACCATTGCGGCGGTCATCCCGAGCTGCTCAAGATCTTCTTCCAATTCTTCGCTCACACCGAGGCCGACGTAAAGCCGCGCCAGCGTGCCTATTACGAACGCTACCGGCGCATTCAGGCGGAGATGATCGATATCTGGGAGAAGAACCGCCTGCCTTGGGGCCTGGTCGAGCTGCTCGAGGGTCGGCCAACCGCCTTTCGTCTCGAGCGCCTGGCACTCGACAATCATGGCGAGTCCTACACGGTCGACACGCGTGTCGCCTCGAAGCGCCTGCTCGGGCGCTTCCAGAACCCGCGCCTCGGCGCACTGTCGCTTCATACCCAGCCCAACTCATGGAATCACTTTCTGAGTGATCACGCCGTCATTTTCGATATCCTGCCGATCACGACCGAAACCACCGTGCTCAGGACGAAATGGCTGGTGCACAAGGATGCCGTCGAGGGTGCCGACTACGATCTGCAAAACCTCACCCAGGTGTGGCGCACCACCAACGGCCAGGATGCGACATTCGTGCGCTGGCAGCAGCTCGGCGTCTCCAGCCCCGCCTATGAGCCCGGACCATTTTCGCCGAACGAAAATCAGGTCGAGAAGTTTCTCGGCTGGTATATCGATCGGATGGCAGAAGGAACGCCTGCGAATTAGCGGAATGCCCCGATGGAGATGATCCGTGAGGGCCTGCTCCGCTTATGGGTGATCTGCACCATCCTGTTTCTGACCGCCGTCGGTGCATGGTTCTACCGTCCCTTCGAGAAGGAGTTCCACCGCGCCGAATTTGCCGAGGAAATCACAAGCTCGGCCACGCCGCTCGTTCCAGTTGCCTGCCGCGAAGCGCGCGGGATGCGCGATACCGACTATCTCAGCGATGTGGACGACGCCAATTGCTGGTACGCGCTGCCGAAGTTCCGAGCGAATTATCCGGAATATGGGCGGCTCCCCGATCGCGAGCTCGTCACGACCATGGTCCAGAAGGTCGGCTGGCGCGGCGGACCGCGCCGCCCCTGGATCCCCCTCCTGGTGCTTGGTGTCATCACGATCGCAATTCCAGTCATTGCGCTCGCCTGGGGATGGGCGCTGCTGCGGCTGGCCGAGCGGCTGTACCGGCAGCGCCGCGATATTCAATAGATCCGATCGATTGGCAGCCCCAGCGCCAGGGAGCCGGCATATTCCGCCTGCGGACCGGCTTGCAGCGGATGATAGCGCGCCGCCTGAATGTCACGGAAGCGCCGCTCCAGGCCGGCCGAGCGGTAGAAGCCAGCACCACCGGCAAGCTCCATGGCGCAGGTGACAGCCGCGATCGCGTGCTGGCCGGCGAGCTGTCGCCCGATCATTACCTGATTGACGGATTCCGCCGACGGTGCGTTGAGTTCCGCGGCCTTGACCATCCATTCGACGGCAAGGCGAGCCGCCGCCAGCTCGGTCTCCATCCGCCCGGCAAGCTCGACAGCATGACGCGACGCCGGCTTGCGCCTGGCAAGCCCGATGGCGATGTCGCGGGCTGCTTCGGCCACGCCAAGATACACCGAATAGATAAGCGGGAAGGCGATGGTCGAAATGATCTGAAAGATGGCGTGCCACTCCCCGGCCTTGCGTCGCACCGCAACTCCAGCTTCCGGCACGACATGACCGTCGATCAGCACGTCATGCGAGCCGGTGCCGCGCATGCCGAGCGTGCGCCAGGTATCGAGCACCTTGACCTGCGGAGAGTTCATCGGAATACCGAAATGCAGCACAATGGGCCCGTCCTCGCTGTCGAGCACGGCCCCGGTCATCAGGATGTCGCCCGTCGGCGCGCCGGAGGTGAAGACCTTGCGGGCGGTGATGCGGTAACCGCCTTCGACCTTCTCCGCCTTGCCGGAGCCGCCGATCCAGTCCGATCCGCCGCTCGACAGGAGCATGATCCGCTCCCTGGCCACACGCTGCAGCAGCGGCTCGACGGCAGCAATCTTCTGGTGACGCCAGCGCCATGCCGGGATTGCCACCTGATGGGTGTGCATCGAGAAGGCGAGACCGGTCGAGCCGCACTGGTACGCCAATATGCGCAGCATCGCTGCGAGGTCGCCGATCTCGGCCCCGCTGCCGCCAAGCTCTCGAGGCACGCCGACCTCGACGAGACCTGCTTCTTTCAGCAAAGCGATGTTGTCGAAGACGTAGGCATCTTCATCCTTGTCCAGCTTGGCGCGGCGGGCCAGTTCCGGGCCGAGACCGCGTGCGATCTCTGCGGCGCTGCGCCAAGGCGGACCGGCGATGGGCGCGGGCGATGCGATTGCCATGGGTGATCTCCTGTGAACTGGGCCCCATCCTCGCAAACTCCCGACCACCCCTCCAGTCCAGGATGTGTATCGGCCCCCGCACAATCTGCCCGTTCAGCGTTGCTGGCAACGACATTTGATGACTGTTCATGTCCCTCCCGGTACACTATCTGGACCTCGACCGCTTCGGGAGAAACGATGACGCAACGCCAAGAGCTCGGCAGCTATGGCCAATTCTGCCCGGTGGCAATGGCGGCCGAGATCCTCTGCTCGCGCTGGACGGCGCTCGTCATTCGCGAGCTGCTGTGCGGCTCGACCCGCTTCAACGATCTTCGTCGCGGCGTGCCGCTGATGTCTCCGACCCTTCTGTCGAAGCGGTTGAAAGAGCTCGAAGAGGCGGGCGTGATCATATCGGTTCCGACGGCGCAGTCTGGCATCGTCGAATATCGGCTCACCGAGGCCGGCGAGGACCTCCGGCCGGTCGTGATGTCGCTCGGCAGCTGGGGACAGCGCTGGGTCGAGTCCAGCGTCTCGTTGAAGAATCTCGATCCGTCACTGCTGATGTGGGACATGCGCCGGCACCTCGATCCCGCTCCTCTGCCGCGCCGCCGCTGCACAATCAGCTTCGTTTATCCGGAGGTGAAGTCGGCAAAGCAGGCCTGGTGGCTGGTCATCGACGGCAGCACTGTCGATCTCTGCTCGGTCAATCCCGGCTTCGATATCGACCTCTATGTGCGTGCTTCGCTCAAGAGCATGACGGCAGTCTGGATGGGGCTGTCGACGGTAAAAGAGGAGATCGATGCCCGCCAGATCGAATTGATCGGCAATCCGGAGCTGGCAGGCTCAATGCAGCGATGGCTCGGGCTCAGCCCTTTTGCCAAGGAGAAAAATCGCGTGTCGGCGTGAAGGAATGCGGTGAGTTCAGGCCAGACCGGGTGCCAAGATAGATTAGGCCGTCCATGCAAATTTCGTTTTGCCAAGTAAGCAATTCAAAGTAGCTCATATCGAAGAGACGCTACCTTAAGAAGAACCTATCTGCAGCTCCGCTGACGTGTTCTCCTATGCCCTCTGATCATGTTGAGGAAACTTGTACGGACCGCCCCACCCATCCGCGGCTTGGTGCGACGGGCCAGTTCGGGGGCGAGGCCGCATGCGGGCGCGGACCCCTCCCCTAATTTCTGGGGAGCGATTTCCGAGAAGCGCTCCCTTCCGCGGTACTGTAAGGCGCCCCTGCCGTCATCCCTAGACCAACAAACCAGCGGAACAGCCGATCGAAGTCCAGCCACTCCATGAGCTGACGTTCCGAGCGGATCGAGTAGAAAGCCTGCAGCAACGAGACTCGCAGCAGCTTCTCCGGTGGAATCGCCCCAGCGGCGCATACAGCACGGCAAAATCACTGCCCGTTTTTGACAGCGCCCTATCTGCTATGGCTCGGATGGCGCGCAGCGGATGCTCTTTCGGCACCCGCGTCTTCAGATCGACATACGAAAAGAGCGATCCTGAAGGTTCATCAAATCCCCGCATCACAATCTCCCTCGAGATCCAATCCCAACCGAGGGAATCACCAAAGGAACGGATTCGCTACGGGTTTTTCAACAACCTGCTCTCATGTTCGCTGTCAAGACCTGAGGCGAGCGTCAACCTCACCGGCGCTGCCGTTGTTGGATGAGCAATAGCTGACGCCTACGGTCGGAGGCAGGAGCTGAAGACGC